>CALLWY010000261.1 GCA_938015865.1 uncultured Planctomicrobium sp.
ATGCAATTCTATCTGAACGGAGAACTGGTCCGTGAGGTGACGATAGAACCGAATGAGGATCTTACAGCCTACCGCCTGTTTTTGGGCGAGCTGCGGAACTCAACCACCGAACGACAGTTCATCGGAAGTCTGGATGAAGTCGCCATCTACCGGCGCGCCCTCTCACCGGAGGAAGTGGCGACGCACTACCGGCTCATGGGGCATTCCATGACACAGGACACCGCTCCGGCTCGCTGACCGGGCCACGTTGTCAGTGAGGCTCTCCATTTCCATTGTGCAGATGGGCTTGCTGCTGAATGACTTTTTGCTGCTCATTCTGCGGGAGCATCTCGTAAGAAAAGAATTCCATGGTAAATGACCCCTGCCCTGCAGTCAGACCGGAAAGAGTCCGGGCATAGGTCATCAGTTCTGCCAGAGGAATCTTGGCGTGAATCAATGAAAATCCGCCGGGGACCTCGTCAATTCCTTCCATCCGGCCACGGCGGGTGTTCAGGTCGCTGCTGATATCACCAATTTTCTGACTGGGGATCGTAATCTCGACCTGCATGATCGGCTCGAGCAACACAGGTCGGGCCTGAAGAAACAGCTCCTTCAGACACATGCTCGCTGCGGTTCGAAAAGCGGTCTCGTTACTGTCGACGGGATGATCTTTCCCGAAGAACAGCTCGACGATCAGATCCTGAATCTGGCATCCCGCAATCACCCCTTGCGACATCCGCTCCCGCACTCCCTTTTCGACTGCAGGGATGAACTGATTGGGGACAGAACCACCGGTGACGCGATCGACAAAGCAGAAATTGAGTTCCGGGTCGTAATGATACGACCGCATATTCTCAAACCGCTGTCGGGTGAAGTATTCGTCCGGACTGATTCCATGAGGACAGGGAGAAATCCTCAGATGCACTTCCGCGAATTGCCCGGCACCCCCGGATTGTTTTTTGTGACGATAGCTCCCTTCCGCCGGGATGCTCACCGTTTCCCGATAGGGGATCCGTGGCGGGTGAGTGATAATATCAACCTTCTCGCGCTGATGGAGTCGATTCTGGATGAGTTGAAGATGCAGTTCACTCATCCCTTCCATGACCATCTCGTGGGTTTGCTCTTCGCGATGGACACGGAATGTCGGGTCCTCCTCTTCAATCTTGTGCAAGGCAGCTGAGATTTTAGCCTGATCGGCCCGGCTCTTCGGTTCGACCGCCAGCCCGATCATGGGCCGCGGGAAGGCCAAGGGGGGCATGGTGACATGATCTGCGCCATCAGAAATTACGTCCCCGGTATGGAGGTCCTCAATCCGGCTGACAGCGACGATGTTCCCTGCAATCGCTTCGTCGACGCTTTCATGCTGTCCCCCCTGCACATCCATCAACTGATGGATTTTCACACTCTTGTCCGTCCCCACAATATGAACGGTCTGGTCTTTTTTTAGGGTCCCGGAATAAATCCGAAGGTAATTGACTTTCGAAACAAACGGATCAATTCGGGTCTTGATGACCTGAGCGACTAATGGACCGGTGGGGTCGGGCCTGATGGGAACATCTTCTCCTTCTCGAAGAACATGTCGTTCAATTGCTGTGGGCGAAGGGGTGTACTTCGCCACTGCATCCATCAGTTCCGCAACACCAATATCCGACTTCACCGCAGTGAAGAACACCGGAATGAGAGTTCCCGCGACAATCGCCTTGCGAATCGCCCGGTCCAGATCTTCCCCGGCAATGACCTCCCCTTCGAAGTAGCGGGCCATCAGTTCTTCATCTGCTTCGACAGCCGCTTCAATCAATTCCTGATTGGCCTCAACGGGATCAAGTGCTGCATCTTCCGGAAGGGGATCGGGGAGTGACACGGTACTGATGACGCCATGAATGTGCGTCCCAGTCCCCAGAGGAATCGTCATTGGGACACAGGCCTGTCCAAACTGGGACCGAATCGACTGCATCAGCCCGGGCAGATCAACATTCTCCTGATCACACTTGTTCACAACGATGCACCGGGCCAGCCCTCGGTTGCCGGCATGCTGGAACGACTTGCGGGAATTGACCTCGATTCCGTGGAGCGCATTGACGGTAATCAAAACCGTCTCCGCAGCACGATAGGCTCCGATGACCTGCCCGACAAAATCAGGCATTCCGGGAGCATCGATCACATTGATGCGTGCTCCAGCGTGTTCAAAATGACAAACATGAGAGGTGATGGAGTGATGCCGCTGCTTCTCATCCTCATCAGTATCCAGCAGGCTGGTTCCATCCTCTGGAGATCCAAGCCGCCGACTCGCTCCAGATTTGTAGAGCATCAGGTCAGCAAGCGACGTCTTTCCAGTTGCCCCATGCCCAACCAGAACAATATTGCGAAGTTCGTCTACCGGATGTCGAGGCATGTGATTCTCCTGAATTTGAAGGGTCGAACGCGGGAAATCAGGCCCTGAATCAGAAACCAGCTCCAGTCAGTCGTTCTGATGCGCCGCCTGGAAAACCTTCCGAAATGCAATCGCCATCCCCAATTCTTCCAGCCCGGAAGTAAGATCAGATCTCCTGCGGAGATCACATAATTGGAAGAAAGCCCCCTATCAACAGAAAAAGGTCCCTGAATCAAGGACCTCAAGAAGACGTGAAGAAGATAAAAGAGAAACCGCGGAGAGAGATTTTGTCGATTCGGCCGCCTGCTGGTAACAACACCCCGGGTGTCGTCACCGGCGGCCAATAAGCCGCTGGCCAAAGATCCTGCGATGTCTTGCACCCGGGACATCTGCACTGCCCCCTGGAGACTCGACGGAACCGATCAGCCACCACTGATACAAAAGACACTTTCGCAAATTTCATCCGGCGCGTCCAGCACCCGTTTCGTTTTCCCGAAATTTCACATGGAAGTGCAGGGGAACAAGAAGACGGAACCGATGAGTCCCTGGAAGAATTTTGTCCTCCGTCCGGGCGGACTGAAGTGCAAAGACGCCCCGGTCTGATTATGGCTTCACGATGGCAAGACTCCGTGGACCTACTGCAATCAGGCTGCTATTTCTTGCCCTTTATTGTTGAAGAAGCAGAACCGGGAATCTCCAGATCAATTTCGTTCACCCCAGCCGGGATTTCCAGATCGATTCGATACTTGGAAAAAACCGGCCTCCCCCGCTTTTCAACAATGGTTTCCCCCCCATCCTGATATTCGTACGGAATCCCATCGAACCCGGAGACGGTCACAACGGTCGGCCCAGGAACAACCCCTTTCGAATCCGGGGTCTGAAATCTCCCATCAACAATTTTGGCATATGTCCCCGGGCCCTTGTTCCCTTTATCAAAATCAGGACGGAACTGAATTTCGCCCGCAGGAAGAGGCTGACCATCAAAAGTCACCTTCCCCGAAAGGAACTGTCGATCAACTCCGGATTGAGAAAAACATCCAGTAATCAGAACGAAGACGGCAATATACCCACCAAAAATGGAACGACTCGTCGAGACGACATTCATCATTAATCCATCCTCTCATAGATGCAACTGATTGATGAACGGATGGTTCCCCTTTATCAATGAACATTGAGAGCTTCTCATAACATGAGAAAACCCGTCGAACTCTCACATCCACACCGGGCAATCCAGCCGAAGAATCCCGCGATCTTCAGATTCACGAATGCCTGACATCATCGTGATGGCAACATTCATTGATACTTAATTAAAACTCTGCCAGGGGATTCCCATCGGCGATACTTCCGAGCCGCTGCAACGTTGTCAGGTCCATATTCTCATTCAGAAAACGGACGGCACCATCTCCGAAGAGACCATGACAACCTCCTGTATGATGACTCCCCATCGTATTTGAGGTATGAGGCCTGAGAATCTCCCACATTCCCTCAATCGTGTTCGCCGTCGATTCCTCATACTGATTAATCTGGTTAAACACCACGATGTTGGTCCAGGTTGATCCCGTGGTATTCTTCGAGTTCATCTTGGGACTGGTGGCCCACGAACTTCCAGCAAGGCGTGACGCGTTGTCAGGATCAGTCCGCCAGTACTTTGATTCTCCAACCAGGAGGACATTGGAAGGTCCGTCCGTCATGTCACGGAAACCGATTCTGGAATTCACCCAGAGAGAACCATTTCTGCTGTAATAAACATCATTCGAAGGGCTGGAAACGCAATCCGGTGCTCCACCACCTTCGATCCCCATATAGTTAAGAGACAGGGGAAAACGTGTCGATGCAGGATCAGTTGGACACTGATAAGTTGGAATCCGCACAAAGAGTTGTCGGACACCCGCTGGAGCCCAGTTGCTGCCGCTCCCGAACTTCATCGTCGTAAAGTCAAACTTATTATAAAGTGCCAGCTGATCAATGAGAGGAAGAATCATTACCGTCCAGGGTGCCCCGCCATCCGCGGACCCTGTGAAGCAATAATCTGATGCAAGATTGTTCACCGGATTGGTCCATCCCGGAGGCAGCACACCGTGCAGGTCATGATAATTATGCAGGGCCAGACCGATCTGCTTGAGATTATTCTTACAATGACTGCGGCGGGCAGCCTCCCGGGCCTGCTGAACAGCTGGAAGCAGTAATGCAATGAGGACGGCAATAATTGCAATGACGACGAGAAGTT
>CALLWY010000262.1 GCA_938015865.1 uncultured Planctomicrobium sp.
ACTTCCGGCGCAAGTCAGCCTACCAGATTCGGAATGCAACCAGCGTCCACTCGATGAATCTGGCTGCCGACCGCCTCGGGGCTGACGGCTCAATCCTCGATGACCTCGAATCCAAGTTCGTTTGTCTTATCGTTTGGATCGCCGTTGTAGTTAATGGTCACTTCCTCACCCGGCTGGATATCCCGATGGGCAATGAAGACCTTGGTCTGTCGACCGACGTCCTGATAATAGGCATTCGGGTTGAAGCTGTGGTTGTACAGTGAACCATAGCCCATAGCGATGGCGGCCTTGGTATCAGTCCAGCTGTAGGCATAATGCCCCAGCTCGGAATCCATGATTTTGTCCCAGGTCACCACAATCACCGGGACTCGCTCAAATTCCGTCCCTTTCGGAATGAACTTGCGGGCAAAGACCCCGCGGCCTTTTTTCTTGGTATAGCGAACCTCAATGTAGTCTGATTGGGTATGGGCCATTCGCGAAATCCAGGAATGAAATGAATGCGAGACTTCCGCAGGTCCGGGGAAGGACCTCGACCACCGATCTCTGGCCGGCAGCCGAATTCTTCCCATTCATTGAATTGACGACACCCTGCATTTCGCCAGCATCATCCCGGATTGCAAAGGACTTGCAACTGTGCGCCGGCCATTTTCACGATGACAAATTGCACTTTGAGGCTCCCAATACGTTCCGGGGCAACTCTCAGATTTCAGAAGAGGACATTCTGTCCCATCGCCGAGATGTGTGAGGAATGCAAACGAAAAAAGGGGAACCGGTTCAGGTCCGGCTCCCCTGTAACGAATCCTGGCTCAGCGTCGATAGGTCACGCTGCGTCGATATCGCTGATCTCGCTGATGCGATTGCGAGGAGTGAAGGTGGCTTCCTCATCCTCTGCATTCAGCTTGAACTGCATGATGTAGCCATCTTCTTCCGTGTCGTCGAAGTGCCGCCGCAGGACACAAACCGCCTTGAAGTTCAACTTCTTGAAGAAGAGCTGAGCGTCCAGATTGCTCTCCCGGACTTCAAGAATGATCTCGTTTCGGCGCTGCTGCGACAGTTTGTCGACAAGCCGCATGATCATCTGCGTACCGATGCCCCGCTTCCGGCATTCCGGTGCCACGGCAAAATTGAGAATCTGCAGCCGTGACTTATGGAGTTCGTAAATCATGAACCCCAGGATCTTGTGATCATGCTCGGCAACCATGCCGATGCAGTTTCGCTGCCGGAGGCAACAGAGAAAGTCCTCATCTCCCCATGGACTGCCGAAGCTGCTCTGCTCGATTCGCAGCACTTCCGGCATATCACGGCGAATGAGCCAGCGGATCTGGACGTCAATCCGCTCACCTGAATTCGAACCGGAATTCACATTGGCCTCCGTACCGTGTTTTGCCATAACCTCTTTTCCTGTCGATGTCTGGCGTGATGGCCTCCAGCCGTCACTTCTGATGTGGGGACAACTTAGCACAGGACTTCGCCGCAGGCATAGTCAGAATTCACAAGAAACTGAAAGCCCCACTTCCCTGCTGCGTTTTCTGCCGCAAGTGTTCGCGCGCGAATCGCAAGACTGCGATGAAAGAGCCTTCAGATGAACCCATTTTTCCGGCCACTCGTGCAGCCTGCAGACGGGATCTTTCAGATCTTCCGGGAGAGCGAATCAACAAGCTGCTGAAGGGATTCTGCGGGCGATAGACAGGCGGCAAACTCGCGACTGGCCAGAACGGTATTCGCCCGAAGTTGCTGCTGAGCAATTTTCAGCTGTTCTTCCTTCTCCGCAATCTCCGCAGCTGCGAACTGGGCCAGGTGTTCCCGAATCCGGACCAGCTCTCGATGCCTCCGGCGCGCCTCCCCCTGACGATCTCGGCGCTCCCTGCGCGAGTACCCGGCAGCCCGGTCACGAGCCGCTGCGGTCAGGAGTTCCGAGCGACGAATCTGATCGGCTAGTGCATCGGGTGCGGATTCATCATCCGGCCCGGAAAACCGAAGACGGCGGATTTCATTCTTGAGTCGGGACACATCCTCCTGAGACACGGAATAAGGGGCCAATGGCAGGAACAATGTCGCTGTCAGCGTGACGAATTCAGGAACAGGGAGGCCAAAGAAGGTCTCAATGATGCGGTTCGTAATTTCGTCGTAGCGAGCCCCGCCGATGCCGTGAATGAACAGATCTCCGAAGCAAATCCGCGCAAACAGCGTGTTGGTGAGCGCCCGAGGACGCAGACGCCCTTTGTTCTGGAGGTCCCGGAGTGATTGCAGATCGTCCCCTGATGAGAGTCGCGCCAGCAATTGGCCCCCAGCGACCAGCTCGACTCCATCAGACAGCGGCCTTGCATAGACCCCCTTCCGATCACGATCTCCCGCCTCCCAGTACCAGAAGGGGAGTTCGTACAAATCATCATGTCGCCCCAGATCCGGAACAGGATGCCGATGATTCCGCACACGATACTGTTTGCGGTACTCGTGGACCGCGTCGTTGTAGTCCGAGTAGAACTGCCGGACATTGAGCGCCAGATGGGCGACAAACGTGAGAAACGGATCGGTTCGACAGAGCTGACTGATCGGCAGCTCCAGATTCCGAATCCCCCAGGACTGCTCCTGCGCGATTCGGCACTGTGACAGCAGGGAACTTATCGAAGTGCAACGCTGGCTCAACTCCACTGCACGTGGCCAGAACTCCGTCAACGCGGGTTCAATTCCCCATTCTGCCATCGCATTTCGAATGCGGGTCGAAAAGGATGCGAACAGGTCGCGATCCTGCAGATGAAGTTCTTCCCACGGGCACGTCGCCTGAGTGATGTCGAAGGGGATGTCCTCAAAGCGAGGTTCCTCCCGGGTCCCCGCAGGGACTCGCACGACAGGAGGTCCCGCAAGATCGTTATCCACAATCAGATTCAGACTGATTCCGCCACTCGCATCCGCCAACCGGGCGACCGCCACATTTTTCATCCAGACCCCGGCATGATTGAGCTGAGGCTGATGTCCGGTCAGAAAAATCAATCCCCCCGACGCAGTCGATGGGGGATCAATCCCCAGTTCCCGCTGTATCCAGTCCCGAGCGGAACGAAGACATTCTGTGCGGGTCCACTCGCGAAATTCGTCCAGAGGACGCCCCCCGATATGAATCGGGGCTGCATCAAGTCGTTGCGAGTTCGAACGAGCGAGTTCGACTGCCCGCGAAAGGTCCGGCTGGCTGACAATGGCCCCATCCACCCGCGGTGCGACCAATCGCTGTTCCCGAGGCTCAGAAAGAGATGGAGACGAGATCATTGGTGGCGAAGGTCAAAGGGCCGACACGTGGCGAACACAGGGCAATGGAATCAGAAGCAGCACCAACAGGTCAATGTTCGCAGGTCCAAATCAGAGGACCGGAGACTGGACCATTGGAAATCAGTCTTTTCCGTCTCCGCATTCCACCTGCTGAGCGCTCCCCTCCCGTTGCAGGACAGAGAGATAGTATTGCAAGCGCTTCTGTGAATCGTCCAGAACGCCGCCAAAAGATCGGTTTTCATCCAGATAGATCAGCGGAACCGGGAACTCCCTGATTCGCAGCTGGTGTCGCACCGCCTGCACCCAGAGCTGCAACGGCATTGCGTACCCAAGTTCGGTGATGTCAAAGACTTTCAGCGCTTCCACGCGATACGCTTTGAATCCGCAAAATGAATCAGTCAGTTTCAGGCCGAACCGTTCTTCCAGCTGGCGGTTAATTTCCATGTTCACCCGCTGGCGTTCCGGTGGAGGAACGGAATTATCGTCAAAGGCCTTCAGATAACGACTTCCGGAGACAATATCCCAGGGAGGACCATCCTCCGGAAAAACGGCCGCAGCCAGTTCTGGAATGAGTCGGGGCTGATGCTGTCCGTCGCAATCAATGGTCACGAGGACGTCATATTCGTGTTCAATGGCGTAGTTGAACGCACTTCGCAGGCCCGCTCCGTACCCCATGTTGACATGGTGCCGAATGACCTGAATTCCTTCGCACTCCTTCAGCAGCAAAGGAGTTCGGTCTGAAGATCCATCATCAACTACGAGGATATCCTCGCTGTACTGTCGAACCTCCTCCAGCACATCCAGCAGGTATTTTTCCTCGTTATAAACCGGAAGAGCTGTCAGCGTCCGATATTGCATGCCAAACTCCAGAGAGGCCCGAAGAGTGTCGCAAAATTGACTGGGAGCGCATTACGGCAACAGGTCGTTCGCTCTGGAACGATTCTAGACCCACTACGGGAATCCGACTAGGAGACAGACGGAACTTCCTCCCCCCGGACTGAAGAAAATTTGGAAGACAGCGTCTGCGGTTTCTTTATGGATTTTACGAACCAGACATGGAATGGACCTGTCTGAAATCCCCAATTGGTGCACGACGAAAATTGCGGGACGCAGAAAAAAGAAACGCACAGCACTTCGAAGACCGAAAAATTCCTCTCTTAACCTATTGACGGGGGATGCCAGACAGGGGACGTTGGAGTTCATGTCCTTTCAAACCGAAACATCATTTCCTGAAACGGATTCTGAACTCTCAATCCCGTATCACACAATGACCTGCATGTCGATTTATTGGAGACCTTCATGACAAACGTCCCATTCGGCCCGGCATTGATTTTGACAATCTGGACAATCTGTCTGTTACTATCCTGTCCCTCCCCGGCAAGCGCTGAAGTTCAGGTTGAGATTGCCAGAAGCGAACTGACATCCGACTTCGCCTTCCCCAATGTTCCCGCGCCCGCCTCAAATGATGCCGGAGCAGACGCCATCTGGTCGATTGTCGATGGCACGAAAGATAGCAACAGCCCGGATATCGATGTTCTTCATGATGGGCGAATCCCCGATTCCCATGATCATCCTTCCGCCAACTTCTTCTTCCGGGCGGGGACCAAAGGGGGACGCATTCGGGTCGATTTGAAAAAGACGATTCCGGTCCAACGGATTGGCACCTATTCCTGGCACCGCGAAGATCGTGCCCCTCAGGTCTACGACATCTATGGAGCAGACGACACAACCAAGAATCTGCGACTCGACCCTCCCGCCAACGTCCCACCACAGTCCTGTGGCTGGAAACTCATCGCGAAGGTGGACAGTCGATCAAAAGCGACCAATTCCTTTGGACAGCATGCTGTTGCCATTACCGATTCAACCGGGGCACTTGGGAATTATCGTTACCTGCTTTTTGACATCGACGTCACCGAAACGCGAGATCCTTATGGGAATACCTTCTTCAGCGAGATCGACATCATTGATGCTGACGGACCGGAACTTCAGTTTGTGAAACCGGCGACTTCGGAACGGGTGATCAAGACGTTCCAAACTGACGATGCCCGCTTCCAGTTCGCCATCGACATGACCCTTGCTCCTGACCTGACGAAGTGGACGGACGAAAAGCTGATCCCCACCATTGTCGAATGGTATCCGAAGATCGTGGAACTCTTTCCGAGCAAGGATTTTCATGCGAAAAGAGCAGTGCGATTCCGTTACCGGGATGATATGGGCGAATTCCCCGCCTGGGCGGCAGGAAATGAGGTCTCGCTCAATGCCCCCTGGTTCAGGCGAGAAAAAGACCGGGAAGCACTGGGAGCAGTTGTCCATGAACTGGTCCACGTCGTCCAGGAGTATCCTCGTACAAATCCACCTCCCAAGTGGCTGGTGGAGGGGATTCCGGATTATGTCCGGTGGTTCCGTTATGAACCGGACTCTCGCGGCGCAGCGATCACGCCTCGCAATCTGAAAGAGGCCCGCTACGACGCCAGTTACCGGATCTCGGCCAACTTCCTGAACTGGGTCAGTGAAAATTCTCGGGACGATTTCGTTTCTCGTCTGAATGCTGCCATCCGGGAAGGGCGCTATGAGGAAGACCTCTGGAAGGAATTGACCGGCAAACCTTTGACGGAACTCGGGGGGGAATGGAAATCAGCGCAGGAAGAGAGACTCAAACGGAAAGAGCCCCGCGAGTGATCTCAGACCTGCTTCGGTTCGAACCGCGACTTCAAACCAAACCACTTTCGAATGCGGGTATCAACGCTGTCAATCAGTGAGTAGGTCACCGGAGTCACCAGCAGGGCAAGGAGCAGACTGAGCATCTGCCCCCCGATAATCACTTTCGCCATACTGGCCCGCGCTCCCGCTCCTGGTCCCTGTCCGACGGCGATTGGAGCCATCGCAGCCACCAGCATGATCGTGGTCATCAGAATCGGACGCAGACGGACATGGTTTGCCTCCAGAATCGCAGCGTCCCGATCCATCCCCGCAGCTCGAAGCTCGTTGGTCTTGTCGACCTGCAAAATTCCGTTCTTCTTCACGATTCCAATCAGCATGAACAGCCCGAACATGGCATACAGGTCCATGGGCGTCCGAAACAGCACCAGTGAAATCAGTCCGAACGGAATTGTCACCGGGAGCGCCGACAGAATGCTGATTGGATGCAACCAGCTTTCGAACTGGGCTGCCAGAATTAGATACATGAACAGGATGCTCAATCCCAATGCGACCCCGAAGTAGTACGCGGTCTCGCCGAGCATTTCTGCCTGACCTCCGTACGACACCTCGTATTCCGGAGGCATGTTCATTTCCTTGACGATCTGGTTGGCCCTGTCGACCGCTTCACGAAGCGTGACATCCTCCGGATGGGCACGGACAGTCACCGTTCGCTGCCTGTTTAACCGTTCAATCTGACTCGGTCCCCGGGCCTCTTCAAGAGTCGCCAGGCTGGTGAGCTGTACCAGTCCCGCGGTTGGAGAGGGGATGGTGATCGAATCGATATTCTGCGGGTTGTCCCGGAATGTTTTGTCCGCCCTTAACCAGACGTCGTACTGCTCACTCTCTTCCTCGTACTTCGAAACAATCTGACCTCCAACCAGAACGTTCAGCGTGCTGGAAATGGTCTGTACGGGAATTCCCAGATCGCTGGCTCGATCTCGATCAATCTTCACCTGAAGTTCCGGCTTTCGCAGCGAGAGGGTTGTATCGACATCCACCAGTCCGGGAATCTTCCGCAGTTCCGTCGCAAGAGTTTCCGAATATGTCGCCAGCTTCTGGAGATCCGGCCCCTTCAGGTACATCTGGAAGATGCGGCTGTCGCCGTTCGCTCCTCCACCGATGGTCGCCACATCCATAACCGCCGTCCGAAGCTCCGGATAATCTTCCATGATGCGTCGGGCCCGCTTCATGACGTCGAACTGCGAATACTTCCGGTCTTCCAGAGGAACAATCGATGCGTGAATGGATGCCTTGGTGACATCCCCCTGGCCCTTTCCTCCTCCCGTACTCTCTCCGATGACGGTGAACAGATGCGTGACTCCGGGAAGCTCCTTGATCCGGCTTTCAATCTCGCAGACCACTTCTGTCGTTCGCTGGAGCGTGTAGCCTTCGGGGGTCAGGATGCTCACCTGAAACTCGCTCTGATCATCGCGAGGCACCATGTTGACCCCCATCGTTGCGATCAGGGGGAACGTGGACAGGGTCACCAGAATACAGACGATCATCGTCAGAATCCGGTGTCGAATCGCGAATCGCAATGAGACCCCATAGGCACGATCGATGATCTGATACAGCCACCCCGACTTGGAACTGGCTCCATGCCCCTCTTCCAGCTTCAGGAACTTGGCACAAAGCATCGGGGTCAGGGTGAATGAGACGAACAGACTCATCAAAATGGCAAAGGCGACCGTCAGGCCAAAGCTCGAGAAGAACCGCCCGACGATTCCCCCCATGAAGGCGACGGGAACGAAAATCACCACCAGCGACAAGCTGGTCGCCAGAACGGCGAGAGCAATTTCGCTGGTCCCTTTTCGTGCGGCCGTCTCTGCATCCAGCCCATATTCTTCCATGTATCGGAAGATGTTTTCATGCACGACCACAGCATCATCAATCACGATCCCGATCGCCAGAATCAGCGCGAGCATGGTGATGTTGTTCAGCGAGAAATCCATGTACTGCATGAACAGGAAGGTCGGAACAATCGACGTCGGAATGGCCAGTGTGGCAATAATGGTCGTCCGCCAGTCCCGGATGAACAGGAGAATCGTTCCAGAGACAAGCACAGCAGCCAGGATCAGGTGAAACTGCACTTCATCCATTGATTCCTGAATGAAGTGGGCCTGATCCTGAATGATCTCGATGCGAATATCGCTTGGAAGAGTCTGGCGAATCTTCTCCAGTCGCTTTTTCACCGCATTGGAAATCGCAACCGTATTGGTCCCAGACTGCTTGAGAATGAACAGACTTGCGGCATTCTCCCGGTCGAGCGTGCTCGCTCCACGGGGAATCTCAATGGAATCCTCTGCCCGGCCGACATCACGAATCCGAATCGGATATCCATTACGATTGGTAATGATCAGGCTGTTGAATTGCTCGGTGTTCCGAATTCGCCCCAGCGTCCGGAGAACGAGCTCCCGTTCTCCCTGATCAACAATCCCCCCGGGAAGTTCGATGTTCTGAGCCACCAGGGCCTGACGAACGTCTTCCACAGAAAGGTTATAAGCATTCAACTGATCTACATTGAGAATGACATTGATCGCACGGCTCCGACCTCCGGACAGAAAGATTGAACCGACCCCCGGAACCGTTTGCAACACCTCCTGAATTCTCCGCTTGGCCAGTTCCGTAACCTCGCGTTCATCCCGCCGCCCGGAGACAGCAATCGTCATAATTGGAGAGGCATCGAGATCGAATTTATTGACGATCGGCGCGTCCATGTCTTCGGGCAGCTGGAGCTGAATCGCTGCGATCTTGTCGCGAATTTCCTGAACGGCGACATCGATATCTTTCTCGAGGACAAACTTGACAATGATCGTGCAGGCCCCTTCCCGGCTGACAGATTGGATTTCATCCAGCCCGGAAACAGTATTAATCGCCTCCTCAAGAGGCTTGGTGACTGTCGTTTCAATCTCTTCGGCGCTGGCTCCCGGAAGAGTCGCTGTGATTGACGCGACGGGGAATTCCACCTTGGGAAAGAGATCGACTGCCAGCTCGCTATAAGCTACGAGCCCCAGCACCGCGGGGATCGCGATCAGCACCCACGTAAAGACCGGTCTGCGGATACAAATTTCGGAGATATTCACTGTCGGGGAATCCGGCAAAGGGATTCAAAAATGGATCTGCGAATCGAAACGGACACAACAAAGAATGGGCTAATCCGGAGAAGAAACGGGGCCCGGTTCATTCTTGTTCAATTGAGGCTCCCGAATTGAGACAGGAACGCCTGTTGACAGTGCAAAATGACCGCTGGTAATCACGACCGCATCCGGATCCAGACGAGGTTCCGCGACTTCAATCCATTCTGAAGTCTGCACCCCCGGAACAAACTGGATTTCGCGTGCGCGCCCATCTTCCACGACGAAGAGCTTGATCACTCCGGCGTATCGGGTCATTGCCGCCACTGGAATCGTCCGGGCTTCAGGGTCCAACCCCACTTCGATAATTGCTTTGGCAAACCCCCCCGGCTTGAGTCCGGGGCGATCGTTCACCACTTGAACCTCTACCTGGAATGTTCTGGATTTCACATCGACAGAGGGATTGATCATCGTCACTGTCCCATTAAACGGCTCCGGCGAGCCGGGAGTCAGGACTTCGACGTTTTGCCCGAGCTGAATCTGGGCGCTGTAGCGTTCCGGGATGGACAGCCTCAACTTCATGACTCCGTCGATGACCAGCTGGAAGACTTCATCCCCCACGCGGACAAATGACCCCTCGGCAATCGTCCGACGGGTGATGACATATGGGGATTCCTGATGCTGGCCGGGAATCTTCCCGAGCGGAACAGGAGCCCGGATGCTGCAATCGGCAAGCTGTTGTTGTGCAATGGCAAGAGCCGCCTGACGAGTCCGGATCATGGCAAGCCCCGATCTGGCCATCAGCAACTGGTTTTCGTACTCCGCTCCTGCCATCCGAAATTCGCTGATCGCGTTATCCAGACCTTCCTGTGTGGTCGCCTGTCGCTCTGCAAGGCTCTGAATCCGCTCCATTCTCACACGGGCAAGCTCCAGCTTCTCCTTGGCGAGCTGAACAGTAGGGACTTTGGTGAGTTCCAACGTGTCGCTGGCTTGAGACAGTCCCAATTTTGCCAGTTCGACGTGAAGGTTGCTTTCCGCCTGCTCCACCGCCAGTTTCAGATCGGTGGGGTCAATTTCCAGCAGCAGTTCGCGAGGAGCAACCCGATCCGAGACATCGTGCAGCACCCGAAGAACCCGACCTTCGACCTTCGCACTGACGACGACCTCTTCAAATCCATAAAGCGTCCCGACCGCTTCGATCGTCCGCTTGACCGGGCGGATCGTCACCGGCTCTGCCGTCACCAACATCCCTTCCGGACGGCTGACATTCTCCAGTGGATCTGGGGGGAGTTCCGCGCGATGATCACTCCCGATACGTCCCGTGGAATATGCCCAGAGGAGCACACAGATCGAGATCAGTCCTCCCAATGACGTGAGATTCTGAAACCAACTGCTCCGCTTCTCGGGATGCGACGACGGATCGCGCGCAGCATTGGGCGGCGCAGTCGCTCCATGATGAGGTCCGTGCACATGGACGGGATTCTGAACTGGCGACATAGTGAAGAAGCCTGACAAATGCGTCGTTGGTCCTGAACGCCGGACCGGCACCGATGACTAGTCCTGTCCCCCTGAGGCGACTTTTCGAAACAGATCCAGAAGCAATTCCTGTTCTTCTGAAGAGAGGGGACGAAGCATGGCAGAGTAAAGTTCCATCTTGGCAGATTCAGCAGCCTTATGAATCTCACGACCTGATTCCGTCAATTCCAGCTGAACGACTCGACGATCCTCGGTCGACCTCTGCCGCATGACCAGCGACTTTGCTTCCAGACCATCGATCAGACTCGTTACGGAATTCACCGCAAGGGATAAATGGGCCGCCACGCCTCCCATATTGACACTTCCAACCTCCCCCAGAAGCTCAATGACCCGCAACTCCTGATGGTTCAGGTTCACATGAGGGGCGTTCGCAGCATGGCTGTGGACCTCCTGGAACCGCTGCAGAATTTTCTGCACATGCTGCCCCAGTTCCGCAGCCCGCTTCTCAAGCTCCAAAGGACGGCCGGAAATGTTCACCTCCCGAATATTTCGACATTCGAACTATTCAGTTATAGAAGCGAACCGACAGATGAGTCAAGAGGCAATCCTCCCGGTTCTCCGAGCCTGCATTCCCCTCCAAGGTTCACCCTCAACACCATAATTCCAACAAAAAAGCCTGCACGCCGAAGAGACTCGGCGCACAGGCGATCGGGTGATTCACAAGCCAATCGACTTCCGGTTGAACTACTCTTTCGTCATCAACTCGAAGTCGAACTTACGATCCTTCGGAGTCACGGTCGCAGTGAGCCCCGATGTTGAAGGATCCTGATATCGCTCAGGAATGGCAGATTTCCCTTTCGAAAAACTGCCATCCGGCAACTCGGCTCCGGGCAGCTCTTCCCAGCTTTCAATGCTGACAAGGTAGTCACCCGTATCAATTCCGTCCCGACTGGCGGACTCGCTGAGTGCATATCGCCCCTCCCGAATCTCGCCGGAGGCCACGGCATATCCCTTTGGCCCTACAAAAGAAATCATTCCATTCCCCAGAGGCTTTCCGTCCAAGGTAACAGTCCCAGTCACCGGGATTCGCCCTTCATAATTCCCGCAGCCGCACAGACCTCCTATAAACAGGGCCAGCACAACTGCGACGCCAGCACTGAGATTCTTCATAATATTCTTTCAGCTATCAAACCTGGTTAAACGGACTCTCTGACTGCTCAAGACGAACACCTGTCAGTTACTAGAACTCGCCAACAACAGAGCCGTCCATTCGATCTCCCAGATTGCAATATGTTTCATAGTCAACATTTTCTCCAATAAATCGAACGGAACCATCCACCAGAACGAAGTGCGCTCCGCCGGAGTGATAGCTCGCATGGCCGGCTCCGTTAGCCCATGCATCTTCATTGTTCTTAACATTCAGCTCAAGACGTGTGCTGTTAATTTTCAGGTGAAACAGCGACATGGGGACATTAAATGCCCAAATACTTCCATAATAGTTGTAATGGGGCTTCATCTCTCCCAACAACAACGTGTTACTGGTTCCGTCTGTCACATCACGGGTACTGATCTTCGTCACACCTCGGGCAGCCATTCCACGAGTCATTCCAGGAAACTTGTGCGGCTTGAACCATCCCCCGAGGCCATCAACCGATTTTTGTCCTTTTGAACAAAAGGATTGGTTTGCAGTAGCGTTCGCTGGACAATCCCCTGCCCCCCCATCGTTCTTCATTGGTCCGCCGACCATCGTGTACATTGCAGCCTGGACCTGAATTGGTCCTCCGGAGGGGAGATCGGGATGTTCATTAAACTTTGCTGCCTTGACAGGCCTTCCACTTGTCGCCAGCGGATTACTGGGGCACGTCGCAACTGGAAAAAAGAGCCCATGTACAATCTCGCAGTTTCGCGTTCCATCCGGATTCACACTTGTACTGAAAGCAGTCTTGTTCCCTAACTTCTGATAAAGAGCCGCTTGATCAATAAACGGGAGAATTGATTTGAACCAGTTTGACTTTTCGGCAGCCCGAAGCACGTCATCCTCTGGAGCTCCTGGAGCACTTGTCGAGGGATCTGTAAACGAAGACGCAAAAGGAAACACACGATGTAGGTCATGGTAGTTATGAAACGCCAGTCCCAACTGCTTCAAATTGTTCTTGCACTGGCTTCGTCGGGCTGCCTCACGGGCCTGCTGTACAGCGGGGAGCAACAGGGCAATTAACACCGCGATAATCGCGATCACAACCAGTAGTTCAATCAATGTGAATCCCGCACGCCGGTGAGAAATTAAAGAACGCATGGTTCCCCTCTCTAGTTCAATAATGAACAAGGTGACACAGAACAGGAATCAAACAATGAGATCCATAATGATCACTTCTCTAAAACAATAATTCTCACTTCATCCAGATATTCCGGGGGTGATGTCCCGAAGTAGAACGACACCGTCTTTCGATCGTCAGAAATCTGAAACTCATCCTCATCCAGCTCCAGTTCCCGGAACTCCTGCGATTCATAAAAGGTATCGGGGAGACCGAAAATCTGGTCAGTCGCATTTAATGCTTTTGATTCTCCGATGAGGGCGAAGATTTCCCCGAAAAAGGTGACGCCCCCTCGGGGGGCCAGATACCCCAGATCAGATGGGTCAAAATGGACGAGGTAGGAACTGACGATGGATCCCGCCGGGAGGACCTTTTGCCCTTCGAGGGTATTGATTGTCATGTCACTCGGAAGCTGAACGTGCTGTCGCTCGGGGATGACGAGCATGTGATTAGGAGTGTTCGTCCGATTGGCGCGGAAGGAGCGAATCGGCAATCGACTCGTCCGCAAATTCCCATCGAGACGGAGGATTCCACCCCGACTGACATCAATTTCTTCAAACAGCCTTGAATCGAAATTGATCTCCTTCGCCTGGTCTGCAGCCGACGACAGTTGAGCAGCGCGATTGGCGGTCAGCTCCAGAACATTGACCGGAAGTCCATGCCTGTTCAACAAGCTGGCCTTTGTCCGCCCCCGCCGCACATTGACCTGCGTTCCTGTCTTCGGATTGTGTTCGACAAGAAACTCGGTTCCCAGGTCGACAATCTCAGCATCCTCAGTAAGGACAGTAAATCCTTCTCCCCCTTTTCCAACCAGCAGTTTGACAATGCCACTCTGAAGGTAAACCTGCGAAGCACTCTTCATGCGGACTTTCGCGGGTCCAACGATATCCAGAACCACATGCGGCATATGGATCGTCGCCACCCCGGAATCCAGAGAGACGATGCCCCCTTTGCGAAGGACTTGACCTAACTTCAGACCGCGATTTGACTCAAGGTCCGCAGTCAACCCAGCGATCGTCCCCACTGGAGCAGGCAAGAAGGCTCCCGCGTTGGCAAGAATTCCGATCGTCACCAGTACGAGAATGGCTCCCACCAGAGTTCCGCCAACCATCCAGCGACTTCGCACCGCATCGCGGCGTTCTTTCTCCACGAAGAACTCTTGCCAGGCGCCACCCGTCTGAGCATGGGAAACACGTTCCCGCGCCTGATCGAGCACTTCACCATGGAAATCGATTCGCTCCAGATATGCCTGCAGGCAGCCAAGATCTGAAGTA
The DNA here is from genome assembly GCA_938015865.1 of uncultured Planctomicrobium sp. Lineage (GTDB taxonomy): Bacteria > Planctomycetota > Planctomycetia > Planctomycetales > Planctomycetaceae > Planctomicrobium. The sequence continues at coordinate 14,101 of CALLWY010000262.1, forward strand.
ATCAACTCATCCAGCCGCTGCATCCCTAGCGGCGTCATCCTCCGGTCAAAGAGGGCGTCAGCCAACTTGCGGACTTCTTCTTGACTGAGTTCCCTGTCCATCTCAGACACCATCCCCCAGTGTCCGCGAGATGCAGTCAATCAGCTTGCGTCGGATACGTTTCAATCTTGTGTAGATGGTTTCGACCGAAAGTCCTTTCGACCGTGCAAACCCGACCTGAGTCAGTGGACTTGCATAGCAGTCCGCAAGAAACGTTCGCTCTCGTTCAGGGAGTTTCTTCATACAGTCCCGAAGCACCTCGCGGCGAAGATCAAATAATTCAGCGCCTCCTGTTCGTACCTGTTCGATTTTTGCCAGTGCCAGATCACTGAACCCGAAGGAATATTTCCGGTTCTTGCGGGCATAGGCTTTGGCGACATGAAACGTGATGCTGCAGGCCCACCGACGAAAATCGGTCCCCTGCTCGTATTCGGGATACTTCTGCCAAAGAACAATGCAGGCCTCCTGCATGACGTCGTCGGCATCGTCCCGGTTTCCGACAATCGAAAGCGCGCATGCGTACGCAGGCCGGTAGACAGCGGCGAGATCGGCCAGAAATTTCGCCTCCAGCACGCCATCATCCTCGATGCTGGAGTCGAACGTTCCGGGTTCAATTCCAGAAGTTCCAAACATGACAACGTCGTTTCATTCGGACAGGAACACGGGCTCCTACTGAGCAATGTCTGTTCAAGCATAGATCCGGTTCAAAAAAGTGCCGAAAATTCGCCAATTTCTCGGACAAAGCGCCGCAAAGTCAAAAACACAAACAGATTACAGCAAGATCTTTTCGCCCTGAAATCACAGACAGTGCGAGGAACGGGAGGCAAACAATCCCTCTCAAACATCATGTCAGGACATTTCTTCAAACGCCCCGACACAAGCGGCTCCCGTCACTGATGTCGTGAATCGAATCAATCACGCCCCCTGCCATGACATCGATTTGAACACCGATCAGAGAGACTTCGCTTGTCCCGAACTCTTCAAAAGCAATTGAACAACCGCCTCAAGGCCCTTCTGATCCTCAGTGTCGAATCGCCCCACGAGCGGGCTGTCCAGATCGAGAACACCGATGAGTTCGCCCCCTCGTAACATCGGGACGACAATTTCCGATGCGGATGCAGCGTCGCAGGCAATGTGCCCCGGAAACTCGTTCACATTCTCAACGACAACGGTTTGTTTCCGGGCCCCAGCGGTCCCGCAAACCCCTTTTCCCAAGGGGATGCGTGTGCAGGCCGGTTTCCCCTGAAATGGTCCCAGGACCAGCTCCGAACCACGCAGGAGGTAACAGCCGCACCAGTTCAACTCGGGAAGAAGATGAAACAACAGCGACGACGTGTTTGCCAGGTTCGCGAGAAAATCCGACTCCCCCTCCAGCAATCCACTCAACAACTTCAGAACATGAGCATAATGCTCACTCTTGTTTGCGAATGTCGTCCCTTCCGGCAGATGAAACATGGTGTCGGCCTGAATGCAGTGATGTTTTTCAATTCGGGCGAGTCCTTCAACCGTTCAGGTCACATTGTCGAAGTGCAGCCAACCTGGATGCACTGCACGACCGCCCCGTAAACAATCAGATTGCAGACAACAACATCGAGGTGGGGTCCAATAATTCCTCGCACTTCGTCTATTGGACGAAATCTTCGCGGTTCCCTTCCCCGTCGTCACTTGCAGCGAACATTTCTGCAATTACTTCTTCCAGTGGGCGATCGTGAACTCCAACGTCCTCAATCCGATAGGTCGCCAGCAACGGCCCCAGAACATCCGCAACTCGTGACCGTTCCACTTCCAGTTTCGCACGGGGGAGGGTGCATTCCAGCACGGTCCCGAAGCGGTCAAGGTCAGTGGGAGTTTCGTCCACGGCAAACTGAAGGCTGATCACCTTGTTCTGGCTGAACCGTTCCACAATCTCCGCAAGCGGTCCATCATGTTTGATCTGCCCGTGATTGATAATGATGGCCCGTTTACAGAGCGCCTCAACATCCTTCATATAGTGACTGGTAAGGATCACCGTCAGTTTCTGCTGTTGCTGATAATACCTGAGAAACTGCTGGACTTTCTTTTGCGAAACGACATCGAGACCGATTGTCGGCTCATCTAGCAGCAGTACCTCCGGGCTGTGAAGGAGTGCCGCAATCAGTTCCATGCGCATCCGCTCCCCCAGGGAAAGCTCGCGGACTGGTTGACCGACGAGCTGGCGGACTTCAAGGAGGTCTACCAACTCATCCCGTCGGCGACGGAATTCCGCTTCGGGAATCCGGTAAATCTCTTTATGGAGATGAAATGATTCCTGAGCAGGGAGATCCCACCAGAGCTGGTTCTTCTGCCCCATCACTAGAGCAAACTTGCGCCGGAACGTGTTCTCCCGTTTCCAGGGGACATGCCCCAGCACACTCGCCTCTCCAGATGTGGGATAGATGAGACCGGAGAGAAGTTTGAGGGTCGTCGTTTTTCCAGCTCCATTGGGCCCCAGGAAAGCAACCATTTCCCCGGATTCGATGGTGAAGCTGACATTCCGCACCGCATTCACCGTCTTGTAGGTGCGATGAAACAGCCCGCGAATGGACGCCAGGACCCCTTCTTTCTTCTGATAGACACGATAGCTTTTACAAAGATTGTCAGCGAAAATAGCGGGCATTGATCGGTTCTGTTGAATGCTTCGATGCACAATTGGTCTTCAGAGCAGGTGCAAAATCAGCGGAGCTGACCCAGGAATTTCGCGGAGTGTCAACGTTTCATCGTTGTTGATCTTCTCCGTCCGTTAATGAAGCTGTGGACGACCATGTTCCCCATATCTTCGGCATTGCAGGTGGCACAGACCCCCTGCGTCACTTTGGCGAGCTGTTCGACAAAGTTCACCAGCCCGAGATAGAAATAGTCTTCAATCAGAGCAAAGCTGGAAATCTGAATCCCTTCATTGGCGCACCGCTTCGCTTCTGCGAGGGTCAGGTGAGCTGTTTTTTCTGAAGGGGGATAAATGAGCACAATTTCCCGATTTTCAATATGGGCGGTCGGTTCCCCATCCGTGATCAGGATGATCTGCCGGTTCTGGGCAGTCTGTCGTCTCAGGATTCGCCGGGCGAACTGGAGTCCCGCATGGATATTGGTGAAATGCTCCGGCACGAACCCGGGAGGATTGTCGAGCGAGATCCGCATTCGCACGCGGGAATCAAAAATGCTGACAGGCTTGGGAGCGGAGTTCAGCAACTGACGCTCGGAGAGCGGAGTTGCATAGGTATAGAACCCGACAACTTCCAGAAAGTCCGACTGATAACGGGAACGAACGAGTCCCTGCAACGCCAGTGCGACCCGTTTGGCTGAGGCATATTTCCCATACCGGGTCATGCTGCCGGACATATCCAGCAGGACAACCGTTGCACAGCTCGTCTGGTATTCTGTGTCATAGACAACGAGATCATCTTCAATGATCTTGACCGGCGAACCACCCCCCTGACGCGCGAGCGCATTCCTGAGCGTCTCGTGCATGTTCAGGTTCGAGACTGGATCGCCGTATTCATAAGGTCTCGACTCTTCAAGTACCGTCTGCCCGGGCCCCCGCAGATCAGTCTCATGACGGCCAAATTTGTCCCGGTTCTGAATGTTGAACAGAGCTTCCATTGCTCTGTTTTCCACCCGTTTGATCCCCTTCGGCGTGACTCGGAACCGGCCATCCCGATCTTTCTCCACCAGCCCCCGCTTGACCAGCATCTCGACAACATCGGGATGATCCTCTTCCCACTTTTCGAGCGCCGGCATGACTTCTTCGCCGTAGTCCAGCAGATACTCGGAAAACTGGTCGAAGACCGAATCTGCGGATTGAGGTGTGAATTGCTCAGAGCCGTCCCATTGGGAGAATTCAAAGAACGCCATCATCGTCTCCCGATGAAGATGAATCCGGGAAAGGCGCCTCAACTTCGGGTGGCTGAGAAGAAACTTTTTCAGAAATCTGCTCATCAGATGTCACACAGACATCGAGCGAGACCTCAGTCTCTTCGCTCAAAAGCCCTTCCGCAGCGAACACGGGGGGAGTTTCTTCTTCAACAACAATATCTGTCTCTGCATCGAGACCGGTGGCGATCTCTTGTGTCTCTGGTTCAGACAGAATCTCATCCGGCTCAAAGTAGGGGGGAAGTGGAACCGGTTCTGGACGAAGCTTTCGCATCGATTCCACGAGCTTCATTTGAGGATTCGGGGTTTGACACTGGCAGAGGACCGAGACCACCGTTGCAGGGAGACGACGTTCCTGTCCACAGGCCGGGCACCGCCACCAGCGGCGAACATCCGTCTGAATTCGTAAGCCCGGTCCACGCATTTTCCGGTTCCCTTTCCCAGATCCTTCTCTGTTTTTGCATGAGCCATGCAGGAGCCCCACCCCCACGATCTACTCTCAAACCGATCGGGCAGGACGTCCTCGGATTTATTGTAAGCGCGCACGTCCCGGACAGCGACCCCCCACGAAAATTCGTGTGACAGTGGCATATTTCGTACAATTTCACAGGTTTCACTTCACAGGTTCACCGGGGAAACGCCGGATGTTGATGCCGGGCACCTGATCAGAAACCGGGGCAGAATGCCGTCGCTGCCGTTGCGTCACACCCAGTCGGCGATACGATAGAGTCCAACCAGATTCCGGGCCAATTCGGCATGGGGCAATTCCTGACTCGATCCTTGAGTGACCATGTTCGCAGATCCACCAGCCTTAGTGGTGTCCTCTCCTTCATTCAATGGGCCAGTCCGGAGAGACCCGCGACGACATCCCGAGACAGAATCGCCCCAATCGATCAATTCGTCTCCTCTGGTGAACGTCCGCCATTGGAGCCGACCGAATTATAATCTTAAGTCGCTCGTTTTCGCCTGCCTGCTCCTCACCTTCCTCCCCTATGGATGCGCTCGGTCGAAAGGGGAGATCAAGGTCAACACGGAGATCGAAATTCCCTCGCTACTGGTCAGCGAAGTGTTGCAGGCACGCGCGGAATCGCGGAAATCGCAATGTCCCGTGGAATTGACGAACACCGGTTCAAAGGATCGTGTCGTTAAAATTGTGCGGACCGGCTGTGCATGCTACGGAGTCACTCTCGATGGGACCCGCTTGAAGTCTGGAGACTCGTTCACGATTCCTGCAGGCGAAACGAAGCAGATTCAGCTGGAGTTTCAGCCCGCTGACAGTCAATCTGAAAAGCATTACACAGTGGACTTGACTGCTCTCCTCGACAACGGCAAGGAACAGATCATCCCAATCAAGTGTCGCCAGCAGGTGTATTCGGACATCCGGATCACCCCGAGTGTTGTCACAGTGGAAACCGAAGAAAACGCGGAGATCAACGACACACAGGCAATCGGCATTGAGCACGTCTACCGTAACGGGATGAACGAGGAAGGGGCACTGGCGTTTCAGACATTACCCGAGCATATGGTCGTTTCCAGTCTGAAAAAGGTTGGTTCCGCAGAGGACCTTGGACACGGCCTTTGGCGCCAGAAGTGGGTTGCCCAGGTCAATGTCAAGCTTCCTGCAACGCGGGACGAGACCCCCAAACAGGCCATGTTCAGTCTGGCAGCCGAATCACCGGATGGGGAAGTCACAGCCCGCCAAAACGGGTCGCTCGTCATTCATACCCGACAAAAGGTCATTTTCCCGAACCGGGTTCACTTCGGGAAAATGGGGGTCGGACATACTCGAACCCGACGGATTCTTCTAAGCAGTACAGAATCCAATTTCTTCCGTCTCACCTGCGATCCCTCCAAGCTTCCGCCATTCATCAAGGTCAACATTCAGGAACATATTGATGACCGGCATCTTGTCGAGATCTCAGTGACCCCGACGGTCGCAGGCCGATTCTTCGAAGAACTCAAGTTTCAGACTGATATGTATGATGTCACAGAAATCGCGGTGCGGATTGAGGGGATTGCGGAAGAAATGAAATCAGGAGCCCCTCGCATCGACCGGGGGACCCCGGACCTGGGACCGGAATTTCATACGGCCACCAAATCGAGCGAATAGCAACTCCCCCGCTTTGCGGACCTACTTCAGGTGTTTGCATCTGTGGACGATCAGGCACATTGGGGAGTTATCGCTCTGGAAGTTCTCCCACCTTGATCACAGCCCCATCATCTTCGAGGATGTACTGCTTGCCGGGTTCCACCTGAAGCCCAGCCAGTTCCTTCCCGTCCCCCCAGATACTCAGGCGGACGAACTGACAAATGGTATGACGGCGCGTGGAACGGACCGGAAGGTCAAATTGCTCACTATCAATTCGGTAAGAAATCGGGTGATCGGTCCCATTCTTCACCTCAAACCGAATCGCATCCGCTCGAGGCCGCGCCACCAGTTGAACCCCGAAATAAGCTCCTGTCTCGGGACTTTGGGCAAAGGCCACTCCTGTCTCAGTCACTCCGTTATGAAGCATGTTCGCCCGATGGGGGGGAGAGTTCTTCCACCCCTGAAAGAATGCCTTCATCAGTGGCCCGGTCGCGAATCCATTACTCTTGAACTGTAATCCGATGTTTTCTCCGATGAAGCAGTAGTCGTATCCTTGAGCTGTTGCCCGTTCCAGAGGAGTCCTCTCGTCGGCATAGTGTCCATAACGCCCGGTCTTTGCCATGTAGTCCGCAAAGTCTTGCGCAATCTTTGTCAGCAACTCATTCTGCTGAAGCGGGGGGAGTTTCTGTTCTTTCCGAAACTTGTTGGTCTGCTCGATCACTCCCCGTGCGACTTCGAGGAAGTTTGGAGTAAAACGAGGCTCAAAAGGCCCCGTTTGTTCGCGGGTCACAATGATCGTGTCGTGTCCTTTTCCACTCCCCTCACCAGCGCTGGGTGTGGGTTGATCGGACTGACCAAACGTTGCCTCGGCACAGACGAAAAACAGCAGCAGGAGCAACAGCCCCTTGACAATATTCTGAAGCGAATTCTTCGTCATTCTGAGAGTCCTTTAGCCTGAACAACTTGCCGACTCAGTCAGAATAAAGAATCTTGAACAGGGGCACACTGCCAATTCCGGGAAACGATGGCTGCATCGAATAAGGAAGCCAGCGACGTAGAACTCACCCCGGCACACAGAAATTCGGCTAACCGCTTCTAAAAGCGAATCATCCACCGGCCTGTCAGCCACTGGGGCGTAAATGCAGGTGCCTGGGCCCCGGTCAATCAGCCCGCGCGGAATCGTCTCAAAATTAATGCTGTCGGAGCGATGAGACGGACATCACAATCAGAGACGATCGGAAACTTAAAGGATTTCCTGACTAAGGCCGTAGATCGCTGAGGTATCGAGCACGAAATCGCTGCCAGTAAAGAGCTTCTCAATGGCAGCACGATGAATTTTCATTTTCAGACCACCAACCCCCAGCGCCCCGTAGCAGACGATTCCGTTGTGTTCCACTGCCCGGTCAGAGACTTCTATCCCTTCCAGTCCAAGGGGAGCAACGGCGTTCAGGTCGACGGCAACCTTGAGTGTCTCAATCTGTTGCCATTCTTCTGCCTTGAGAAACTGCACCCCAGCCGCCCCGGCAGAAATCAGCAAATTGATCCCGTCGACGGCGGCAGCCAGACCATCATCAGAGCTGTCACACGGAGTGACCTTGGCCCCCGGAACACGATGGCGGATCGTGGCAGCAACGGCATCTGCACGTTGTAGACTTCGTGACGCGACACGGACAATTGCCCCCTGGGATGCGAGAATCTGTGCGGTCCTCTGCCCGACAGGTCCAGTCCCTCCCAGAACAAGAGCTTCCGCCCCTTTCAGAGTCAGATGACGGGAGACGCTCCGAACGGCAGCGGCAGCGGTTGTATCGGAACCGCTGGCATCCATCATGACGGAGACCCGCATCGGTCCGAAGAATGTCGCGAGAACTTTTTCCAGAACCTTCTCTGCATGCGGAACATCACTGCCGCCGATGAAGATGGCTGTGTTCTGGAGATCTTTGGGAGCTCTTGTAAAGATCGCTCCATGAACCAGCGGGACCACATTCTCCGGTGTCACACCCCCATAGCTCAATAGCTCATCAACACCAGCGTCAATTGCAACAACTCGATCAAACGTCGAGGGGAGCGGGTCTGTGTCCAGCTGAATGAGAATCCGCTTCATCCGTATGCCTTTTCCAGAAAAAGAACACCAGCGGGCAAGTTCACCCGGAACAGGACCTCACCCTGCAGATACCCCATTTGTAAGTGAAATCAGCTCCGGGAAATACCTCGGAGCTGATTGACAGATCAATGGTCCTCTGCGGAGTTCGCCTCAGATGTCATCACTTGCTGTAGAAAGGATGCTGTGAGGCCCCTTTCTTTGCCAGCACTTCATCCGCGCTCGGCTCGTTCTTCAAAGCGCGCTCGATGGAGAGCTTGGTTGCTTCATAGTTGTACTGATAGATCTTCTTGTCGTCGCTGGCTTCCCAGTGAATAAAGACGCCGCAAACGATGCAGAGTTTGTCTGCCTGATCCTTTGGAATCGTGCCTGCTTCGAGACAATCAGCAACGGCATCGGCAACCGCCTTTTGTGCAGGGCCAAACATCTGGACGGCCTGCTTTGCCCCTTTAATAGTCACCTTCGTGATCATCACAGTCGCAGGCTTGACGGCAAGATTCGGCGTCAAAACAGCGAGCAGATTGCTGTGGCCGGCGGATTGTGTGGCCAGAGCATTGGCAAAAGCAATTCCAACGGGTCCGCTCTTGTCCCCGATCAGCAGATCGATGTGAGCGACTTCGTTTCCTTCACCAACCAGCGCTTCCCCAACGTGAAAAGACATTGTCCGAACCCCTCTGATTGAACTCTCTTGTTGTCAAATAAGTCTCGAGACGAAGTCGATTGATACCAACGTATCAAAATGAATTCCAGTCACCATCCGGGCAAAACCGACCAGTCCGATGGTTCCGGCCATTCCTCGTTTTAGACGAGTTATGTCGATCGTACCGAAAAAATGGGGGAAAGCTCAGCGGAACAGCCACCATTCGTCATATGATTCGCATCAGAAGCAAATTCGAAAAAATCGATTTCACCCTTCTGACTGTAACAGAATCGAATTCTGTTGTACCGGCTGTTCTTATTCTTTCGACGGGAGACTTCGGGCTGACTGTTCCCGAAGTCTTTCGATTGATTGTTCTTGACGCTGCTTCTCAGGAAGACGATTCTAGGAACTGTGAAATTCCGTTCCCCGCGCACGGGACGAGCGTTGTTGTTACGCTCAATCATCAGGACAACCACATCAGGCCGTCCGGGTCACTATCTGCAGATTCATTTGGATTCTCATCAGGTGGAGTTTGAAAGTATGCCTCTGAAGTCCAGTTCATCATACGCGGGTCGATCGCGTCGAGACTCTGCCCGGAGCTTGTTTCTGCGAGTTTTCAGTGGTGCTGTCCTGTTTGCCGGATTAGGACTCGGAGGAGCCCGCGCCGATGACGCCACTGCGAAAGCAGACGTCGAGGCGTTTCTGGCTGCCGGAGAATTTCAGGCAGCAGCAAAGCGGGCAGCAGAGGAGAACGGTCCCGTCCGCGACCAGCTCATGGCGCACATTGCCTCCTTCCAGGCAGCCCAGCAGAAGCCGGCTATCGCCCAGCGTGCGCTGCGAATGATCGCTGACGAGCGACAACGGGTTGCTGCCGGAGAACAGGTCGCACGCCAGGAAATGGCGAACGGGGGAGCAGACTTCTCCCAGTTGATGATGCTGATTCAAAATGAAACCAGCGGACCTTGGTTCGACGTCGATGGAGAAGGGGGAACGATGACTCCCTTCACCAGCGGGATTAAAGTCGACCCGAACGGAATCCTCACCCGGGATGCACGCGAAGACCAGACCGGGCGTCTCAGCCAGATTGAACGTCAGGCCCGGACCGCCGCACTGAATGAGGATATGGCGAAGGTGTCGCAGCTGCGGCTCGTTTCATTGACGCGGCTGGAAAAAGAGGTTGCGAGACGACTCGAAAGCGGCAAACCCGCCACGGAATCGATGAAGCAACTGGCGGGGCTTTCCCAGATTCAGTTCGTTATTGCTTACCCGGAAGAGGGTGAAATCGTCATTGGTGGCCCTGCTGCCGGGTGGAGCTACAACGAACACGGCATGCCGGTATCACTGGAATCTGGTCGCCCCACACTGCAGCTGGACGATCTGGTCACTGTCCTGCGAACCTTCGACGAAAATGGTCGGGGAGTCTTTGGCTGTTCAATCGACCCGCAGCAGGAAAACCTCAAAAAGGTCGTTGAGTATGTCAGCCAGTCCCAGGCCAAAGGCCCTCTTAGCCCGGCAGGAGTCCGTAGCTGGGCAAACAAGGTAGGGCAGATCCTCGGGCCGCAGGACATCACTGTCTTCGGGGTTCCGGCAAACAGCCGAGTCGCCCGAGTGATGGTTGAAGCCGACTACCGAATGAAACTGATCGGCATTGGGAAGCTGCAGGCAAGCGAGAACATTCCTGACTACTTTGAACTCCTCGCCAAAAACCCGGCGCTGGCCTCCGGAAGCCTCGACGCGTTGCGGTGGTGGATGACGATGCAGTACGAATCAGTCCTGCACTCTCCTGATCGCACAGCATTCGAAGTCCGCGGCTCGGGCGTGAAGTGTCTCTCTGAAAACCAGTATCTCGCCAGCAATGGGGAACGGGTCCCCACGGGCAAGGCGGAACCGGTGAATCAGCAGTTCGCCAGCAATTTCACAAAATACTATCAGGAACTGGCAGCTCGTGATCCGGTGTTTGCTGATCTTCAAGGGATTTTTGATCTCGCTCTCGTTGCTGCTGTGATCGATCACAATCGACTGGATGAACGGACCGGATGGGACCGAGGTGTCTTTGCAGAAGATGGGGCCTATCGGACAGCAGCGTATGCAACGCCTCAGAAGACCGATTCCGTTGTGAACCACCACGTTTACAATGGGAAGGATGTCGTGTTGCAGGTTGCTGGGGGAGTCACTGCCGATCTGGGGTCTGTTGTCCGGAATCCGGAAATGGTCAAGGAATCGCCGCGTGTCAGCTCTGTCGCCACATCAGCGAAGGCTCCGGAGCTTCCTGTCGGACGCTGGTGGTGGGATGCCCGCTGATTTGATGGATTTCCAGATCAGGCCTCGTGCATGATCCAACCAGATTAAGTAACGACGACGAATTCCATTGTGTGGCAGAAGAACTTTGCCTGCACAATGGAATTCGTCCGTGTATCGACATCCCGGTTCACACGTCCCAATGGAGGGGAGTGAATGAACTCATTTCCAGCGGAGGGCAGTTGTCCTCCGTCTTTTGCTGTAACGGCGATTGGCAGCCGCACACTGCGGATCATCCTTCTGGTCACCGCATTCATTGTCCCCACTCCTGCGCATGCACAGGAATACAGGACAGTCGAACTTCCTGTCTCAACAGCTGACAAGGGAACAGTTTCTTCGAACGCCACGTTCAGCGAGATTCTTCGGGGGATACTCCTGGAGAGCCTGAATTCTGAATATGTCGATGACCGTCACTGGGGAGGGACAACGCGCCGGTTCGATGGGTTCCGCGTGCAGGGGACACGAATCTCAAAGCGGGAACGGGAGATTCCCCACGGAATCTGGCGACGATTTCGAGTCAACCTGATCCAGCCAGAGAAGAACTTCCATCTCCAGTTCGCTCAACTGGAGCCAACCCCAGACGGTCAGATTCCGTTTTCAATTCGCATTCAGCTGAGAGCCAGATGTGAAACGACATTTGTCTGGTGGACGTATGGAGTCAAAGGGATTAACGGGACCACCGTCTCGGATGTCACGCTTCAGCTGAAACTGGTTCTGAACACAAATCCCCGCCTGAAATTCGATCTTCAGCGTCCCCTCCCCAGACTGGAACTGCGTCCGAAGATTGCATCGCTGTCCATTGACCTTCAGGATCTCGACGTCAGGAAATTTGGAGTCCTTCACGGAGACATTGTGAAGGTGCTCGGAGACGGAGCGACCGAAGCCGTTGAGGCATTGATCAGGCAGCAGGAAGACAAAATTCGCAAGAAACTTCAGCAGAAACTCGACGAAGCCATTAACGACTGAAGGGAACTTTCAGGGTCCTGCTCGCGCGGCATCAGTGCAGACTGACTATCGAGACAGGATGCCGCATTGGACTTCAGAATCATTCAGACTTCAGATGAATGCTGTGAAGCATCTGAGTTCATTTGAAGGATTCGGTCCACCTTCCCTTTACACTGGATAAAGCAGGTGAGGGCGATGTTCATGGCACGTTCAGCGGTCATGGAGCCAGTAAGAGCAGCAATGGCTCTTCCCTGATCGAGCTTGCCACCGATGCTCTCAAAGAGAATCCACATACCGGAATTGGACTGCTGTAACAGCCAACGGTTGGCATAACTGAAACAAAGCCCGGTGTACTCTGACACAGGTGCACATATTGTCCACTGATCTTGCCCTACCGCGCTTTCCATTCCCCATCACCGTTTCATCCTGAAAGGTCGGTCCGTCCTTCGTTCCCATGGGCGTTGTCCTGCTGTCCATTTTACCGCAGTCCTCGATGAGCCCTTTTGAAGGCCGCCATTGTTCAAATTAAATGGGATTGGACGTTCGACAAGTCCCTTTCAGAAAAACGGGCAGCAAAAAGAAAATCGAATTCCGCTCCGGGAGGACTTGGGAATTCCAGGTTCAGCCAGCAGACAGGCGAGACTGAGCATGCGTCTTTCGCAAGCGGATATTCAGGAGTTCGACCGCGAGCGAAAATGCCATCGCAAAATAGATATAGCCCTTGTTAATCGGCGTTCCGAAGCCTTCAGCGACCAGAAGAACCCCGATCAGAATCAGAAAGCTGAGAGCGAGTATCTTGATCGTCGGGTGCGTGGAGACAAAGCGTTCCACAGAACCTGCAAAAATCATCATGATGATAATGGAGACGATCACAGCGACACACATGATCCAGATTTCCCTGGCCATACCTACTGCCGTGATCACTGAATCCAGCGAGAAGACGATATCGATGATGGCAATCTGGAACAGCACTGAACGAAAACTTGCTGCTCCCTGTGCAGAATGATGGTCTTCGCCACGGCCTTCAATCTTGTGATGGATTTCCACGACGCTGTTCCCGATCAGAAACAGCCCTCCACCCAATAGAATCAGATCCCGGATGGAGACGTGATTGATGTCGTTGAATTGATGCTGTGCAACTTCCGGATCTGGGGTTTTCATTCCCCCTGCAGTAAACGCTTCAAGCCAAGCTGCAGGGACCCCCAAATTGGTCAGAGAGAAGAGGGGCTGATCCAGCTGGAGCACCCAGGAAATCGAGAGGAGCAGCAGAATCCGCATGACCATCGCGGTCGACAGGCCAATCATCCGGGCCTTGGCACGTTGCGACTCGGGAAGCCGTCCCACCAGAATGCTGATGAAGACAATGTTGTCAATTCCCAGCACGATCTCCATCGCGGTGAGTGTCACCAGCGGGATGAGCCACTCCATGATGTCACACTGCTTTCATTGAAAATGCAGATAAGGAATCATCGCGGCGACGATTGACGGCTGCTTGTAATAGTATGGCCAGTAATGCTTCGAGCCGACCAGATGTGTCACATCACAATTGCGCAATTTCAATGACTGATACCCCAGTTTGCGGGCATCATGCTGCGTGAACCCCGATCGAGCAACCGCCCTCCGGGCAAACAGATGGGAGAGAGGATAGGCCGCCAGTGCCAGATCGTGGCGATTCTGAAGATTCAACAGGCACTCCACCCGGTTCAAGGCACATTCATACTGTTGGCCGGGATTGAGCCAGTGATGGTCCATTGCCCCCGCTGCGAGGATTACACGGATTCGGCGGGACGGCCCGGTTGAGTAGGGGAATGAATGCCCTTCGATGGTCCCTCCCCCCGCCAGATGCATGCCGGACAGGATCACTCGTGATCCGTGGCTATGACCGACAAAGCAGACCGGACAAGACTCGGGAATGTTGGACAAAAGGTAAGCGAGATGAAACCCGTTGAAATCGGCCTGTCGACCACGCACCGCCACATCAACAGGGAAACAACCGGAATACGGTCCATCGCTGGGCCAGGTGAAAAAGATCATCTGGATCGGACCGGGACTTTGTGCCTGAACGCGGGAATAAAACCCGGCTGCTTCCACATACTGATTTGGTAATTCGACAAAGCTTCCGTGGACAAAAATACAAACGGGGATTCCCGGAATCAGCGTCCGCGAAAGCTCCTCGATGCTGCTGTTACGCAATGTGCCGTTGCAATAGATCTCCTGAACAAAAAGCCCCCACGGACCTCGGGCACTCTGATGGATATTCTGAACGGAGTACCGGGAACTCACCATCCAGTAGCTCGAAATTCCCTGAGCAGCAACCCCCGAAGCCGGATCGGAGATCGCCGGTTCAACAGGACTCCCATCCAGTCCCGGTGCGACCAGCGTCGGTTCGGCCGCCAGTGTCGGGAGCGGCGGGACCTGTGTCTCCGGGGTCAATAGAGCAACAGGTTCGCTGGCAACCGCAGGAGCAGCGATCAGAAGAAAGAAAAGTGTCCGAATGACCGAAACCGTGCGACTCATACCTGCCGAATGCCCACGTTCATAGACTGAAGGACGTTCTTCCGGTGGCATCCATGCAGAATCAACAGCACACATCCTGTGCCTGACAATGAGTCTGACAGTATCTGAACTCTCAAAATCTGAACCCTCAGCGGCTCCGTTCAAACATCAGACGGAGCTTTGATCGGTCAGCATTCAGGTCAAATTCAAGTTTGAGAAAAGTCCATCGGCAATTTCAGCCGTTCCTGCGAATAAGTTGATCATTAGTATCCCTGCAAGACCTGTAGCTCCTGCCGGATTGAAAACAATTGCAACGATTGTGCCGAACTTCATTTCACTGATACGGAATCAGGATGCCTGCATGCAGCCTTCCCCACCCCTAAACTCCACACTTTCCACTGTGAGGAACACTCTGATCAGTCGGATGAATTCGACTGTGACGAAGTGTTAACTGATTCCGGTGGCAACGGTGATGGAGGCGTTGGAGGAGGCTCTGTACCTGTAGGATTTGGCTGTGGAGCGGCAGGTTCCGATGCCGGCGGTGTTGTAGATGGAGACGCCGGGGTCTGGTCTGCCACCTGCAAGACACCTCCATTTCGCTTCAGGAAATCTTCCCAACGGCTCAATGACGAACGTCTCTCCGACAATGGAGCCATGGGCAGATAATCATAGCTTCTTCCTGTGACGCTGGAGACAAATTCAAACGCCAGTTGTCGAATTGCAACCTGATCGTCCTTCATCCAGTCAATCATCTGACGCGAGACCTCAGGGTCACGTGCATCCTGCGAAGAGAACCCCCAGATCAACTTTTCATAGACAGGAATCGATTCTTCGCGAACACTCTGAGCCAGCTCCTCCCGCAACAGTTCCTTATTTTGTACAGGGTTCTGGTTCAGCCACATTCGCACAGAATGAATCGCCGCCAGCCGGCTTTCCTGATGATCGGAAAACAGTGCCTCGGTCAAAAAGTTATGGTCATCGATCAGGGAGAGAGTCTTTACTGCCAGTTCTGAAATCCCCGCGCGTCTGTCTGCCACGACCGGACCAATACATTGTGCCACCGTTCGTTCCGGAATGAACTCCTTCTGATACAGTCGGGCCAACTGACGAATGGCGGGAGTTGTCAACGCGGCCTCATCTTTTGCCCATGCTGGAGCCCCCTGCTCTGGATGAAGCGTCAGTCCCCGACCACCTGCAGGCCAGCGGGCATACCCCGATTCCGGACGCAGCTCAAGCTCCGGCTGCCCTTGCGAGGAGAGATGAATCTGCCCGGAAAGTACTGCAATTCCCCCTGTGGGCGGGACTGAAACGGCATTGCGTGGGAAGTAGCGCGGCGCTTCAGGCTGGACTTCGACCGCAACGCGCGTCCCCGGTTGATCCAGTGTCAGTCGCCAGAACTGCCCCGCTGCCAGAAGATCGACATGAACCACTTCAGTCGTGGTCAGAGGGCGAGACAGGATCAGTTGTCCCCGGTTTAGCTCCAAACCCAGTTCTGTCTCTTTTGTTCTGGGGAGACGACGAACCCGTGTCCCCGGTTCCAGCGCAAGATCCAGAATATTGGAAAGGCTGTAAACGTTCCGGAATGGCACAGGCGAAGCGAGTTCGTCTCCCACTTCCAGCGGGATTCCGATCGGGTGAACGATCCACTCCGACTGCCGCGCCAGTCGTTTGATGACAAATTCATCTCCCGATTGAAACACCAGTGGAAGTTCCTCCGGAACATCGTCCCCTGCTTCAGGAGCAACCGGAACCGGTGGAATTGGAAACCCTCCGACCATGGGAGGAGACAGTACGGGAGCGGCCTCAAGACTGGCTGCGACATCCGTTGGGTCTCCTTGCGGAGGAAGCGATGCAGGGGGAACAGTCCCTGGAAGTGCTGGAGGGAATTCTGACATTCCATCCGTCGTAGTGGCCACCTGCGGCTTTTGTGACTCAACTGGATCGACCGGCATTCCTTTGACGGCGGGTTGCTCTTCCGGTGCCGCTGGACGTTCAGGAGCATCCGGGGCAACAGGTTGAGAAAACTCTGCATCAGCGACGTGGGGAGCCTGAGTCCAGAGCGCTGAGTCGGTCCAGACCAGACCAAGCCAGAAGAGAGTCAGAAGCAGAACGAGCGTGAGCGCTCCGTGCTTTTGAGAGAATGAACGACGAGTCAGATAATCCGGGAGACCAACGTCGGTTTCCGTTCGCACCGAAGACATCCCTTCCGCCATGACGGGAGGGGTCCCATTTCCATTGACATCAACCTCCGCCCGGGCCACTCCTAAGCCGTACATCCGTTCCCGCATCTCGTCGGAGACGTCGATCGGGTGCCCCACCACCATGCTGAGAATTTTGTGACAGGCTGCGACCTCTGCGAGATGGACATCTGAGGCCTGACAGAGCCGCTCCAGCTCAACAACTTGCGCCGGTGGAAGAAGATTCTCGAGATAATCGGAGACGATATTCGGATCGGGACCGGAACCGGGGCCTGCGAGTTCCGGGACTTCAATCCGTCGTCGTCGAACCACATCACGGATTCGGGCCACCAGCTCAGTGGCCTCCTTGCTCTCTGCGATCTTCTCGCCGATTTCCCGGGCCTGTGCCGGTTCCAGCACATCATCCAGGTATGCGAGAATCGTGCGTAATGTCAATCGCATCAATAACTTCCTTCACAACCGAGATTGAGTGTCGGATTGCCCCCCGTTTTAGGGAATTCCGCGTCGCAGAGACCTCACCCCAAAGAGTGCCGTCTCGGCTGTGATTTCGTACAAGAAATTCTGGCGATTTTGAAAAAGTCCCCGAATCCCCGCCTGCCCTCCCCTTTCAGACAGCCACAACCCGCAACGTCGAGCCATCTCCCGCGTTCAATCCAATCCACGACTGGAAACACGCTCCATGCTCTTCAGGGGGACCGAGCTCCCCAATGACAGGTCGTAATGAGAAAAAAGAGACCGGGCTGCTGACACAGAGTTCAGCGACCTGATCTCTCAGCGAACCTGCGACGCAGGGTTGCGAGTTCGCGCGTTCGTTACGCACAGGGGGCGAGGTGTTCCAGAGAGAGCTATCTTCCTTTGAACAAGTATCCCCCCAAGCAGCCAAATCACGTCAGTGAGTCACACTGACATGTTCACGACCACAGCGGCAAATAAACAGAACATTCAGCAGTAGGCAAACGTGTGCCGGGAAGCCTATTTCTCCTTGATCCCTTCAAAGCTGATGGAGATCGCCACTTCGTCTCCGACCACCCCAGCAAAATTGGTCATCCCGAAATCTGATCGTTTGATCACAAAGTCCGTGGTGTAGCCTGTACGCTGCACCCCAGGAGGAAATTCGGCACTCCCGCCCCCC
>CALLWY010000263.1 GCA_938015865.1 uncultured Planctomicrobium sp.
GTCGAGGAGATGGGCTTCCTTGGATCGCAGATCGAGATTCTTGCGATCGATCGTCGCCCGCGTCTCCTTCAGCTCGGCTTCCTTTTTGGCCAATGCTTCTTCCGCAGCGGACTGTCGGGCTTGCCGTTGTTGAATCTGTTTCGGACCTCGGGCGAGTTGATCCTGCACCTCCTTCAACTGCAGCAGCAACTGATGAAGATGACTGAACTGCGCACCGGTCGACGCCATCACAGGACTCCGTTTTGAATCAGAAAGAGCATTTGCCTGCAGAAAGCGGGATTCCCCACCCCCCAACAGTGGGAATCGGTCTCTGCAGTGATTGGACAGCCGCGCCATCGTGAGCGAGCCGATGTCCGTCACTCAGTCTGGCAAATTTCAGCCCGATTGCCAACAATCACTTTGCTCTGACAGAAGAGTTCAGAAGAACTTTTCTCAGAATGACTCCCGTAAAAACAAACACAGCCCACCATATCTCCATGGCAGGCTGTGCATTTTGAATTCGTCGTTCGGCCCAAGAATCACTCAATTGGCAACAAGTTGGGGCTGCCGGATGTTCGTTCGAGTCCGACCGGAGTCGCGACGTTTAGCTCAACGGAGACAGGACCAGGCGGGATGTGTGACGACTCCACTGGTGTCGGCTCGGGAGGAAGTCCTTTGGAATCCCATGGTGCCGGAGCTGGGGTATGGGGAACCGCGGTTGGAGCGGTGCCATAGATGAACCCAGCAGGGTGATGGCCATAGTACTGCATCTGGCCGACTGTCGTATGCCACTGGGATGGAACGGGAGGTTGCGGAATCATTCCCGGCCTCGGCTGCCAGTACGGGACAGCCTGATAGTAGTACCCGAGCTGCGTCGTATCAGTCGGCATGTAGACTGTCGGAGCCTGGTAGGCGGGAGCCTGCCCATATACTCCCTGACCGGTCCAAGCATCTGGGTAACCTTTTTGATATGAGACCGGAGTTCGGTAGATGGGACGCTTCACCGGAGGCATAAACCGGTATCCGCCATGTTTATTGACGGTCCCATCCCCCGGATAACTTGAGTACACAGTGTCCCCATCGACGCTTCCCCCATTGGGGCAGTAGCTGCTAACGGGAGTCCCGGATGGTGTGGAAGTCACCGGAACCGAATCGGACACGCGGATAATCCCCGCAGTGTCAAAAGACTGTGCCATGGCCGAGGTCGAGGCTGTCAGGGCAATTCCCCCAGCAAAAACACAGGGAGCCAGTTTTGCGAAGATTGAAGACATGACCGCTTTCCGTCGTCGAGGAGTAATGCCGACCAATACTCAAGAAATCCATTCTGCTGTTCGGGAAGATGACTTTCTGGTTCCCGAACATGTCCACCACTAGCGGGCGATCGGTGCCGTTGGATATGGGCTGGGGTACTGCGATATGGGAGCCCGTGTGGCGGGGTGAAGAACCGGTGTCAGCCGACTCGAAGGAATTCCCCAACCATAGTTGTAGGTGTGATGGACCACGGGAGCCAAAGGAACGGAAACCGGGCCACCATACCCGGGGGCGGCATAGACCTGACCATCCCGCTGATCGAAGTAGCTCGGATCAACCGGATACACAATGTGATACTTCCCAGCGAGGGGACGTGCCGGTCCGTGGTTTTTGCACTTTCCGTTAAACCAGTCTCCGTGGCTGTCGTCGTGCCATCCAAGCCATTTTGAGTACCACTTGTGGTGCTTCCGACACCCTCGGCACTCTTCAAAATCCCCCGGAGGACAATCGGAAGAATAGATCACTTCAGACCCACTCCCTGCGAGTCCGTGATCGACTTCGCAATGAGTGGTTTGAGCGATGTTCGCCGGACTCCCGGAGTCGGATTCGTGAGATTGTCCTCGAACGACTTCGATGGAGTTGCGGTCCGAAATTCGGATCACTCCGTCTGCGGAACGATTCCCCAGGCGGACGACCCCTTCGGAATCCTGTGCCGACACAGGAGCAGCCATCACAAGCGCTCCCGCGATGACACATCCCAAGCTCCATCCACGAAAGGCTGTCATCATGATTCTCATCCTGAGAGGGTACTGAAATTCAGCAGTCGGGCCCTTCGTTCGGGCGACCTGTTTTCGGCTCCGGAAGGAGCCATTTTGTTTGAACGGCTCCTGCGGACGTGTCCTCGTGCAACCAGAAATGTCCTGGTCTGTTTTTGTATGCCCCGCACAGTCCTGTGGATCTGTTCCGTGTGATCTGTTTGAGACACGTTTTGCTGTATGGAGTCGACAATCTCTTGCTGACAAAACCCTACAGCATGTTCGATCAGAGCAAATCGTCTGAAAGTATCGAGTGAATCCGGTGACAGTCTTTCGCTGCGTCGGTCAATTACCGGTTGTGCGGGGCTTCTCCAGGTTGACAGGATAAAAATCCGGCTTTTCTTTTAGTCCTGCTCAGGTCCGCCATTTCCGCGAGTATGGCTCTCGGAGAATGACATGCTCTGTTCGCTGCAACAGGTCCGACACCCGTGTCGGTCCCTTTGCAGAATGTCCCTGATTCCTGCCCGGCACAAAGGTCAATCGCATTAGCGAATGACCGGAGGGTGCCACCCTCCAAAGAGGGGGTAGTGAGACCGATATTTCACATTCACTTCAGTTCCCTGAAGTTTCCAGTGTTCATGCTGACGGAATCCAAACGGAGTCCAGAACCACCCCCCATGGACCTTGTAATAGAAGGGGGGATACATCGCATGATAAGTGTGCGGATACAGCATCTCGTGAGGCGCGAACGCCTGATTGGTGATGATCGTTCCACCGTTCCAGGGGGGAGTGTATTGAACCGGGCTCGGATACAGCGGAGCGTTCAGCTGCGGGTACTGCCCACCGGGCACGTAGGTCCCCGGTTGAGAAGGGGTTTCCACCACGACGCCACGGGTCTGCTGAATTTGCCCATCCCCATATGGAGACCCGGGAGTTGCGTAGTCCTGAGCGGAGGCTACGTTGGTCACGGACACAGCGCACATGTTCAGGATGATCGCTGCGACGGTGGCCTGAATCTGCTTGGAAATCATCTGTCCCCTCCCTGGATTCCCGAATCGGCCCGACCGCCTCCTTGACGGTGGGACGCTTGAATCTTCCGCAGATAGTTCGAGTAATACGCGGAAGTTCAGGATCAAATTCGACGTAATCCCGGAAGCGGATTTACTATTTCACCTCACATGAATCGAACCGGCCATCTTTTCCGATTTTGTGGTGTCAAACTCGTTATAACCGGAATATTTGATGGGGGAGACAGATGGGCGCGTTGCTGAGGAGTGTTGCACGCTACGGGTGCTGATCCCAATCGCCCCTACAACGTCGATTTGATCAGGCTTCCAATTGGACTGTTAGAAGAAGTCATCGCTGAGCAAATCGTTCTCCGTGAGGAGATGAAATCCGTGATCCTGCAGGATCTGACGGGCCGTTTCCATGTTATCAACATGGATCGCAATCGCTCCGCGCCGGGCCCGGCGGTAGAGAATGGGATAGGTGTAGGCGATGTTGATTTCCGCAGCCATCAGCGTTCGGAAAATCATTCCGAAGGGATCTGTCTCATCTGGGAGTTCAACGCCAAGAATGTCATTTTCGAGGAACATGAACCCGGACAACGACAGCGTTTCCCGGACGCGGTCTGGATCATCCACCATGACCCGAATCACGGAGTAGTCGGTGGTGTCGACGATGCTCAACGCAACGATCCGCAGGTCGTGCTTCTCCAGATGCTTGAGAAGTTCGTGTAATCGCCCGACTCGGTTTTCGACAATCAGGCAAAACTGCCGCAGACAGGGCCAATCCCGTCCTCGCATGGTCGCGGGATGAATAGGGATGTCATCGTCACTGTTGTAAGGCATCGGACGTGAATCCTGACGAACGTCGGATGTATGCCCTCTGAAATCACCGGATCAATCAATCCCGGCGAGAGCATTCTGGGTCAAAACAGAGAACGGTAAGGAATCCACTCCGGTTGGTCAAACTTGTTCGGACGTTGCCCGCTAGAGCTGCGGGATCGCGTCCTGATGCCGGGGCATCAGTTGGCCGCATCGTTCCAGACGAGTGTGTTTGTCTTGAAACGACAAAAAAGCCCGTTCAACACTGAACGGGCTGAGGCGATTTGAATTGGCAACCAGAATCAGATCTGGGTGATCTCAGAGCTGGTGACCTGGACCCGCGACGCGGATCAGGTAATCGTGGTCGATGTAGACCACTTCTTCCACCTGGTCGACGTGGGTAAATGGAACCGGCCAGCTGGAACGGATTGTCTTCTCGTAGTAGACCGTGCACTTGTAGTGACAGTGATGGAGTCGTGCCGGACCCACTTGTGGGAAGAAGCGGGGTTCATCCACACGGTCGACAATTTTTTCGACAACAATGCGGACATTGTTCCGGAAGGTCTCTGCGAGGAATGGAACGCCACCGGAAACGTCATCCGGCAGTGCCCGCATCACTTCGTCTGGACGTGGTGGGTCAAGACAGAAGAGGGGGGCATTTTCCCCTTCAATCGGGTCGAGAATCGGAACGCGTTTGTAGCGCTCTTCTTCCCAGTAGGTGTCTTCAATCTGCTGGCTAAAGTACGGGGTCACCGGAATTGGAGCGGTCGATCCGAAGAACCAACCCCCAATAAACGCATCCTTAATCAGGTAAAGATACGTCCCATAACATCCGCTGCTCGGCACTGTTGCAACCAGCAACAATGCGAACAAGCCCCATTTTCTGACCTGACTCTTCCAGGTTGTCATCCGATCGCCTCCAGGTGCTGCGATGACCCGGCGTGGCCGATTTCCTCCGACCACAGCCCAAGAAATTCGCGCTGCTCAAAATCTGCTCACAGCGAGACGATTTTGATCGATTGCGGTGGGATTGAAGCCTGCGACGCAAAGTCCATCTGCATTGGTCTGAAGCTTCATCCGACACGTCTTTATCGAACAGTCAGGAAGCGGAACTTGTGAAAATGTGACGATTTTAGGGAATTCGATGGGATTGCATGGAGAGACTGCGTAGTTTGGTTGAAATGAGGTGGCTCGTAGATTCTGTGGAAAGTTAACTGGATGCCCTAATTTCTCTGGTCACCTCTGCCGAACTCATTGAATCCTTTTGAGCGAATTCGACTGAAGTCGAAAAGTCGAAGAAGAAAATGTTCCTGTTTCATCAATTCGATGAACGGGTTCCTGTTGTCTCCAGCGCCACGGACCCGGCGGAATCGACCAAGAGACCACATCCGTGCGCATCATTTACGGTTGCAATACTCAAGGCCAGGGGCATCTCTCCAAGGCAGCGACACTTGTTCCGATGCTGGAAGCACGGGGGCACGAGGTTCGCGTGATCAGCTCTGGGCCGCAACCTCCGTCCATTTATCAGTTTCGATGGCATCGCCATTTCCCGGGACTCCCTTACGTGCTTCGTGAAGGAAAGACGGACTACTTTCAGACCGTCAGGAATTGGAGTCGGGCTCTCCCGCAAACGTTTCGGGGTCTGCAGGAACTCAGAAAGGTCGTTCAGGAGTTCGAGCCGGACCTGATCATCTCCGACTTCGAACCACTCACAGGAAGTCCTTTTCTGCAGGCACGTTGTGAAGTGGTCTCGATGTGTCGTCAGGTCGCCCTGCTCGATCCGGATGTTCCTCTTCCGCCGGTCCCCATCACCCTTCAACAGAGGATGATCGGGACGATGATCCGCACATTTACCATGGGGGCGACCCGGTTCCACGGGTTCCATTATTCCCCCGATTCGCATCGATGCCTTCCCCCGGTCATTCGGAACAATCTCCTGAGATTTCCAGTATCGGAGGGAGAACATTTGTTCATTTACAACTATCACCATACAGGGAATGGAGAGATCCACCGCCTTCTTGAATGGTCGAATCGCCGGAAAATTCCGGTTCGGGTCTACGGATACCCCGGGGAGATCTCCCGGGGTTGGCACGGTCACGTCCTGATGCAACCAAGCGATCGCCATCAGATGATGGTTGATCTTGCCACGTGCCGGGCCGCTTTGGTCACCAGTGGTCTCACAACGCCGTTGGAGGCGTTTTTGCTGAAGAAGCCATGCCTCACTGTTCCGCTGGAAGGGCAGTGGGAACAGTACACAAATGCCTGGCACCTGGAGCGTGCGGGGATGGCGAAGATGTCCCTCACCTGGGACTATGACGGCGCGCTGGAATTACCCGCCCCGGACGCCAATCATCCCGCGTGGAACTGGTTGACCACGTCTGCTGAAGAGATTCTCGATGTGGTTTTGAAAGAGTCGCCCCTACGTCACACGGCGATTTTCGGCCAACATGCTGCCTGATGCTGGCTCTCAAACAAAAGAGATTCAGCTGCGAGAGGCACGGAATTACCGCAGGCTGTCTCCGTGGGGAACAAATTCGAATCCGCTATTCTCGTCGATATGGGCATCCAGCGACGAGCGGTCCAATTCTTCGGTGTGAGCGGTATGGATTCCCGGTGGAGCGAGATTCGGTCCAAGATGGACTCGAAACTTCGCGCTGGCAAAGCTGAGTTCGTCCCCCGGAAGGAGAGCACCACGTGTGACCCGCTGTCCGTTGACCTTTGTCCCGTTTGTACTCCCCAAGTCCCGAATGAACAGAAGTCCGTCGGTTCTTGCGATCGCGCAGTGGAGCTTGGAGACGCTGTTATGGGGCAAAACGATGTCACAAAGGCCTTGTTTTCGACCCACGAGAGTGACATCTCGGGTGATCAGAAAAGGCTTGCTGCCATCGACGGGAATCAGCTGGGCAATCATAGGAAAAGAATCTGACGAAATGACTTGGGTGCTGCTGGATGGCACCTGCCCTCTCAAGATTCTCCCTGTCCTTTGACAAATGTCAAGGCGTGTCCGGAATGGATCGCATTCGATTCACTATGTTTTCGCCGGGACCTGTCAGAAAAGAGACCTTTTGTCCAAGGCGAAAAGCCTGAATGTCGCAAAATGTAAAATTATTGCTCCGCGGCCGTTTCTGCCGGAGCTGGGGGAGCTTCTCCATGTGGGATATACGACTTCAGAACCTCTGATTTAGGGTGGTAGAACAGCAGAATCGGAAGGAAGAACAGGGCACCCGCTGCGAAAAGCAGGTTCATCGGAAGCCCCCAGCGGACCAGTTGTGGTTTCAGGATGAGAAGCAGGACTCCAGACAAATAAATCCCGATCCAGTTAGCAAGACTCATCACTCCGATGACGCGTCCCTTGTGGTCTTCCGGTGCGCGAGCCTGAATCAGCACCTGTAGCGGGACGTTGTACACTCCGGCGCAGATCCCCAGCCAGATGAGTGCGGTCCCTGTTCCGCCCGCTCCGAGCAGCGTGTTATGAAATGGACCGGGGAGGGCAAGTGCTACCAGACCGAGGAACATCCCAAGGGCTCCCAAGCGGACCAGCCGGGCATTGAACATCCCGTAGGACCACATCATTCCCAGAACGCATCCCACGGCGATTCCCAGACCCGTTCCGGCTGCCATGTAACTGGTGACTTCCTTGCTGAGTTGAAGCTGGGTGATTCCAACCTCATTAATCGCCTGCGGGTACACCAGTCCGCCGGTCGCCCAGAACACGGACGTTGCCAACAAGCCTGCGAGAAGCCGCTTGTCGGCCCAGATCACTTTGCGTGTTTCCGGGTTAATGAAGACCCCCGATCGGTCAAACTTCAGATGAGGATGGGCAGCGGGAGTGTCTCTGATCAGGAGTGATGTAAAGAACCCGACTGTCGCAATAGCCATGCAGATCATCGTGACCACTGCATTTCCGACCCTTTCGGCAGCGACTCCTGCACTCCCGATTCCCAGCACGATGGCGACAAACATGCTGAGTTGAAACAGCCCGTTTACTTTGGGCAGTTTCGATTCAGAAAAGAGTTCGGGCAGGAGTCCATATTTGGCAGGGGCATACATCGTGCTGTGAATTCCCAGCAGGAACAGCACAATGAACATCAGCGGCCAGTTCTCCAGATTGAAGGCCACCATCGCAAGCAACATGATTCCGACCTCTGCCAACTTGGAGAGGACGATAATGAAACGCTTGCTGTATCGATCCGCGAGATACCCGAAGTACCCGGAGAAGAGAATAAACGGAAGCGTAAAGACGATTGTCGCCAGCGCCTGATTTTTCCAGGTCCAGCCTGGGGACTTGTTTTCCATTTCCACGCAGGCCAGCATGACGGTCTGCTTGTAGAAATTGTCGTTGAACACTGCCAGAAACTGGGTCAGTGTCATTCCCCAGAAGGAACGGTCTTTGTAGATCGACCCGGAATCCTGATCCATTGGTTCCATCGTCGTTTTAACTTTCCTGAGAGAATGTCAGCTCGGGTAGCGGGCGACTCACATCATCGCCACACCGCCACGGCTCATGTGCCGTTCATCTGCGTCGGAGTCGCTTCGCTGAGTGCACCGGGAGATCTGGCTTCCGTGAATTCGGTCTTCATGAAAGCCCTTTCTGATTCCCGATGCGTCAGTTCTGCTCCCGTTGCTGTGTTTACAGGTCCAGATCGTCCACTTCGGCAGCTTCATCCATGATGATGCGATAACGCTCCGAAGCATCTTTCCCCAGCAAACGAGCAAAGGTTGCATCAGCATCGACCAGGCTGTCAATCTCAACTCGCAGAAGTGTTCGTGTGGCCGGGTCGAGTGTCGTCTCCTTCAACTGGGAGGCGTTCATCTCCCCCAGCCCTTTGAATCGCTGGACATCATAGGTCCGGTTCGCAGGGAGCTGGGACAGGATCTCCTCCTTGGCAGCGTCGTCCCGGGCGTAATACCGTTCCTTGCCGACTTCAATCTTGTACAGCGGTGGCTGCGCCAGGAACAGTCGCCCCTGATGAATCAGCTCCGGCATATGTCGGAAGAAAAAGGTCAGCAACAGCGTGCTGATGTGATAGCCGTCGCTGTCCGCATCCATCAGGAGAATGATGCGGTGGTATCGCAATTTGTGTGGATCGAAGTGGGGACCGATGCCTGTCCCCAGTGATTCCACCAGATCCTTCACTTCCTGATTCTGGAGAATCTTGCTGAGCGAGAGCGATTCGGTGTTGAGAATTTTTCCCTTGAGCGGAAGAACCGCCTGTGTGCGTGAATCCCGTCCGCTGGCAGCGGTTCCACCGGCCGACTGCCCCTCCACGATGAAGAGTTCACATTCTTCCGGACGTGTCGAGCGGCAGTCCAGCAGTTTTCCCGGAAGGTTGCTTCGCCGGGTGCCGGCCCCTTTGCGTCGGACTTCCTGAACTGCTTCCCGGCTCGCTTCGCGGGCTCGAGCAGCCAGAATGATTCGCCCGACCACGACGTCCGCGACGGTGCGATTCGCGTTCAGCCAGCTCTCAAGGCCGATCCGTACCATATTGTCGACCAGAGAGGTCATCTCCGGGTTATTCAGCCGATCCTTTGTCTGTCCCTGAAACATGGGATCGTTATGAAAAACCGAGATGATCCCGACGAGTCCTTCCCGGATATCATCCGGAGTGATCGTCAGTCCTTTGGTCTTGATGTCATGGACATCCATGAAGTTCTTGACCGCTTTCGCGATCCCGGAACGGAAGCCCGACTCGTGGGTTCCGCCCCCTCGCGTCCGAATCCCGTTGACATAGCTGCGAATGTGCTCGTCAGTCGATTCGGTCCATCGCAGCACCATTTCAACCCGGATTTTCCCTTCGTCCTTGGCTGCTGAGAACGTGTTGTCGTGAATGGGCTTCCGTTTATCGTCTGCAATGATCTTGTCGAGGTAGGCGGCGATTCCATCGGGATGATGCAGAAGGAACTTTTCGTTCTTTGTTTCATCCACAAACGTGATCTTCAGCCCCCCATGAACATAGGAGATGTCTTCCAGGTGCTGACGAATGGTGTCGGAGTTGAACTGGACCCGTCGGAAGATTTCATCGTCTGGACGAAAGAAGATTGAGGTTCCGTGCCCGCGAAACGGCCGAACCTTTTCGACCTTGGTAGTTGCTTTGCCACGTTTGAACCGCTGTCTCCATTCGAATCCGTCCCGCCAGACGGTGGCAATCAACGTTTCTGACAGGGCATTGACCGCTGACGACCCGATTCCATGCAGTCCCCCGCTGCGAAGGTAGTTCTTCTCGGAAAACTTTCCTCCCGCATAAAGGGTGGAAAGAATCAGCTCCAGTGCGGACTTCCCCGTTTTCTTGTGAACATCAACCGGGATTCCCCGCCCATTGTCCTCCACGGTGATGGAGCTGCCGTCCTTATGCAGGGTCACCGTAATCTCGTTCGCGTGTCCCGCCAGATATTCGTCGACGGAGTTGTCGACAATTTCCCAGATCAGATGGTGGAGTCCCCGCGAATCAACCCCGCCAATATACATGGAGGGACGCTTTCGAACGTGCTCAAGTCCTTCAAGCACTTCGATATCGTCAGCGACGTAACTGGATTCATTCTTCGTGGAAACGGCCATCGTTCGTCCCTGAAAACTCCAAATGCGACTGCTTGCGCAGGCGGATCACACCAGAAGATCGGATTCCATCAGCGGGAAGTTCTCGCTGACCGAATTGGCTACGGCAAAATGGAGGAAATCGATCGTCCCTGGAAGCACAACACATTCTCTTGTCTGCGGCATGGACGCAAGAGAACCCGGAATCGTCTTCGAGTTGCTGGAAAAATCGTCAGGTCAGGGAGTAATGACCTGTTGATTTTTGACTGCATTTCGGTTGAGGGTTCCATGGGGGAACGCACGCGTTCGCATCAAGTCGGTGGCATGTGAACGGAATTGCATTCCCGGAGCAATTCTTCAATCAATTTTGAATTGTTCCGATGGAATCGAGAAGAACGAACAAACTGGGGATTTGATCCGTTGCGTTTCAAGTGTTCCCGAAGAATCTGCCGAAAAACTCCTTTGAATGGATGCTGAACAAGAGGGCCGGACGCGATCAGCACCAATTGAGGATCATGGAGGATTCACAATGAGACCCAGATTGCGGCTCTACACCGGTGATCAGATGGACGTAGAGGACGTTCCTCAGATGACAATTTCCTTCGGGGAATTGATGAACATCCTGGACGAAGCCTCACGTGCGCACCGGACCTGGTTGCGTGATTTTTCCGACGACGGAGTGCAGGTTCCGGAAGACCTGTATGAAGTCTTGACGGAATACTCCCGACTCCGTCCGGGCGCTTGATATTCGCTCACCTCGATCAATGAAAATGAGTACTTAAGCTGGTCGTTTGAGACGGCCAGCCTTTTCGATTTGCCCGATGTGCAGCAGCAATCCGCTGGCTGCCGTTGTTGCAGGAGAAGCCCAAAGCCTGAAGAATGGGGGCCGCTGAGCCTCGTGATTCTTCCCGCTTCGGGCTTTTTTTCTGCCCGATTTGACGAAAACTGTGGTTGCGGAAGAGAATCCGGATGAGGTTCAACCAGTTTTGCATGTGCCGTCACCCCGATTGACGATGCATGACTGGATTGACGTCTGTCCTTAAGACTTGAGTTTTCGTCTTCCAAGAGATCAGGTGATGTTGCCCGCTGATGCGCTGCTTTCCCGGCTGCGGGACAATGTGCAGAGGATTCATGAACGGATTCGTGCGGCCTGTGCCCGTGCCGGGCGGGATGCAAGCGAGGTGCAACTTGTGGCCGTCACAAAGTCTGCTCCCATGGAACTGGTGGCGTTGCTACCCGATCTCGGGCTACGGGTCTTTGGGGAGAATCGGCCCCAACAGCTTCTGAGTCGGGCAGGGCAATTGGCGGAGCTCTGCTCAACTCCGGTGGAATGGCACCTGATCGGTCAGCTCCAGAGCAACAAAGTCCGCAGCGTTCTTCCCGCCACCTGTCTGATTCACTCGGTCGATTCCTTAGGCCTGATGCAACGTATCAGTCGAATTGCCGGGGAATTGGATCTGAAACCCTCTGTGCTGATTCAGGTGAATATCTCGGGTGAGGAGAGTAAATCGGGGTTCGAACCAGAGACCCTTCGCCGGGAGTGGAATGATCTGGTGTCGCTTCCCAATGTTCGCCCCATCGGGCTGATGACAATGGCCCCTTTTACGGATGAGGAGCCGGTGATTCGTCGGACGTTTGCCGGGCTACGGCAACTTCGCCAGGAACTTCAACAACAATCGCCGGAGATTCCATTCTCAGAACTCTCGATGGGAATGAGCCACGACTTCGAAATTGCCATCGAGGAAGGGGCGACCATTGTCCGCATTGGAAGTTCCCTGTTTGAAGGGTGCATCGAGACATGAGCCGACTCGACTGGAGACAGACTTCCGATGGGCTCCTGCTCCCGGTTCATGCAAATGCAGGGGCCAGAAAAGACCAGATTAATGGCGTGCATGACGGGCGTCTAAAAATCTCCGTCCGTCAGGTTCCTGAGAAGGGAAAAGCGAACGTCGAAATTCAAAAGCAGATCGCCAAAGCGTGCGGTCTGGCTGCGTCGCAGGTGGAACTCCATTCTGGAGGAACCAATTCCCGAAAGGTCTTTTTGCTTCGGGGCGTTTCACTGGATCGTGTCCAGGAACTCGAAGCCCGACTCCTCGGCGTGCAGGACTCCTCCGTGGAGCAGGATTAACCGCAGGCTGTAGATCACGACGATTCCCACCATCAGGCTGGTCCCCAGCAGGAGCCGCCGCGCGGTCTGGGGCCGTTCCAGTGCCACAATCTGGGCGATGCCGCAGACAACGGCGACGAGCACCAGCTTATACATCAACAGCCCCTTGATCAGCCCCCATCCATCCAGAAACCAACGGGCGATCGGGTTCGATTCACGAAAGTAGCCGTGCCACAGTCCCCAGTAGGTCAGAAAGAAATCGAGCAGATTCACGAAGATAAATAGGGATGTCTCCGATTCGAGCGGAAGCTCCCGTTTAAAGATGAAGTGAAATAATCCCTTGAAGGGAAACGGTTTCTGGCGTGGGGAATTCGATCGCATCAATAATTTCCCTGGCAATATGATCACTTGGTCTCAGAGATCTTCCATCGTGGTCATCTTGCTTTGCCCCATCGTTCCATATGGATATGTCCGAATTCAGGACGTCTTCAGGTTTCGTGAATCGGGTTCGCTACTGTTTTTAACATGAAACAGCGTCAGGATTAAGATGGTTTGCGGAGAGAAATAGCCACATCGAATGCGAAACTTGATTTTCCGAATGGGCGTCTGGCTCCGAATCATATCGTTCGGCATTGATGGCCTGATCTGTTGGGAGAGGCTGAATCCCCTTCCCCCAATTGACTTCCAGCCATCCACCTGCGAAACTGTCTTGTTCGCAATCCGGCAGTCCGTGTTGACGAGATTTCCGGTGCGGTTTGGTCTGTGCCGATGAAGACCATCAGCTCAATTTGTGGCTCAACTTGATTGTTTAAGGAACCCGAATGGCTTCCAAGCGACTTCTGGACAAGCGGCGCGAATATGAGGCCGCTGAAAAGCAGGGCAAGACAAGCACGACGAAGAAGGCAGCCGCTAAAAAAGGCGCGAAGTCGTCCGCAGCTCGCAAGCGCAAGGTAAAAGCCCCAGAGCGGAAGCGTCTGATGTGGGGGGTGTTCAGCGGGACATTGAAAGAAGAAGGCCGCTTTCTCTGGAACGAACGAGAAAAGGCAGAAGAGCGGCTGGCCCTGCTGAGATCCAAGAGCAAGAAGCTGTACTTCATTCAGCCAATCAAGGAATCCATTTCCGACTCCGCCAAGCCGACGGATGACGTCGCTCCGATTCTGGACGATGAGGAAGAAATTCTGGATGAAGATGCGGTCCTCGAAGATGAATACGGCGAAGACTTCGAGGATGAAGACGACGATCTGGACGACAGCGAAGAAGAAGAGTGACAGGAGCAAGGTGTGATTACGCTTTGATGTGTCCTGTTCGGCGGGAGCACCTGTTTGCCATTGCTGGTGAAGGGGTTTTCTGGAGCCAGCTGCTGTCACTTCTACTGTGAGCTTGCCAAATCGGTTCGCTCCAGCCATGGAATTCGTCACTAGGAATTAAAAAACGCCCCGGAGCATTCCGGGGCGTTTTTGTTTTGTTCCATTCAGCAGACCACAACATCATCTGATTCAGCAGCGATAGTCAAACACCTTCTAGAACCGGTACTTCGGATTCTTCGTGCTGAAGTCAAAATCGGTCAGGCCGACATTCGGCTGAATTCGTGCATAGAAGTAATCTTCCGCGAGTGGGGCTTCCTTGTCCCGATTCCCGGGAAAATCAAACGCCTGGAGCCGAATCGGCCACTGGTGTTCGGTGTCGATGAACAGCCGAGTCAGTTGGAATTTTGCTCCCGGGTGATGCTGCCGATGGGAGACTTCGATCATCTGGCAAGTCTGATTGTCCATCCGCGTGTTGGGGAAGATGTTCACAGCCATTCCCGGAATCGCCCGTTCCGCCAGCCAGGTTTCGACCAGCTTGATGAGCAGATTTCGCATCCCGATGCTGGTAATGGGATAGCGGTTTCCATCCATCGCTGTATTCCCTTTGGGGTCGAGCGACAGCGTCCCCGCCAGTGATGCGAAACCGACATCACGCACCCGCAGGTAATTGTTGTTGGTCCCCTCAACGTAGAGGACTTCCCGACCCGCGTTGGGCTGAAGGAATTTCACGTAGACACTGAACGGAGTTTCCCTCAGCTTCAATTCCATACGACTATGGATGAGGTTTCGGCCGATTCGCTCCGTCTTTGAGAAAATCGATGTGTAATCTTTAAGCTGATCCAGTGATTTCAGGCTCTCGCTGGCCAGTTTGAGGGCGGGAGCCAGAACATGTGTCTCGTCCGTTTCGGCAATTTTTCCAGCAATTTCAATCCGGTCGGCAAAGAGCTGGGGGCCGAGAAGTGTCGTCGTTCCAATCGCTGTGCAGGTTGCCAGCGACTGTGTCAGGAAGTGACGCCTCGATTGAGGTTGTGATTGATTTGCCATCCTGGAACATCCTTCCACATTGTCACTTTGGACTGATCAGGGAATCCATTCAGCGATGACAGCATTGGAGAAAGACGAACAGCTCGTCGTCACGAAAGCCGCCCTCACCATTCAATGATTCAGATCAGAGGCGATAGGCGAATTCCGGCAGCGCAGCCCTCAAATCGCCCGTCATACCCGAAATCATCGGCAGATCCGGTTCATAACTTCTTCGGATTGAAGGGGAAGTTGCCTTGTAGGGGAAGGAGAGTCTGTACAAGGGCTTCATTCAAAAATCGGCTGACAGACGGCATTCCGATGAAAAAGACTGAAGTTTTGCGTTCCAAAATTTTCCAAAATCGGATCTCAGGATCTCTCATCAGGGAAATCCGACTTGAGAAAGATATACTTCAGGGCGTCATTTTTGTATTCTTTTCATAAGAGTCGACAGGATATTGAGCTGTGTTCAGGAGCGGGCGAAGCTCGCCAGAAAGTCCAAAAGACATTCAGCAACGAAAAACTGTCTTCGTCTGTATCCCCGCCTGATGTCACCGCGACACTTCCCTGCGCGGGCCCGCCTGAGAGAAATGAAATCAATGATGCAGTGTGAAACGAGTTGGTCTCTGTCCCGTCGCATGAAATCGTTTGGGGACATGATCTCTCTTTCTGCGATCCTTCTGCTGCTGTTGGCCGGACTGTCGGGGTGCGGAGGAGACGATGGAATCCGGCAATATACGGTTGAACGGATTCCTCAATCGAACTCAAACGAGTTAATCCCGAGAGCCAAATCGGAGAATCCCCCGGCGTGGTTCTTCAAACTGACCGGTCCGGCCGACGAAGTTCTCAAGCAGGTTGTCCCATTCTCGCAGCTGGTCAAATCTGTGATCTTCGATCCGCAGGGGAACCCACACTATGACGTTCCTGAGGGGTGGACCGTTTCATCTGGCCCGCCACCAAGACATCAGACCATCAAGATTGCTGAGACTGAACCTGCGCTCGAAGTCACTGTCTCCTCGCTTCCGGGACCGACGAGAGGATATGACCAGTATCTGCTTGCGAATCTGAATCGCTGGCGGGATCAACTCGGTCTTGAACCCTATTCCAATGACGAGAACTGGATCATTGACGCACGCTCCAAAGGGGAAATCACGATTGTTCCTCTCAGCTCCTTTGCCGTTGTGATGGTCAACCTCTTGGGCGAGATGCCGGAAAAAGGGGAGCAGAGAATCCTTGGGGCGGTCGTTCTGTTACCCCCTGAAGTGACCACACCGGTCAATCCCCCGCAGACTCCGGCTGCTGCTTCAAAACCTCCCTTTGAGTACAAGACTCCGGAGGGGTGGAAGGAGAATGCTGGAAATGCGATGCGTCTGGCATCGTTCGAAGTCAAGAACGACGCTGGTATCGCTGATGTGAGTGTCTCCCGTTTCCCGGGAGGAGGGGATGCACTCGCCAATGTCAATCGCTGGCGCGGCCAGGTGAAACTGGACCCACTCACCGAAGAAGAGTTGGAAAAGTCTGCCAGAAAGATGGACATCGGAGGACTGGCGGGGGCGTACTATGAAGCTGTCGGTCCGGAGCAGACGATCCTCGCAGCGATCGTCCCGGATGGGGACAGCAAGTGGTTCTTCAAGATGCAGGGCCCCAATGATGCTGTGGCAGCGGAAACGTCTCGGTTTGAGGAGTTTCTGAAATCCATCAAGTTTGAAAAATAAGTTGTCTGCATCCGGCGGGACAGAGCATGAGCCGACGGGGACATCATCGGCCAGGCGTATTTTTGTCAGGCGGCGCATGACAACGGAGTCAGCTCGAAGCTTCCGGCGAATTGGCGCTTCGATTCGAAAGTGAGAAACTACGATGGCCACCGTTCTTGAAGACAAGTCGACAGACGCTCCGGGTCCTGCTGAATCGACGCCGTCGGGAGCTTGGGACACGATTCAGAAAGTCCTGCGTCCACTGGCTTCCCTGAGACTGACTGTTGTCCTGTTTCTGATGGGAATCTTTATCGTCCTGGCAGGGACATTTGCGCAGGTGAATGATGACATCTGGAAGGTGATCCATGATTACTTCCGGATTGAATTCAGGAACCTGTCCCAGTCCCCAACTCTGTCTGGGAAGCTTCGGGAGTTTTTTGTCTGGATCGAACTCCGTCTGTTCTTCCCTCCTGCGTTCTTTCTGAACAAGCCTCCCGAAATCTCTCCAGAGATCGGCATCTGGTTCCCCAAAGGGTGGGTGATTGGTCTTGTGATGATCCTGAATCTCCTTGCGGCCCATCTGGTCCGTTTCAAAGTGCAGGCGACCGGAAAGCGTCTGTATATCGGCTGGGGAGTCATCGCCGCTGGGGCTATCGTCACCTGGCTGGTCATTATGGGAGGATCGGGTGAAAAAGGGCTTCAGGACCAACCGGTCATCAGTTATTCCACCCTGTGGGGGCTGTTGCAGTTTCTAGTCTTTGCCCTGAGTCTGTTGAGCCTCTATCTCGCATATACAGCCGGGGGAGATCGGATTGCCCATCGCTGGCTTTTCGGGGGACTCGGGCTGGGGCTTCTGGCTGCGTCGATTCTGGCGTTTCAGCTCGATGTGGCGACGGACTCCACGATGCGAATTCTCTATCAGCTGGTCCAGGCGACATTCGCTGGAACAGTCCTTCTCTCGGGGTGTATTGCGGTCTTCCGCAAACGGGGTGGGATTGTCCTGATGCATGCCGGGATCTTGCTGATCATGGCTTATGAAGTTCTGGTGGGACTTCAGCATGTCGAGAGTCAGATGCACATCCCGGAAGGGGGGACAGTCAATTTCAGTCGCGATATGCGCGATGTGGAATTTGCAATTGAAGAGCCGGGGGCAGACAACAAGGTCAGCGTGACAGTTGTTGATTCACGCTACTTGAGCAAGAAGGGGGGTATCCTCGATGACAGCCGTATCCCCTTCAAACTGGAAGTGATCGAATACTATCCCAACTCAACAATCCTCGGACCCCGGCAGCCGCTGCCGGAAGGGGTGTCTCAAGAGAACCCAGCGACAGTCGGAGTGGGAGCGGTCATTCGCGCGGTTCCTGTGGCAGGCTCGACGGGAACAGATGTGAATGCGAAGTTCGACGTTCCGAGTGCCTACGTCAAGGTGACGGACCGTTCCGGAAAGGATCTGGGGACATTCCTGCTGACGGCGTTCCTCGATCTCAATGAAACCGAGACTCCTCAAACAGTCACGGTCGACGGGAAGTCCTATGACATCTCGCTCCGGTTCCGGCGGATTTATTATCCATATGAGATTACGCTCAACGACTTCCAGAAGAACGACTACAAGGGGACGACAACAGTCAGGGATTTTTCGTCCTACATCACTCTGAACGATCCGGAGAACAAGACGAAGTTTGACTACCGCATCTGGATGAACAATCCGATGCGATACGCCGGGAAAACGTTCTATCAGGCGAGCTTCAGCCCCGATCAGAAATCAACCACGCTCCAAGTTGTGGACAATGTGGGATGGATGACCCCGTATGTCGCCTGCATGATGGTGGTCGTCGGGATGATTTACCACTTCGGAATCACGTTGCTCCGTTTCCTCCAGCGGCGACTGCGTGAGACCACATCCCCGGGACTGATCACCGATCCCAGCGAGGAACTGATTCACAGCGGAACGCCGGATGGCCGGGATCGGATGAACCGAATCAGCTGGATTGTCACTGGACTGGTCGTGGGGTCTGTTGCGCTTGGTGTCCTCTGGGGGACACGTCCGGTGAAGACTCCGAAGGAAACAATGAATCTGACCGGCTTCGGAGAGCTTCCGATCTGGTACAAGGGGCGGGCTCAGCCACTCGATACCCTTGCCCGGAACTCGTTGATGCTTCTTTCGGATTACCAGTCGTTCAAGATGAAGCCGGACGACAAGAAGAAGCAACCGGCCATCCGCTGGCTGATCGACATCATGGCGGATGAAGAGAAGGCTCGGGATTATCCGGTGATTCGTATCGAAAGCGAAGAGGTCCTGCAGTTACTGGGACTGACTCCGCGTCCGGGCTTCACGTATTCCATCAACGAGTTGAAGCCGAAGTTTGCGGAGTTCGCCAAACAGGCCGGAGATGCCGCACAGATCGACGTCAAAGACCGTACTCCGCTGCAAAAGAAAATTGTGGAGACTGGGAACAAGATTCTTCTGTATCAGATTCTCGAATCGACCCTGGGTCGTGCCCCTGAATTCCCGCCCGATGACTCCCCAGATGCGAAGACCGTTCCTGGAATGGCCCGGCGTGTTCAGAACTTTCTTGGATATATCAAGCAGGGAAAGGAATCGATCGAGCAGTTCGCCAGCATGACGTCGCCTCCGCTAGTCGTCCCGACACACCTTGGGGTCGATGACGAGCGCATTAAGAACATCGAATCTCTGAACACAAAGTGGGAAACGCTCACGATTGCCCACACCCTGAACCAGTTTTACAGCGAGTTCCCTGCTCCCACTCCCGCAGCGATTACAGGGTTCATTAACCTGATCGAAGCCTACAAGGAAGGGGATGTCGCCAAGTTCAATTCGGAACTGGAGGCCTATCAGTCGCTTCTCCAGAAGTACGCCGATCCGGAAGATCTGCCGATTGAGAAGGTCCGGTTCGAAGCCTGGTACAACCGCGTGGCGCTGTTCAACCTCTGTTCGTTCCTGTACGTCATCGCATTTGTCCTTGGCGTGCTCGGATGGATGGTCTGGCCGAAGGTTTTTGAACGTGCCTCATTCTGGCTGATCGTTCTGATCCTGATTATCCAGACCGGAGCGGTGGCGGCTCGTATCTATATCTCCGGACGCCCCCCGGTCACGAACCTGTATT
Source organism: uncultured Planctomicrobium sp. (assembly GCA_938015865.1). Taxonomy (GTDB): domain Bacteria; phylum Planctomycetota; class Planctomycetia; order Planctomycetales; family Planctomycetaceae; genus Planctomicrobium. The sequence continues at coordinate 19,597 of CALLWY010000263.1, forward strand.
CGTCCGCTGTGTTCATCAGCTGGGGGCTGGTGCTGGGGGGAATCATTGTGGAATCAATGACCCGACTGGGATTGGGGAACGTAGCTGCTTCGGCAGCGGGGTTCCTCGCCCTGCGGATCGCCCATGCACTATCAATGGAAGGGGACACCTTCGTCGTCTTGCAGGCCGTTCTGGACACCCAGTTCTGGTTGGCGACACACGTCGTCTGTATCACTTTGGGATATGCCACCACATTCCTCGCCGGATTCCTGGGGATCCTGTTTGTCCTGCAGGGAGTCTTGACGCCTCGGCTGAACACGCAGGCCGCACATACCCTTGCCCGGATGACGTACGGAACAGTTTGTTTCTCTCTGTTCTTCAGCTTCTGGGGAACGGTGCTGGGGGGACTCTGGGCCGATGACTCCTGGGGGCGATTCTGGGGCTGGGATCCGAAAGAGAACGGAGCGCTCATCATCGTCCTCTGGAATGCCCTCATCCTCCACGCCCGATGGGGCGGGATGGTTCGGGAACGTGGACTGGCCCTGCTGGCGATTATTGGAAACGTTGTGACGTCCTGGTCCTGGTTTGGCACGAATGAACTGGGAGTCGGACTTCACAGCTACGGCTTTACTGAAGGCCGGCTAAAGATGCTGGGGATTTTTGTCATCTCCCAGTTCCTCCTTGTTGCCCTCGGATTGATTCCCCGACGGTTCTGGTGGAGTTCCAGAGAGCCGCAGAAGAATATTGAAACCGCCGGTTGACGAGAAAAGACAGCCTCTGCGCCCCGCAATCCTGACCTCTCAGGAATGATGGGGGGCCGATTGTGTTTCTGAATTCTCCACTTTTTTTGTGGGTCCCTGTCGAATCCGGATTCGCTCAATCGACAACATTTCGAAGCTCGCATTCGGGGGAACAGATGGTTCCCCCTCCCTTGTGGCCCCGGTGTGGATCTTCGTGACGGAGACCTGTTTCCGCGAAGAGGATAGGGACAGAAATCTGTCGGATGGAGATTCGTGCTGCGCGGAAGTGCAGACATTTTCCAGGAGTCAGACTCCTCTGCCTCGGGTCACAATGCGCGTACGAAAGAACTTTTGCCCTCAACGAAAGGTTGCCACAGATGATCACCCCTTATCTGAACTTTGACGGACGCTGCGACGAGGCTCTGGAGTTCTACAAGAAGGCGATCGGTGCCGAAGTGGAGATGTTGTTGCGATTTCATCAGTCCCCGGAGCCAAACCCGGATTGTCCCGTTCCTCCCGAGAACGCGAACAAGGTGATGCACGTGAGCGTTCGCGTTGGCGACGCACGGTTCATGGCCTCGGATTGTGATTGCGAGGGGAAGACTCAATTTCAGGGAGTGACTCTGGCTCTCTATGCGTCTGATCCTGATCAGGCTGAAAAGTATTTTCAGGGATTGTCTGACGGCGGACAGGTCACCATGCCGCTGGCAAAGACATTCTTTTCCCCCTGTTTTGGAATGCTGACTGACCGGTTCGGCGTCTCCTGGATGGTCATTGTCCAGTAACTGAACCGCGCTGACTTCGTGAACGGTGTGGGGCTCGGGGAATGATTCGGGGTAGCTTCGCTGGGGCGCCTCGCTGACGGGAGTTGAAAATGGGCAAGAAGAAAATCCTTGCAATTGCCATTGTGGTTGTTCTGGTCGTGGTGGGGATCGGACTCATTCCGGCCTCATTTCGAATCGAGCGCACCGCCGAGATTCAGGCGCCTCCTGACGTCGTCTTCGCCATTTTGAACGACCTGCGACAAACGGACCGATGGTCCCCCTTCGCGAAGCTCGACCCGAACCAGAATGTCTCATTTTCCGGGCCGGAATCTGGAGTCGGTTCGGCACTGACGTGGGATGGAAATGATCAGGCGGGCGCCGGCACCATGACCATCGAAGAATCCCGACCTCATGAATGGATTCGAATGCGGCTGGATTTCAGAAGGCCAGTGCCGGGAACGAATCACGCGTTCTTTGAGCTGTCCCCGGTCCATAAGGGAGCCGGCACGCTGGTGAACTGGGGCATGGAGGGCCGAACCAACCTGTTCGGAAAAGGTCTCTGTACTATG
>CALLWY010000264.1 GCA_938015865.1 uncultured Planctomicrobium sp.
GGTTTCCTGCGGATAGGGTGCTCGAGCCATCCGGGCGATGGCCTGTCCCGGGCGAATGTCGGTTACGTTGAATTCCCCAAGGTACTGAGACCCGTTTGGAGTATCCGCAAAGACGAAGACCGGGGGGTCGACATCGGCGCCCTGTCGTCGATGAGGCAGGCCGGAGCTGGCACCGACTCCGAGTTCCAGTGCTCCCACCGCCCCTTGCTGAACCTGAGAATTGGGGGAAGTCCAGACATCACCCCAGGCATGCACCAGTGCCTGACGCTGCTCTTCCAGATTGCGAACCTTCTTTTGCGTCTCGGCGATCTGCTTCAGTCCGTTCTCAACGCGTCGCTGTCGTTCGGCAACGTCGGCCAGCCATCGGTGACGGACATCCAGCGTCATCGTGATGAGGACCAGCGTCGGGATCAACAAGACCACGCACAGCCAGAGGAGGACTTTCCCCAGGATATGCATGATGGTGTTCCTTATTCGCAGGGTGTCGTGGAATCAGCCAAATACGGCACGCAAGAACTGATTTCTGTCAGATCGACCGAAACTGGGGCAAACATGCACTCTCACTGAAAACGACCGTTTCTTCGGGAAACGTCAGTTATACCGATTAAGTGCTGCACTACCGCAGGTCGTTGCTGACACAACGGTTTGAGTAGATCGATGTGACAGGACCTGACGCCCTCTGATCCTAAACCGGAGAATTCAGCAGGGTCAAGAAGGAGGCCTGGGAAAAGAACGGGGAGGGGAAATTCCCGCAACCACTGACGGTTGTACCGAATTTACTCCCCAAAACAACGCCCTGCATTTCAGACAACTGTTTCCCCGAGGGAAATGCAGGTGCAGAGCCATCAGAGCGGCCCCGCACCGAAATGTTTCCGGCCTGGAGACGGCACTCCTAAACGATGTCTCGCAGACTTACCGCTGGGCGATGCTGTTGATTCTGAAGTGCCCGAACAGCGTCTCTCCGTTGCGGACAATGTAGAACTTCAATGGCCCCAAGGTCTTCAGCTGCGGATGGTTCAGCACATATTCAATGTTGTCGTTGCTGACGGTTTCCCAGATATGGAGTCCGACAAGAATATCGCCGCTCTGAATTCCATTGGACTCAGCGAGTCCACCGGACTTGACTGCTGTCACTCGCATCCCGCCGCGATAGGGCTGGTTTGGAAGCGGGAAGCCGGATTCCACTTTCTCCAGCCTCATTCCGAGCAAATCCCAGCACTTGTCGTTCGCGGCAGCGGCTGCAACATTCGGCAGAGAGGGCGGAGACTGGCTGACGACCTGCTGCCCAGCCTGTCGACGATGGACAGCCAGCTCTGCAAGCTGGAACTGGAATTCCTGAATTTCCCCGTCACGCATGACCTTGATGGGGACGACCGACCCCGCCGGGCGCCCAAACAGCGACCGCTCGAAGTCTGCACCATCGACAACCCGGACGTCGCCTGCCTGGATGATAACATCTCCGACCTTCAGCCCTGCACTGTTTGCAGGAGAATCCGGACGAATATTTTCGATCACAAGTTTGCGTTCCGGGCCATTCTTCACGTCATTTGTGATTACGCCATGATAGGTCTGGTTGTGGCGCTCGACATTCATGAGCCGGGCGATCACCTTCCGTGCAGAATCGATGGGGATTGCGAATCCAATTCGCTGGGCACCCGCCCGAATCGCCACGTTGATTCCGATCACTTCCCCGTCGGCATTCAGCAGAGGGCCTCCACTGTTTCCGGGATTGATCGCTGCATCAATCTGAATCAGATTGGAATAGGACTGCTCTTCGTTCACATCGACGTCACGTGAGCGGTGGCTGATAATGCCGCGTGTCACAGACGACTCATAGCCGTAGGCATTGCCGATGGCGATGACATCTTCCCCGAGCATCAGATCCGAAGAGGTGCCGAAGTTGGCCACTTCCAGCCGTTCCCGAGGATCGATCTTGATAATGGCAAGGTCTTCACGAGAGTCGTAAGCCAAGACGCGACTTTCGTATTCCGTCCCGGAATAGGTCGTCACCCGCAAGCGTTCCACGTCCTGAACAACGTGATAGTTCGTCACGATGTAACCGCGCTCATCAATGATGATGCCGGTTCCCATGCCGTTGATCTTCGTCGCCTTGCCGGCAGAGAAGACAACATCCATCGAGCGCTGCCGCTTCTCGGTGTGGATGTTCACCGAAGACCGCTCGGCTCGCTCGACAATCCGCGTTCTCTCGGTATTGCGGAAAGATGTTGTCGCGGTGGTGGCAACTGTGAGTTCGTCCGCTCGCCCAAAGCGAGGGAAAAACACGAGCAGCATGGCCAAGCACAGTCCGGCATGGCAGCATTGCTTCGTCATCTGCAGGCCTGTTCCTGAATTGTCCCGAACCAATCTTCGGCGAATTCCATTCGCCACAGGGGAGGTGCACAGTCCATGATGCTCCACTGCCCCAAGATCGGAACGCTGTCAGAGATGCCTTGAAACCGCTCTTCAGACGAGGAACAGATTACCTATTTGACAGATGTGGAAATGGGGAAAGTCTGTGCAAAGGCAGCCCCGTTCCCTTCGGGAATCCGGCTGTCTGGGAAAGATTGATTCAAGTCCGTCCTGCGACTGCCGTTGAACAGTCCTCCTGTTATGATCCGGCTGTTAAAGCTGAACGCCCTCGCACAGATTGAGGAGAAAGAATTCATGAATCGCCGGGAAAAGATTGAAGAGCGACTTCGTTCCGATCCGGATGATGTCTTTTTGAATTACACCTACGCCATGGAACTCTCCAAGGAAGATGAGTTGCAGGCTGCACAGAAGGCGTTCGCCCGGGTTCGCCAGCTCGACCCGGACTACATTCCTGCTTATTTTCAGGAAGGCCAGATGCTGGGGAACCATGGAGAAGTGGAAGCGGCCCGTGAGATTCTGAAATCCGGGATTGAAGTTGCCCGAAGAATTGGAGACTCCCACGCTTTGGGAGAGATGACGGAATATCTGGAGAGCCTGTAACTATCTGCCCCACACACCTCCGACCAGAGGATTAAGATGACGAGGATGCTTGTCACCGGGTTTCCCCCATTCACGGGCTGCCCCGTCAATCCGACTCAGCAACTGGTCGAACGGGTCCAGACCAGTGGAACGCCCTTTTCAGGAGTGGATGTTTTCGCTGAACTTCTTCCAGTCGAATACGTTGCGATCGAATCAGAAGTTCGACGTCTCCTTCAGGAATGTTCGCCGGATCTCTGGCTGGCGTTCGGAGTCTGTCAACGAAGGGAACTGTTTCACCTTGAGTCGGTCGGCCGAAACCTTGACGACAGCAATCGTCCCGACAATGCCGGCGAAATTCGCCAGAACCACAAGATCATTCCCGGTGGCCCCGAGATCATTCGGACCACACTCGATCTGGAAGCTCTTCACAATGCCTTGATCCAGGCGGGATTTGAAACACGAATCAGCGACGACGCCGGAACATACCTTTGCAATCACCTGCTTTACTTTGCCCAGCATGAACTGTTACGAACCGGCAATTCCTGCCGATTTCTGTTTACGCACGTTGCACCGCCTTCGGCGGGTTTCCCACCAGAAAAACTTTGGGAAGGGTTTCTCGGGATAGCAGGCTGGTTCCTGAATCGTCAGACTTCGGAAACCGAACTGCTTGCCTCAGCCGATCCTGGTAATTCACGACCGGACAGCGGCTCGGTCGATCACCCTGTTTGACATCTCCCCCATCTCTGTCGAGGAGCTGCGATATGTCCGAAGGAGAATCCCCCCGATTCTGGCTGGGTTTCGACCTGGGCGGAACCAAAATGCTGGCCCAGGTTTACGACGAAAAGTGGAACGTCGTCGGGAAGGAACGCAAGCGAATCCACCCCGGTACTGGAGCAAAGGGGGGCATTGAGCGGATCATCGACACGATGAACGATGCCCTGAAAAAGGCAAACATCTCTCCTTCCCAATTGCGGGGGATCGGAATTGGATGTCCTGGTCCAATCGAGATGAACAAGGGGATGCTGCTCGATCTCCCCAATCTTGGCTGGCAGGCGGTCCCGCTGAAGGAACGTCTCGAAGCCGCATTCCACACCCCTGTTGCTGTCCTAAATGACGTTGACGCTGGCGTTTATGCCGAATACAGAGTTGGGGCTGCCCAAAATTCCCGTTGCGTCATCGGCATCTTTGCCGGAACAGGAATTGGCGGGGGATGCGTGTATCGTGGAGAAATTCTCCGCGGAGCGACGACCTCCTGTTTCGAGATTGGGCATATGCAGGTGATGTCCAATGGTCCCCGCTGTGGATGCGGTCAACGCGGGTGCCTTGAATCGGTCTCCAGCCGCCTCGCCATCGCTGCCCAATGTGCCCGAGCAGCGTATCGCGGCGATGCTCCGCACCTCCTTGAACATGCAGGGACAGACATTGCCCAGATCCGCAGTGGTGCCCTGAAGGACTCCATCGCCGAAGGGGATGAAGTCGTCGAGACCATCATCAAGGAAGCAGCCCGTTACATCGGGATTGCCGTTGGCAGCGTCATCAACCTGCTCTCTCCGGATGTCGTCGTCTTAGGAGGAGGGCTGGTGGAAGCCATGCCGCAACTGTTTGTCTCGCAAGTCACCCGTGCAGCGAACAAGCGAATCATGCCGGCTTACCGGGATAGCTATAAAGTCGTTCCAGCGGCACTCAAGGATGACTCCGGCGTTCTGGGAGCGGCACTCTGGGCAGAATACACGCTGTCGTCGAATCAAAAGGCTGCGGTTTGAAGTCTGATTTTCGGAAAAACCGAGGGGTTTGGCATTTCCCCCAGAACCATGTCGTCTGCGACGCAGTTGAATCTCTCGTGGCACACCTGATCCCGTTCCGATTCTGGAGGAGAGAAAAATGAGGCGTCGGCATTTTCTACAGGCGGCGGCTGCCAGTGGAGCATTCTGGTACACAAAAGGGCTTTATGCAGAAGCCCTTACGCTAACGCCTCGTATGACTGAAGGCCCCTTTTATCCGGAACACCTTCCGCTGGATCGGGATAATGATCTGATCATTATCGGGGATTCAACGACGCCCGCACTCGGGAAGGTGACTCACCTGAGCGGGCGAGTCCTCAGTTCAACCGGGGAACCTGTTCGAAACGCCTATGTCGAGATCTGGCAGTGCGATCAGAACGGGGCCTATCTTCATTCCGGCACGAATAACGCCGCCGAACGGGATCGGAACTTTCAGGGGTATGGTCAGTTTCTCACTGACAGCACCGGAGCCTATCGGTTTCGAACGATCAAACCAGTCCCGTATCCGGGCCGCACACCCCATATTCATTTCGGGATCAGCCGGCACGGAAAGCGGGTTCTCACGACACAACTCTTTGTCAAAGGGGACCCGGGAAATGAGCGCGATGGCATCCTGAAAGCAATCAAAGATCCAAAAGCTCTGGAAAACGTGCTGGGAGACTTCAAGCCCATCCCCGCTTCCCCAACGGGCGAGCTGGCCGTCCAGTTCGACATCATCCTGGGAATCACTCCGGGAGATCCTGACGACCCGGATGGAAGCAACGGAATCGGGAAATCCGAGCGGGCACAAGGAATTGGATTTGGCCCGGGCCGACGGCGCCCTCCTCCGCCGCCTCCAAACCCACAGAATTGAGGGACCGAAGCCAGGATCATGCTCCGGACGGAATGAATTGAGCGCGTCGTCCCGATGTTCAGGACGGCGCGCTCACGGCTTTTATTGCCCCCTTGTCATTCCGGACATCAGGGAAGTCTATTTTGCCTGAGCCAGTGCTGCTCGAAGAACCGGCTCGAGGGCATCCGCCTGTCGCACGAAGCCAAGGTCGCTGGGGTGGGAACCATCGGTGGTATCTTCCCGATCCTCTCCGAGCAGCTTCTCCCCTTCCAGATAATGGAGCTTCTGGACCCCTTCGCCGAGAAGCTCTTCATACGCCTTTCGAAGTTCAGCCCGGCTACCTGCGTGCCGTTCCTGACGGGAAGCGAGAAAGGGGGTATTGGCGTAAGTCCGATCTTCCACCAGAACAATCGGCGTCTCGGGACGGGCAGCCCGCAGCTGACGCACCAGGGGAGCAGCACGCTCCTTCACCTGAGTCGCATTCATGTTCGGAAGACAGTCGATGACATAGACGACCGGGTCCAGTTCACACAGAAACTGACCGACGCTTGATTCCATCCGGCCGTTTCCGGAAAAGCCCAGATTGATCACCGGTTTGTTCAATCGACGCCCCAAAATAGCCGGATGAGGCATTCCGGGACGGGATGCACTGGCGCCATGCGTAATGGAGGTCCCGTAAAAGACAATTGGCTTCTCGGTTCGAGGAGCAACGGGGGTGAACTTCGCCCCCTTGGGGACTCCAATTTTCAAGGACTCTGTTCCATTGTAGAGCGGGAGATAGAGCTGGAAGCTGTGCGGTTGGCCAGAGAGCCCGGAAATGATCTCACCCCTCATTTTTTGAGAGGTTGGCCGGCTGACGCCAAGCCATTTCCAGTTCCCCTGCGGATCTTTGGCATAGAGGTCCAGTCCACTGGTTCCAATGGCCGTCATATTGGGGATGGCCAGGTTACTGGAGGTGACGACATGGTCTGTCCAGATGAAGGGGGCGTCCGTATCAAAATGGACCAGCATTCCGGCGGAGTGACGGCTCAGGTTCCAGACCGGGTCTGGAACCACCCCCTTCGCACGGGAGGGGAGACGATCAAAATAGGAAGTGGTATCCGACCAGCCCTTCCCTTCCACTCCCCAGTCCCGAACGTCGTACCAGTCGAGATCAGGCTCCTTCTTCTCCTGTGCGAAAACCATCCGGCTGGAACTGGCGCCGACGGTGGCAAGGGCTGCTGAGGCGAGAAAATGGCGGCGGGAAACAGGCAAAGATGTCATAACAACGTTCCTACGGTCGACCGGTGGGAGGAATCCTGACTCAGAACACGAAGCTCAGGGCAGGACTGCTGAGCATCTTAAACAAATTCACATGCGTCAACGGTGTCCACACGCATCCCCCCTCGCTTTCCGACAGCGGCATTGCCAGCCCCAAAACCAGCAGCTCAGGGTAAGGAGAACGATGTCGAGTCCGAGTGTCGTTCCTCCCTCCGCAGCACCTCCGTGGAGACTCTTCAATTTCCCCTGACCGGCGATATGATTGAGGTGGCGTGCGGGGCACGCGTCTGCCCGGAGCTGGTTCGATTCATTCAAGGCAAACCATTGGCATCCACACCGTTCACGCTGAAATCAGGACGTATTCTTCCTTCTGTTGGCCTCGGGCTTTGGAAAATTCCCGAATCGGAAACGGCTGAAATTGTCTATCAGGCCGCTCTGGCGGGATACCGTCACTTTGACTGCGCCTGTGATTACGGGAATGAAAAACAGGTCGGTGAGGGACTTCGCCGTATCCTCGATGATGGCATCTGCAGACGGGAAGACCTGTGGATCACGTCCAAGCTGTGGAATACATTTCATCGTCCTGAACACGTCATTCTGGGAGTGAAGAAGACTCTCTCCGACCTTCAGCTGGACCAGCTCGATCTCTACCTGATCCACTTTCCCATCGCCCTGAAGTTCGTCCCGATCGAAACCCGTTATCCACCCGGCTGGATCTACGATCCGTCCGAAGAACACCCGCGAATGGAACCTGATCAGGTTCCCCTCATTGAGACATGGCAGGCCATGGAGGAACTCGTGGATGCGGGGCTGGTCAAGGAGATCGGCGTTTCCAATTTCGGGGTCTCGCTGATACGCGAACTGATCAACAGTGCCCGAATCCCTCCAGCGGTGCTTCAGGTTGAACTGCACCCCTTCCTTACCCAGGAAAAGCTGCTGCGATTCTGCCGCGAAGCGGGGATCGTCGTGACGGCGTTTTCTCCACTGGGTGCCATTTCTTACGTTCCACTGGGAATGGCCACTCCGGAAGAATCGCTGCTGGAACATCCAGTGATCAACCGGATTGCCGCCAAACACAAGCGGACACCGGCTCAGGTACTGTTGCGGTGGGGAGTGCAGCGAGGAACATCGGTCATTGTGAAAACTACGAAAATGGCCCGCCTGCTGGAGAATCTGGATCTGTTCGACTTCAAGTTGAGTTCCGCCGAAATGGACGAGATTCGAAGTCTGAACATTTCCCGGAGATACAACGATCCGGGCGAGTTTTGCGAATCGGCCTTCGGGACATTTTTCCCAATTTACGAGTGAATTCATCCTCAGAAATGACAACCGGTCCGCTCTTTTGAGACTTCCGGGCGACCGAATTGAATCCGGGCACAGCGATCGATACGGTTTTTGTTTGCCGATGCCCCCGGCTGTCTCCCTGCTGTTCTGTCGGTGTCCTGACCGGCAGGATCATTTCCCGTGGGGGATTGCCTTCCCACATTTCGAGCTTTTTTAGTTGAAAAGATATAATGCCATGAGCGCAACTCCTCTGCGGGTCCTGATTAGCGTAAGTGACAAGACCGGTCTGGGTCCCTTTGCAGAAGAACTCAGTCAACTCGGTTATGAAATCGTCTCCACCGGGGGGACCGCACGATTTCTGAAAGAGCTCGGCCTGAAGGTCATTGATGTCTCGGAGTACACCGGTTTTCCCGAGATCATGGATGGTCGGGTCAAGACACTGCACCCGAAGGTTCACGGAGCCATTCTCGGCATGCCGGATGTCCCGGAGCATGCCGAAGCGATTCGCACTCACGGCTTCATCCCGTTTCAACTGGTCGTCTGCAATCTCTATCCCTTTGAGCAGACCATCGCCAAGCCGGGAGTCACTGTCGAAGAAGCCATCGAACAGATCGACATTGGCGGGCCCAGCATGGTTCGTTCCGCAGCCAAGAACCACGCCTATGTCGGAATCGTGACTAATCCCACACAGTATGACGAAGTCATTGCCCAACTGAAGAATGGGGGACTGACGAAAGAGTTCCGGCGTGATCTGGCCCTCGCTGCCTTCGAAATGACCGCCCGCTATGACCGGGCCATTGCGAATTACTTCACGAATCTCAAATCTGCTGAACCCGAATCTTTCCCGGATCAGTTGAACCTGACCTTCCGCAAGCAAAGCGACCTGCGGTACGGCGAGAACCCGCATCAGTCCGCTGCCTTCTACGTTGAAGCTGCTCCTCCCGCTGGGTCCATCGCCACTTCCGAACAGATCCACGGAAAGGAACTCTCTTACAACAACCTTCTGGATCTGGATGCAGCCCTCGCGATTGCGAAGGAATTTACAGAACCGGCAGCGGTGGTCATCAAACACACCAATCCCTGTGGGTGTGCCATCGGAAAATCACTGGCGGAAGCCTTTGATCTGGCCTATTCCGGTGACCCGGTCAGTGCCTTCGGTTCGATCCTCGCATTTAACCGGGAACTGGATTACGAGACTGCCGAGAAACTCGCGGAACCGGGACGATTCATCGAAGCAATCATTGCTCCCGGGTACGAAGTTGACGCACTGGAAGTTCTCCGAACGAAACCGAAGTGGAAGAACAATGTCCGTCTGCTCACCTGTCATGGCATGATGGACCCGATCGGTCGCAGCCGCGATTACCGCCGCATCGCGGGAGGACTGCTGGTGCAGGACCGCGATGATCAGGCCGATCCCGAAAACGAATACAAGGTCGTCACTGACCGGGCCCCCACCGAAGCAGAACTGATTGACCTGAAGTTTGCCTGGAAGGTGTGCAAGCACGTGAAGTCCAATGCCATCGTCCTTGCCAAGGGGGGAATGATTATCGGAGTCGGTGCAGGACAGATGAGTCGAGTTGATTCCTCAATGATCGCAGCCCATAAAGCAGGCGATCGCAGCAAGGGGTCCGTTATCGCCTCTGATGCGTTTTTCCCGTTCCGGGATGGAATTGATGCTGCTGCCAAAGCAGGAGTCACAGCCGCCATTCAACCCGGCGGGTCCCGCAACGATGAGGAAGTAATTCAGGCCTGCAACGAGCACGGAATCGCCATGATCTTTACTGGACGGCGCCATTTCCGTCATTGATCATGCTGCGGACTGGCAGTAACGGCCGCGTGGAATACCAAGCCGTCACTGCACATTGACGTTGTCCATTCACGTGGGGCAATCAGGAGACAATCACCGCGACCCGTCTTGCGGGGGTTGCTTGCGGCGGATGTTGGTTGTCATCCTGCCCCCGGAGTGGAGTATAGTGGAGCTGTGGCATTCGCCTGACCCGGAACTCCCCCTTGCCTCCCGGTGACGTCAACCATGGCTCCACGCAGGTTGTTGCTGTCGCTTTCCGTTTCGCTGGCACTCATTGCGTGTGCGACCTCGATTCTCTCAGCCGACGAATTTCAGTATCTGGACAGCGAACGGAATGAGATCACATTACAGGCCCGGTTACTGGGTTCGGGACAAGGCTTCCACGCTCTGGAACGGGAAGACGGCCAAATTCGCATCGTCCCCAGTGCAGCGATTCTGAATCGAACAATTAACGACGGCCCGGCCCCTCTGGACAGTCAGCAAATGGCAGACCGGCTCCGCGAGATCTTTACTCCGGAACTGACCCGGATCGAGATTCAGAAGTCGATGGTCGTCGCCATGGTTCTTGCGGCCCCGCTGGAGAAGTCAGCCGAAGGTCACGCCTCTGCATTCATCAGGAAGGCAGCCCGGTTCATGAACAATGTGGACGGGGTCTTTGGTAAATATGCTGACACAATGAAGTTTCCTGTCCGGGAACTCCGGTTCCCGTTGGTGCTGGTCATCTTTGAATCGGATGAAGACTTCGAGAAATACGCCGACGAGGCCACCGGGGGTCGGGCGCTCTCTGCTTCCAATATCACCGGATTTTACAGCGGGCTGACGAACTGGCTGGCTGTCCGGATGAGCGCCTGTGATTCCTTTGAAGTCCCCCTTCACGAAGCTATTCACCAGCAGATGTACAATCGCGTCCTTCAGCGACTGGCGCCGATCCCGAAATGGTTCGATGAGGGGATCGCGACAGGATTCGAAGGGAGCGGGGAGAGAATCAACACCAACCCCATCAAAGTCAATCCGCGCTATGCGCGGCAGGCCACGAAGCTCCCTTCCGGCGTCCAGTGGTCAATGGTGGTGGGAGAAGATGCCTCCTTCACAGCAGATGTCCTTGCCGGGGACGCGTATACCCATGCCTGGTGCCTGCACTGGATGCTCGCTACACAACACAAGGAAAACTATCAGGCATACGTTCAACATCTCAGCCAACGGGAGCCACTTTCGCGTACCACGACTGCCGAGGAGCATCGTCTGTTTCAGTCGATCTTTCAAACAGAGATGAATCAGTTGCAGTCTGAATTTCCACAGGTGTTGCAACAGGCGTGCAAGCGGCAGAAAGTCGTTCTCACAGAGCCTCCCCCCGGAAAAGCAAATTCGCAACAGGCGCTTGGACAATACTCCATCGACGCCGTTTCGCTCTCCGATCTCGGTGGCCGGCTTCAGGTTCGCGGGATGCTCAGGAATATCTCCCCGCTCCGCCCCATGACCTTTTATGTCACCGTGGAAACAGAAACCGGAATGTATGCGGACTGGCTGGTCCCCGACCTGAAGCCCAGAGAGCAGCAGGCTCTCCCTGCTCAGCTGGTCACCAAATCTTTCCCGGTGAGAGAACGGGGCGAGCCGGGACGATTCCGGGTCTTTATCCGTTCAACCCCCGCCTCCAGCAGGCAGGCAGCCTTGTGGAAGGAGGGACAACTCCCCCCACCAGTGACCGCAGGATTTTGACCCGGGGAGAATCCCCCGCCGCCCCAAAATCTCCCGAATCCCCTGAATTCCGCAGAAATCCCGAACGTAGCGACTTCCGGGAATTCGACTCGACGAGATTTTCCATGCACTCTAAACTTTCCGGTTCATTGGCAAGGACGCCAATCGCAAAGGAGTGCGCATGTACAAGTTTTTGCTCGCCTGTCGCTATCTGCGAACGCGGTTCATCGCGTTGGCCAGCATCATCAGTGTGACGCTGGGTGTGGCGACCATGATTGTCGTCAATAGCGTCATGTCCGGGTTCAGCAGCCAGATGCGTGAACGAATTCACGCGACGCTGGGAGATGTCATGGTGGAAGCCACCAGCATGGATGGCACCACCGATCCGGTCGAACTGCTGGAAAGTGTCGAACGACTCGCTGGAAACTACATCGAAGCAGTCACTCCGACCGTCGAAATCTACGGAATGATGAGTTTCCGCTGGATGGGGCAGGACATTTATCGTCTGGTCACTCTGGTGGGAATTGTCCCCGATACCAAGAACAAGGTCAGCCCGCTGGCTCAGTATCTGTTGAGCCGGCAGCGGATTGTGGAAGACAATGTCGTCATCCGCGAACCTCTACGGGATATCAATGATCCGCTCGACTGGAGCATGACCGAGGAGGCCCGACAGGCTCGCATCGACTGGGTGAAATCGCAGCAGCTTGAAGATCTCGAGCGTCGCTACCGCAATGCGGAAGCCTCCTTCGCAGCACTCCCGGTGAACACAGCTGCGGGACAGTCATCCGCCAATGCTCCCCATCCTGACGGACAGGGAGTTCAGCTCGTCGGGGCCAACGGCTCCTCGCAGGAGGAGACACTTGAGTTTGAAGATCCTTTCGGATCGTCTTCGGCGATTGAACAGGCCCCATTGAATCCGGAAGACCCGCAGCCAGCAAAGATCTTCGTTGGAGCGGGACTGGTCAGTTTTCCCTACAAGGACCGGGAGACCAACAAGAC
>CALLWY010000265.1 GCA_938015865.1 uncultured Planctomicrobium sp.
TGCCGGGCTACTCTGTCTTGCCGGACTTTCGAGTCTGCTGATGGTCCAGTGGGCAGCGATTCAGTTTTCGATCCTTCCGCTCCTGTTTTATGGAGTCAACTGTTCGCAATCACCCCCCCGCTGGCAAGCCGTCGTAACGGGGGCTCCGCAACTCATCCTCGGGAGTGTTCTCTATGCAATCGGCTTTGTCCTCATTGCAATGGGGGACTCGACCTCGACTACGTTTACAATTGGCGTGATTTTGAATCTCTGTGGTATGGGCGGAATGCTGGGATGGTTCCCGTTTCCCCATGTCGTGGAGGCCTCTTCTGATTCGTCCCATCCCGGTTCACTGTTCGGAAAGCGGTATCTTCCCGCTCTGACCGCTGCGGTGGTGACGTGCCGCATCATCGAACGAAACTCTCTGGGACCCGATCAGGCAAACCTACTGATATTGGCAGCCTTCTTTTCGTTGGCCCTGTGTGGAATCCGATTAGCTCATGAAGATCGGGTGTCGCGGCGCGTCCTTCTTTCCATGTTGTCGACGTTCAGTTTTTTACTGGTTGCCATCTTTCTTCAAAACTGGGCATGGACTCACTCCGGGAGAAACTGGCAGTTGTCTTCAAATCTGCCGGGGGGCGGGGAGCTCTTCGTTTCGATCATGATCTGTGAAACGGTCGCTCTGCTGGCCATCGTGGCGGGGACCCATGCTGTCAGCCCGGATGCTGAGTCGGCCGAGTTTTGTGAAACCCTTTCCGGCGTCGTGCGTCAGAAACCACTCTTGAGCCTCTGCCTGGTTCTTGGCCTGATCAGCCTGACAGGAATTCCTCCCTGCCCGGGATTCTGGTGGCGAATCATGATGCCGGGGCTGTTTCTACTTCCGCACCGTCAGTCCAACGTGACAGAAGTGATGGAGGCGGATCATTCCACGATTACACTTGGAGTCGTCATCGCAGTGCTGGTGATTGTGCATGCCGTTGGCCACTTGCAATGGTTGCATCGATTGTTTCTGGATTCTCCGTTTCGAATTCGAGACATTCCCACGGGGCGGCGACAACTACTGGCGCTCGCCAGTGCGTTCGTTTTATTGGGAATCGTCTTTCTGACTCCACTCTCCGTCAGCAAAGTCTTCGATGCTGATCCGGTTACTGATGCGTCGACCGTCTCTCTCTCCCGGGCTCAACTCAACGGCTTCGCCGGAGATGGCCCCGACAATCCTCTGTAGTAAGTCGGGTAAAGGGTGTTTCGCTCGGGCAACTTCCTGCTGTGACTGGTGTCGCAAAAGGACCTCATCCCCCGGGGGTGTGGCGTTGTAACCCGCACATTCGGAATTCATTGCGTGGACTCGTCCTGCTTCCAGATCTGCCTGTTACAAACTTCTGACCGGGCAGAAGTGAAAAAAATGGTGACTGGGCGGTCTTCTTCTCTCCTTCGCAATTTCCAGTGCTAGAGTTCCATCATCGAAGACGCGTGCCGCATGATGCAATGGCCGCCGCTGACAGGGCCGTCATTGATTTACTAGCCGGAGCCGCCCATGGGCAATATTAAGGGTCATAGTCGAAATACATTCCGCGATGGAATCGCCACGAGGGGAACCAGCAGCTTTGTCGGGCTGTCGGATTCACAACTGGAAGAGCACCTGAATGTGTCCCGCTACGGGAGCTTTCAGTTAACCGATGCAGTCCGTCCATCTTTTGATCTCGCCGTTGTTCCCAGCGCCGGATGGCGTCGGGATCTCTATCGGGACAAGGAAACCGGAATTGACGTTCCTGTTCTGATGGCGGCACAGACCAAGACGAAACTCTTTGATCTGTTTATCGATCTGCTGGAACCGCTCGGAGATGAAGTTGATGTCGTGCTGGAAACCAGCCACGGTAACGAACATGGGGGACACAACGATCTGTATCGCGAACAGATCGAAATGCCGATCCTCAAGAGCCTCCTCTACGATTATGAGGACATGCTTTTGAATGACGGGTGTGTCGGCATCGCGGTACTCAATCCCCGTGTTCCGATGGAAGTTCAGTTTGATGAACACAAACTGTTGATCATCTACGGGCACGATCTGGAGCCGTTTGAAGCAATTCTCAACCAGAATCGCCTCTATCAGAGTGAGACGCTGAAGTTCATTACAGAAGCCGAACACATTCATTCGACATCCGATGAACTTGCAGCGCAGTTTGAAGAACTTCGCTATCGCCTCGGACTGGATGACGAGTAGCCAAAACCAGAATCGACGAATTCGCTGGCGGCGACTCTCATGCAGGAAACCTGATTTACTGATGTTTGACCATTGCCTTCTCCCATGAACGTTTTCACGCGCACAACTCGATTGATCAGGCTGGCGCTCGTGGTCGGGTGCGGGCTGTGGATCGTTCCGACGTCAGTCAATGCACAGTCTCTGTGGGTGAGCACCGCCAAGAGTGCCGGTGGTCGACCGATTGAGGTGGCCCGATTCGGGACTGGTCCGGTCAATGTTCTCATCGTTGGTTCGCTGCATGGGAACGAACCGGACACCCTCGAGCTGATGGATGCCACCTGCAGGCTGGCGGCATCTCACGACCCGCCGGAGCCGGTTACCCTGCTTCTGATTCGGACCCTGAATCCCGATGGTGCGGTTGATCTCACACGGACCAACGCGCGTGGCGTTGATCTGGTTCGGAACTTCCCATCACATCGGTTCACCAGAATTCCAAATCAACTGACAGGCCCATATCCTGCCAGCGAACCCGAGACGCAGTACATGCTTCGGGTTCTCGAAGAATATCGGCCTGCCAGAGTGATTCACGTCCGCAGCGGAATCGACGAATCACCCTTGATTCTTATCAATGAGCCGTGGATGAATGCGGGTGGGGAACCGATTCTCCCTCCTCATGTCCTTCGAAGTCCTTTCGACAAAACCTACAAGGCGGGGTCCCTGGAAGAGTTCGTGACGCTTCAGATGAACGGGCATATTGCCACGCTGACCCTTGCACGGCCAGGAGGGAAGTCCATTGAAGCTGCCGATCTGCTTCGTTTGGCAATCGGTCAACTGGCGAGCCCCCCTGCATCAATGGCGAACCGGGCCGAGCCAGCACGTCAAGTTCCTCCTGTGCAAGGGGGAGCTGTTCCCGGCTCAAACGGGGCTGTTCCAAATCAATCCGCAGGTTCCGGGAATACGGTCTCCCCATCAGCGATGACCGCAAAGCCAGTCGCAGCCAAAGAGGTGGAGCTTCTTCCTCCGCCACCGGAGTTTGAAGCAACCGGAAAGAAACCCTCTCAGGCGAGTGATGTCGATTCCCGGTACTTCGAACTTCCGCCCCCTCCTCACTAAATCTTGGTGACGAGTTGACTCAGGCGTGGATTGCTCTGGCAACTTCTTTCATGTAGCGGAGCGATTCTTCTGCAATATGCTCCGCGCCCGGTGAGTAGTCGAAAACTTCCACAGAAATCCACCCGCTGTAACCCGACTCTTTAAGAGCCTGAAAGATCGGGAAGAAGTCGACGTCGCCCATTCCCGGTCCCCGGAGATTTCCGTCGTTGGCGTGGAAGTGGCGGGTAATCTGCTTGAACTGCTGAATCAGTTCTGGAATCGGTGTCTGTTCTCCGAGCATCGCTTTCACATCCTGATGCAGTGCAATGCGCGGGTGATTCAGTGCGGAAATGATCTCAGCTGCTTCCGCACAGGTGGTCATAAAGTTGGTTTCTTTCGTCGTCAGCGGCTCCAGCAGCAGGTCGACTCCCCGTTCGGACAGGTGAGGTGCGACAGTGCTCAGGATCTCGATGGCATTGGCCTTCGCCTGTTCGGGGCTGACTCCCGGCTCCAGATTGCGCTGCTGTGGAGACCCCAGCACCATCAGGGTTCCTCCCAGATCTGCGCATAAATTCGTCAATTCGATGAAGTATTCCGCGGTCTTCTTTCGAACAGCTGCATCTGCGGTGGTGAGATGGAATCCGGAAGTCTTCGCCAGCAACCAGTGTAGTCCGATGATTTCCAGCCCGTGGTCTGCTGCGATCTGCTTCAATTCGCGGCGACGTTCTGCAGAAACATTTTCAGCCCGGTCTGCCAGAGTAAAAGGGGCCACTTCAATTCCGGTGTATCCGGTTTTGGCGATGAATTCGCACTGACGTTCCCAGCTCCAGTCAGTGAATAACTCTTGGCAGATCGCGAACTTCATTTCTTTCGTGTCCTCGGAGGTGAGACAGGTTCAGGGAAATTGGGGGGAATGGTTTCAGATCGGAATCTTAGCTGGAAAAGTCCAGCGATGCGCCCCTTTGAGAGGGGAATGGGGGGATGGTCAAGCTTTTCGGATTATGCGGCTTGTGGTGGCGAAATTCGATCTAACCATCGTTCCGACTCTTTGATTCGTGAGGCGATTGCGGGTTGAGGGGCCAGCTCGTCGATC
Organism: uncultured Planctomicrobium sp.; assembly: GCA_938015865.1. Classification (GTDB taxonomy): domain Bacteria; phylum Planctomycetota; class Planctomycetia; order Planctomycetales; family Planctomycetaceae; genus Planctomicrobium. The sequence goes on from CALLWY010000265.1 coordinate 4,365, forward strand.
AATTGAAACGGATAGTTGGGTGACGCTCAAGATGCGGGCTGATTGGTTCCTGATTGAAATTCGCATCAATCCGCCGCAATAGAGCATTGGAGTTCATATTGGGAAAGATTGGCAAGTTGCGTTAAGCAGGTGAACTGCATCGGTCGAAATTCAGATGGGAAGAATCTTGGGCTGGATTCTACGCATCTGAGGACTGATGAAAGAGGACACAATCATGAAACACTTCAATTGGATTCCCTTGCTGGCGGCAATGGTGTCGCTGATGGGAGTCGAGCAGGCACAGGCTGGCCTGTTTTGCGGACTCGGAAAGTACCGCAATTGTCCCACCACCTGTTGTGAACCGGGAGGCGACTATGCCGTTGCCCGGGCACATTGCGGGCAGCGCTACAAGACTGTGAAAGAAACGGTCTGGTGTACTCAGGAGTACACAGAATGCCACACTGTGATGGACACCTGCGTCTATCAGGTGCCGGTGAGCCGCACGCGAACTGTTTACGATACCTGCTATCGTGATGAGTGCTACACGGTCTGCCGTCCGGTCTATCAGACCTGCTACAAGGATGTCTACACGACCGTTCGCAAGCCTGTCTACCAGACTTGCTATCGCACAGTTAATTACACCGTTCGTAAGCCTGTCTACAAGACCTGCTACCGGACCGTGAATTACACCGTGACCCGTCCGGTCTATCAGACCTGCTATCGTGATGAATGCTACACCGTTCGTCGTCCGGTCTATCAGACCTGTTACAAGACCGTCACCTGCACGACTTATCGTACAGAAACCCAGACCTGCTATCGCGATGTCTATCAGACTGTGCTGCGTCCCGTGACCACAACGACCTGTGTTCCAGTTCAGTGTGGCGAGTGGCAAACTGTCACTGAATGTGTTCCCGGACCAGTGGTCGATCGCTGCGTTCAGGAGCCTGGCAAGTTTGTTATGGATGAATCCGGTTGCTGCCCGGTCTACAAGCCCGGATGTGTCCGCGTCGAAAAAGTTCAGTGCCCGCCTCGTACCATCACCAAGCGAGTCTGGGTTCCAAAGACGGTCATGACCCAGCAGGTCTGCACCCGAATGGTGCCGGAAGTGAAGCACTGCCGCGTTCCTTACACCGTCTGCCGCCGGATTCCGGTCTGCGTGACGAAGCAGGTTCCCTACACCACCTGCACCTATGTGTGCGAAACCCGGACTCGACGTGTTCCGTACACGACCTGCAGCTACGTGCGTGAGTGCCGAACGAAGCAGGTTCCTTACACAACTTGCACCTATGTCTGCGAAACCGTCACCAAGCAGATTCCGTACACGACCTGCAGCTGGGTCTGCCAGACTGTCGTGAAGAAGGTCCCGTACACGACCTGCACCTATGTGAAGGAAACACGAACCCGAAAGGTTCCGTACTGTGTTCCTCGCACAGTGTGTGAGACGGTGATGGTCACCAAGACCAAATGCGTTCCCCGCACCGTTCAGGTGACAAAGACCCGCTGCGTTCCCAAGACAGTTGTTCGCAAGGTGCCTGTCTGTGACGATCCATGCGTCGCTGTCGGGCCAGAATGTGCTGCTCCGGTCGCCTGCGGGCCTGCAGGATGCGTGAACTGATCGTTTTCCGGGAGAATGATGTCCTCTGTTCTTCCGTGATGTGACATTCAATCTTCGGATGCCTGCGGGCGGTGGTCTTTTGATCATCGCCCGTTTTGGTTTTTCCGGATCGTTCAAATTCTCCGATCTGTTTGGCCATGTCCTCGGAAGTTCCTTGGCTCAGGCGGCTCGAAGATGGCGAAAGTAGATTGCCGCCCCGCCGAAGATGAGACTTGCCAGAAGAACAACTCCTGTCAGGCGAATAAGGCGGGCTTTCACGACCACAGGGCGACAGGCCATTAAGAGCTGATCTTTGGTCCGTCCATTGATCTCAATCTGCCAATACAACTCGTGAACTTTCTCTTCATACGGCCCAATCTGGATCGGCCAGAGGATCTCGCATTCCTGTCGAATGATGCCTGATTGTTCAACATCCTGAACCTTCAGCCCTTTGTGCAGAAACACCGGTAACTCTCCGGGCAATTCGCGGCGCAGATACATGAGAAGCTGGCGCAGGTTGTCTTGCCGGGCCTCTTCCAGTGTGGAGAATCGCTGTGATCGCAGCACTGAGAACGGCGAGTTCTTCTGTTCAGATTTGGGATGGGAAGCCTCCTGGACCCAGTCTGGAATCTGGCTGACGTTTCCCCCAGCAACGACGACTCCCGAAGAATTGCGAGTCACGATCCGAATTCCAATGGGCGTTTCCTCTCCCAGACCGGGTGAAAGAGCAGGAACAAGAGGTTCAGGCTTCAGAGGAGACGGGGGTTGCCTGGTGAGGTCTTCCTGTGCAGAGGCCTCAGCCGAAATGTCTGCTTCGGTCGGAGTCAGCGGCAGGTCGATGAGATGACCTTCTCTGTTCTTGAGAACGTTTGGAGGTGGGGGAATGTTCCTGATGACCTCATTCTCCTCGATACGCTGTGCCTGAGCGTCTTGGCGAATCACCTCGCCTCTGCCAACGTGGAAACAGAAGTATGCCGCCCCCATCAGAAGAAGGAGGCTGAACAGGCCGCCGATGCCGGTGAGCAGGAACGATCCGAGTTCGATCAGGATTCCCAAAATCAGTACGACGACAACAGCAATCACAACCAGTGTGACCATGAAGATGAATGGGATACTCATCACAGGTATTTCCAATTGGGTGGTTCAGAACACCGGGTCTGTTTGTGTCGCACAAATTTCGATTGTGGATTCCTTGCTCTGTCGTTGACTGGCTCGGATGACATCCCTTCCGCGATGAAACTCTCGCTCAAGTTGCTCCTCGACCAGCTGGAGAGCATCAGTGCTGAATGTACTTCGGCCGCGGGGAAGGGTCCCAGGGGGCTGCCAGTTGCAGGCTGCAAGCGAGGACGCTGGCCCAAGCGAGCCCCAGTTCGACCGGGAAGGCAAACACCCGCGTCACCAGCCACGCAGTCCCGACAGTCCAGATCACCTGTAACATGCTGAACCGGTGCTCCCGCTGAGGAGAGATCAGCATGCTCCAGTTTCGAAGCCAGAACCACGAAGCGAAGAAAACCGCGAATCCTGTCAACGTGGGCACCTGATTAGAAAGAGACAAGGGATGCCGACCGATGTTTGCGGTCACAGCATCGCTGAGGTGGTGCGCCTTACTTGAAAAGTCCACCATCAGGTAGCTGCCGAGAGAGGCAACCATCAACCCAACGGCCCATCCGACAATTGCAGCCCGCCAGCGTTCACTCATTCGACGAGGGAGCTGCATCCGATGGGGGAGAAAAATGACAAGCCCCCACCCCGCGAGCAGCGTCGACAGCGCGAAGAATCCGACCATGCCATGATCAATCGCATCATGATTTGGCATTTCAAACATCGATGGGCGGGCCCATGCGAGTAATCCTGTCAGCAGGGAAATGAACACGGGAAGCATCGCAGCGGTCGCACAGACGTGGTGACGAGCCGCTCTTTTCTTGATGCCGGTGTCATCTTTGATAAGGGGAGGAGGCCCACGGTGGTTACCTGCATTCAGGGGGCCTGCCTGCTCTTTCAGATGGCTCGGCTCGAGCATATTGAGAGGGGACAGTGTGCGCCATAACAGGTGCATGATAAAGGTGACCGCGATGACGCCCCCCCAGCCGAACACCACTCCTTTCATCCCGGCCCGACTGGCGATGATCGCAGTCACGATCACCAGACAGGGGATCAAAAGTCTGGACCGAGATAGCCCACTTGCGCCGATGAAGTGGCCGACATCGAAACAATATTGTCCCCACAGCGATTGGGGGCGTCCCTTTCGGCACTGCATCGAATTCGATGACTGAGCAGCGGCCGAGGACCGTTGTAGCTGCTCAACCTGTCGACCGGTTGCAGCTGCCTCAAACTCCCGAAGAAGCTGGGCCATGGACTGCTGGCGAAGAAGGGGATCTTTTTCGAGTGCCCGCCGGAGGACGGGGCGAAGCGGTGCAGGGATCCGGTTCAGGTCGGGGAGTTCCGTGAGATGCTTCATCAGGATCTCCCCGGTCGATTCACCATCAAATGGTAAGTTCCCGGTCAGCATTTCATAGAGAATCACTCCCGTGGCATAGATATCGACAGCGGGACCGTACTTCCCCTTGGCGACCTCGGGGGCCATGTAATAGACAGTCCCCACGCTTTGAGTATGGGCACTCTGCTTCGATGGGGACATCATTTTTGAGAGTCCGACATCCCCGACTTTCACGGTCTCCCCTGCCAGAAAGATGTTTCCGGGTTTGAGGTCGCGATGCACGATTCGACGTTCATGCAGGAATCCAACCCCGCGGGCGATTCCTGTCAGCCATCTCAGGACCTGTTCGACGGGCATCCCGCTGGGGTGCTTCTGAATGACTGCTTCCAGTGTTTCTCCGGAGACATATTCCATCACAATCCAGTGGTCGCCATCGGCATCCTTGCGGACATCGAAGATCGTCACCAGGTTGGGATGAGACAGGTTCAGGCACTGCTGGACACCACGCAGCTCCACATCTGAATTATGCTGAAGCAGTTTGAGGGCGACCTCCCGACCGGCATCGGAGACGCCGTAATACACTTCGCCAAACCCTCCCCGGTAGATTGCACGCTTGAGCGTGAATCCTTCGAGAGGACGGGACTCGGGTGCGAAAGTGAATTTCATGGGCCAGCAATCAAATCAGGCGGTCGAGTCAGCCTGTTGTAACCGTGTCGTGACTGGGCGTGGTGATTCAAAATCCTGTGCATCTCCGTAGATACGCTCAGAATCGCCCCTTGGATCTTAGTTGTAACGGATCAGTGAGCGACTCAGACAACCGTCCTGAAGCTGATCTCCCTGTCGGAAAAAAAGGGAGCAGCTGAGGAGCAGTGTCAGAAATGAATCCACGTTGGGAACGTTCAGAATAACGAGGAATTGCCCGGTCCGGGTCAAAAGTTCTCCAAAATCATCCGCTGGCGACTCGGGAAAATCTCCGTCAGAACTGTGAGTTTCCCTGAAAATACCGGCTGACTTCTTCCACGATATTTTCGTTTTCTTCCGATCGGCTTTGTTCAACCGGAATCAGCCCCGTCAAATCTCCTTCAGCAGCCAGAACGGCATCTTCGACATCGAGCCGCTTTTCGATCGCGGCGATCATCGATTTGACTCGGGCGAGCTGGGAGTTGTCAATTTCCAGCCCATGAATCTGCTTACGGGCATCAACTGTTCGCAGGCGGGCCTCCAGACGTTCCAGTTCCACTTCCAGGCTCTTTCGCTGTGACAACATCCCTTCCAGAGTGTCGCGATTAGCGGCCAGAGCCCGTTCTTTTGACGCCAGCAACTCCTGTTCACGTTTAAGCGTTTCTTCCGCGATCTTGTAGCGGTTGAATCGTTCGGCGAGATCGTTTTCGACTTCGCTCCGGGAGTATTTTCGCCCCGCATACACGAAGCGGACATCTTCCTGTTTCAGGTCGTCTGCCAATGCCTGGATTGCTTCCTGCTGGGATTTGAGCATGGCCTCGCGACTGGCGATAGAGGCCTTCAGCTGGGCCACTTCCACCTGTTCCTGAGCAATCAGGTGAATTGACTTACGGACCTCGGGCAACAGACGAGCCACTGCGTCCCGAGCTCGCCGGATCTCGAATTCAATCGGGATTTCGCTGCGGAAACGCTCACGAGCGGAGGCGATTCCCGTTCGGGCATAGCTGAAGAAATCCTTGCCGACGCACACTCCCCCGATTGCGATGGCAATCAGAGCTCCAAACACAATTTTGCGAACCATGACCAGAATCTCCTCATACATCAAACCGGTCTGATCAGACCTGGAATCGGTGCAGCTGGAACGCCGCCCCCTGAGGAGTGATTCGCTGGAGGATTGGAAATCTTGGGATCAAATTTCGGGAAATTCTCAAAAATCTCCCGAGTTGATCTTGGGATGACCCCACCTTCGACGGGTCTTCTGAATTGACCCGTTTGACCTGCAACGTCTGGACGACAGATCAACTGACCAGCATGACAGACTTTTGGGACTACCCGCGCAGGTCGAGTTCTTTACGGATTCATCAAAGATTGTCATGAAACGACAAATGCGCATCGTTGGGGGTGCCTCGGAAAAGGAGCCCCTGAGATGTCGACAGAACCATCAAGCGGATTTTCTTCTGGCGATCCTTGACTCAGCAAATGGACCAACTCCGCGTTTGAGTTGATAAGCTGGATCGGTGAAGGGGAGTATCACCCGTTTCAAACGGGCAAGCCGAAGTCCTGCTGATTTCTTTAATCGTCCGCTGAATGACTTCAATCGCTTTTCTTGTTTGGGATCGTCGACGTGCCGTCCCCATCCGGAATGTCGAACTGCTGGGGGTTGCAGATAAGCCATCGACTGGCCCAGCTGCTTAAAGCAGTATGAAATTTCTCGTTCGCCACGATAATCACAGAACGGACCCATTCGATGGTAATCGGCCAGTCGTCGCATTCCGGGATTGAATGAATATCCAAAGTATTCTGGATGAGCATCGGGATCGGCAATCATATAGCGAATCCCATTGTGAATTCGTTCTGGCTGAATTCGCTCCTTGGGATGGAGTTCATCTTTGGGGCGAAGGGACACCATTGAAATCGCCGGAAATGCTTCGAGTAGCTCGATCGACGGGGTGATGAAGTCATCTCCGAAGAAATCCCAGTCATCTTCACAGTGGAAGATATATGGAGTCTTTACTGTGGCATAAGCCCGGTCAATACTGGCGAGTTGTCCGAGTTGAGGCCGATTCAGAATGACACGGATCTCCTTCCCCAACCTTGCGACGACATCGTTGACTTCTTCTTTGCCGGAGTCCTCTGCGACAATGATTTCCTGCAGATTTCCATCCAGTCGGGAGAGAAGTGTTTCCAGTGTTTTTTCAAGCAGATCAAAGCGGTTGCAACTGGTAACCACGACTGAATAGGCGCCCATGTGAGTTTCTCTCTCGTGAATGATCGTCAGTTCAATTCCAGCATCTGAACTTGAGACCTGAAGTGTCTGGCACCCAAGTTTTGAAGTTGCTCAGCAGGAGCTCGTTTTCGGATTGCAAAACACAATGTCCAACAGGCTATGGGATATTGGGGAAGAACTCCTGACTGAGGAGCTTCCGATTGATTGCTGAAATTTTGTTTCTCATTCAGCAGGTGATTCAGTGAGTTACGCAGATTCCGAACGACGTTCTTATGCGGCCTTGGATGTGATCTCCCATTCCTGAATCCAGCGATCATCTGTCTCATAATTGAGGTCGATCAACCGCTGAGGGAGTTCTGGCATTTGTCGAAGAAGTTCCTGGATACGTTCGCGATGTTTCGGAGCAGACCAGCTCTTTAACACTTTGGAGTCCAGTGGACGGACACCATTGAGGGCTCTGGTGTCAAATCCGCTGGGGACAGCCTGGTGAAATTCGGAAAACGGGCGAACGACCGTCCAGCCGATATGTTGTGTGATTGCTTCCTGCACCTGGCTCGAGTTCTGAATCAGTTCTTCGAAGCGGACCGTCAGAACATCGGGAAACTGAATTGCCCATTTCCAGTGTTCCCAAATCGCTCTCCAGCGGTCGATGGAGACGTAGTACTCCCCCTTCCTAGTCTCGTGAAAGGATGTTAATACAGCACGTGGATCACGCACAAAGAGGAGAAACTTCACCTTTGTTGGCAAATTCGCATAGAATGCACGCAGATCATCGATTTGCCAGATGTCTTTCGGGCGTTTTGTAAAGAGATAAGGTTTGGTTTTAATCGCTGACCTGGCAACCGCAATCGCTCGTTCCTCTTTAGGGAAGCACTGGATATCGGCAACGCAGGCCTGGACCATCAGCTGGCAAAGCGTTGTACCACTTCGAGGGAATCCACACATGACCACGTGAGCAAGCGGTGGGTCCCCAAACAGCCAGCCGCGATTTGAGAGGGCAGCCAGCGGACGAGTTGCCGTCCAAAGTAACGTCTTTGGAAACTGAAACCCTCCAATACGGTTTGCGATTTCTTCAGGGGGATATGGTGGTCGCTGCAGAGGCGTCGTTGCACCATTAAACACTCTTAATGACCGCATCCTTGGCTCTGTGTTTTTTGAATCCATTTCATATGCACCCTGAAGTCCATTCGTAGGGCCATCCAGATCCGTATCGGATCCAGTATTCACTGGACTGGATGAGGCCGAAAACTATCCCTGAGCGAAAGTTGTGTCAATCCCAATGTGGGCTTGCGATGAATGCGCCCTTGTCAGCACAACTCCAACGATCTGA
>CALLWY010000266.1 GCA_938015865.1 uncultured Planctomicrobium sp.
CCGCTGTTCCGTCTTTTCGCTGCAGGTGAACCTGCCGACGAACCCACTCTCCCGGCGCAGGGCGCACCGGCGGACAAAGAATTCCCGTCAACGCTCCAATGAGATCGGGATTCGGCACCGTTTGGAAGTGACAGGCTTTTCCAATCACATCGGCCGCTGTCCATTGGGTCAACTCCTCACATCCCCGGTTGAACACCAGAACAACATGTCTATCATCCAGCAGGAAGACCGGAGTCTTGCTGGACATCAACCAGGAAATCAGTCCGCGGCGGCTTCGGGGAGGCACAGCTGCTCTCTGGATGCAGGAAGTGAGTCTGGCCACCGGGATCAGCTGTCCGCGAATGGCTCTTTTTCTGGAAGTCTATTGTCCAGGTTTCCAACCGGCTATAAACTTAGGATACTGGGCGAATTCTCAAAAAGAATGCGGTCGATTGCCTCCAGCGAATGTTTCCAGAGGCATCATCTACCGTCCCTGTCCAGATTCAACAAAACTCGTATCTTGTCACGTCAGGAAACAAGAGCCGTTTTGTCGTAAGAATCGTTTCCTAGCGAGCTTGCGACAAAAACGATCTGCATCCGACACGTGACGCGGCACTCGTCCTTTCAAGACGATGGAGACAACAGATGGTCACCCTTACCGAACGGGCAGCTGCTGAAATCAAGCGTGTCATGGCCGAGCAGAATTTCCCGGAAGAAACGTGCGTCCGGATTGGAGTCGCTGGCGGCGGATGCAGCGGGTTCCAGTACAGCTTTGGCTTTGACGACAAAGTCGATCCAGAGAAGGATCACATTTCTGATCAGCACGGCGTGAAGGTTGCCATTCAGAAGAACCATGACCTTCACCTCGACGGAACCGTGGTCGATTTCTACGAAGACCTTCAGCGTCGGGGCTTCAAGTTCGACAATCCAAACGTCTCCCGCACCTGTGGTTGCGGAAGCAGCTTTTCTGTTTGATTCGCCGGGAGTCCGGGACCGTAACGGTTTCCGAAACCTGAGCACACTCAAAACGCCGGACAGGTCGTCCGGCGTTTTTTTATTGCGATCTTCGCAGCGATGCGAGCATCAGTTCTGCCTGAGCGCCGCGTGCGACGCTGGAAATTCTTCAAATCTGTACCGGGAAGGAATTGACCCGTCTCCTTGCGTCCAACACCTGAAACAAAACAAGCGTTGCAACCAAAGCTGATTGCAACGCTTATGATTCATCAGATGGCCAGCAGGCCAAGGCAGATCAAAGTGCGGTCGAGAGGAGTCGAACCTCCACGCCCTAAACGGGCACAAGAACCTGAATCTTGCGCGTCTGCCAATTCCGCCACGACCGCAGGAAGGTGAGAGTGTAGCTGAAACCAAACTCTGGTCAACCGAATCTCAACCCCCACTTTTTCAAATCATTGAACCTCGATCAATTCACCGAAATGTCGTCCTGATCAGGAAAAACGATCTCTCCGTCAGAGCTGTTTCGTTGCCAGTCCGAATGGGTGGACTGACAATGTCCTCCCGCCACGTTGGTCTCAGACAGGCGACTTCGGCTCCGCGGCTGACTCGTCGGCCCCAAACTACGAGCGAGTCGTGAACCGTCGCGATTTCGAACGGTCCCGGGCACGTCTCCGGTTCGGTTCGCCGCTGGAATTGGAATCCCATTCAACCCGGCTGATGTTGAGCTGCTGACCAGCCACCCAGACCTTTTTTAATGCGAAGAAAATGTCATCCGGCATGCCGGCAGCCAGGTCGACGGTGCTGTGATCTTCGAAAATCTGAATCCGGCCGATGTAAGAGGTATCGATGCCGGTTTCATTGGCGATGGCTCCGACAATATTCCCCGGCTTGACCTGATGAACATGGCCCACTTCGATCCGAAATGTCTCCATATCGATATCAGCCCGCCCCGATTCGGAGCGTTCACGACGCGGTCGGTCGGAGCGTCCCTCCCCTTCAAACGACCGATCCCGGCGAGGCCTGTCTTCCCGGCCCCCACGACGCGACTCGCGACGATCCGCAAATCCTCCTGACTTCAGCTCTTCAGTGAGGAACATCGGAGAATCGCCCGCCGCCATCACCGCCAGTGCCGCTGCAATCTGTTCCAGAGCAACGTCCGGGTTCTGCTGTCGATACTGTTCGATAACGGATGTAAAGGTCCCGATGTCAGGGTGGGTCAATGCATTTGTCATCCGCTCATGAAAACGGGCCGTCCGTCGACGGTTGATGTCCCGCTTGGACGGGATTGGCATCGGCTGGATCCGCTGCCGGGTCTGCTGCTCAATCCGTCGGAGCTTGAATTGCTCGCGCGACTGAATCAGGACAATCGCACATCCCATTCGCCCGGCCCGCCCAGTTCGACCGATTCGATGCACGTAGCTTTCTGCATCATAGGGGAGATCGTAGTTCACGACATGACTGATACGTTGGACATCCAGCCCTCGGGCCGCAACGTCCGTGGCAATAATCACGTCGATCTTCCCGGCCTTCAGGTTTTCTATCACCCGCTCCCGCTGTTTCTGGGCAACATCCCCATTCAGAGCGGCAGTCTTGTACCCACGAGCGGCAAGGAACTCAGCCAGAGGCTCAGTTGTACTTTTGGTCCGGACGAAAATCAGGACACCGTCCGTTTCTTCTGCTTCCAGGACTCGGGCAAGGACTTCTTCCTTTGAGTGCGGGCTGACGATCACATAGCGTTGATCGATCGTATCGGCGGTTGCGGTCTTCTGTGCGATCGTGATCTGTTCCGGGTTGCGCAGATGCTGATGGGCGATCCGGCGAATTGCCTCCGGCATCGTGGCGGAGAAGAGGGCAATCTGCCGCTCCTCCGGGGCCTGCGAAAGAATCCATTCCACATCTTCCGCAAAGCCCATTTTGAGCATCTCGTCCGCTTCATCCAGAACAAGCCCACGCAGGCTGTCGAGATTGAGCGTCCCCCGGCGCATGTGGTCCATGACCCGGCCCGGAGTTCCGACCACGACGTGGACACCTCGGTTCAGCTGACGGAGCTGGATCCCGTAATCCTGTCCCCCATAGATCGCAGCGACACGAAGGCCCGGTGCGGCCGAAGCATAGCTCTCGAATGACTCAGCAACCTGCAAGGCAAGTTCCCGGGTTGGAGCGAGGACCAGAACCTGCGGCTGTTTCACCGACAGGTCAATCCGTTCGAGCATCGGAATCGCAAACGCTCCGGTTTTTCCAGTCCCGGTCTGGGCCTGCCCGAGCACATCGCGTCCCTGAAGAATAACAGGTATCGCCTTCGCCTGAATCGGTGTGGCGACGACGTAGCCAATCTTGTCCAAAGCCTTCAGTGTGGACTCGCTGAGTCCGAGCGACTGGAATGAAACTCCGGAAGAGGGTGAACTGACAGTGGTCGACATAAGTCAAATTCGTTTCTATTCAATACGTTGAACCACCCTCAAAAGGTGGCTCATCAGACAGGGTCTCCGCGCGGACGACGAACGTGTCGCCTCGATGACGCTCTGCCCCCTTCCCCATCAATCGCAGTCCCTTCACCGAAACCGGACGCACCATTGGCGCAGACTTCGGGCGACTGACAATGACACAACCTGGGGTTCTTTGCCGGTATTTGAAATCATCACCGGCCAGTCAGGCTCATGCACGGGTTGATCGAACGCATCGGTCCTGTTCAGAACCTGAGTCGCGGCGCTCTTCCAATATCGGATTTCCAGCTTCAATAAGCGAAAATCACGGAAAAGAGCGGCAAACAAACCCAGCGGGGAGTCAACCACGAGCCCGAAAACGGGACAATCTGAAACTTGCCCGAAAGCAATTCATCAATCAGCCCTACAGAATAGCTGCGTTTGAGGGAACAGCAAGAGGAGTGGACTGGAAATCGAAACTTTCGCAGGGAAACACTCGTCAAAGCTTCCCGTTCAGCCCTTTTTCCGGTGCCTTTCCTCCCAGAGCACGTGTAATCGTCGTCACATTATGATCAAACATTCCCTGATATGAGCCAACGTACGTTCCGGGATTCCCGGTCGAATCGGAGTACAGCGTTCCCCCTTCTTTGACCATCCAGCCGCGCTGGGCCGCCCCTTCGATGACCGCCTGAAGATGTGCGGAATTGACGGTCGCTTCGACGAAGATGGCAGGGATGCGATGGGTGACAAGAAAATCGACAAGAAGATTGATGTCCTGCACTCCCGGCTCGGACTCGGTCGAAATCCCCTGCACAGCCCGCTCCTGAATCCCGTAAGCCCGTGCGAAATAGGCGAAAGCATCGTGTGCAGTCACAAGATACCGGCTCTCTTCGGGAATGGTGGAAATGGACTCCCGGGCATAGGCATCGAGCTGAAGAAGCAATCGACGATACTCGTCTGCATTTGTCTGAAACTCGTCAGCGTGCTCGGGATCGGCTTTTGAGAGAACCGATACCACTTCCGGCAGGCATTCTGCCCAGAGAGCGGCATCGTTCCAGACATGCGGATCGGGATGGCCCGCAGTCTGATCCGCGTGAATCAGCTTCTCCGGGGGGATACTTCTCGTGATGGGAACAACAACCCGCCCCTGTTTTTCGACCCGTTGAAATGCAGGCTGCATTGCCCCTTCAAGTCCGAGACCGGAATAGAAGAGAATGTCAGACTGAATCATCAGCCCCAGATCTCGGGAGGTCGGCCGATACAGGTGCGGATCAACTCCTTCCCCCATCAGCCCGGTCACATCCGCATAGTCTCCTGCGACATGACGAACCATGTCAGCCACCATGCTGGTCGTTGCGACCACTTTGAGCCGCTTCGCTCCGGATTGTTGCAATGAACCAGCATCGAGTCCTTCAGGAGAGGTCGCCGGGCATCCGGTGAACAGGACAAGGCAAAGGAGGGACAGGACAAGAACCATAGATCCGCTTCCGCCAGCTCGATGAACGATGCAAACGAACTTCTTCAAACCATGAGGCGGAATTCTAGCGGATGGAGGCCCCGATCCCTATTGCACAGCCCCTCGATACATGATCGGGCCATACGCCCCCGGTCCGACGGGTTGGAGCGTCGGCTGGGGACTGAACTGGTTGCGAAGGTAGCCGGAATAGAACCGGTCCTTGATCTGCTGGGCTTCTGAGCGCTGGACCTCATATCCAAGCGGACGAAATCCGACCTCCGGTCCCCCGATGGTACTGGGGTACGGGTCCTGAATCTGTGCCTGGCGCCGCTGAAGTTCGGCACTCTCATGAGTAAAGAGTCGTGGGCACCGTGTCCGCATTGGATTCAGGCATCCGCACCCGGACTGGATGCAAAGAAGAGCCAGAATCACAAGACAACGAGAGGACACGGTCGGACGCTTTTCCGGAAAATGGGGAAGCTGAGCAGAATATCAATGCCCACACCAGCACTTTCTGCCGCTGATCCCCGGCTTATACCCCGACCGGCAATTTTTGCCCAGAGGAATTTTGCTGCAATCACTCGGGCGTCTCACCGGCGAAAACGCAGTCCAATTACGCGGAAATGAAGTCCGCAAAAAGCAAGCGTCCAAGATTTAGTGGTATGATGCTTTTTTGAAACAACGTTGAAATCAAGAATCTCTGCGATGTTTTCACGCATCATGTTCAACTTTCCGAACAGGCAGACCTGACTGAAGATTCCACACTTAAGACCTTGAGACAAAAACACTTGCAAAAACAAAACAACATTCAGAAATAGACTGTTGTGGACGAGGTACGAACTTTGCCAGCATGCCCGATATGCTTTGCCTCGATACAAATTCCCTCGCTCGGACAGAAATTGCCTATATCGCCTTCCGGCTGGCGTGCCTCGACACGCGTGAGCGACTGGAACTGGCGGTTCAACTGGATCTCTGTCCGGATCGCAATTTCGGCTTTCTGACTGAAGTCCCGTTTTTGCGGAATGTTCCCGCTCAGGTCCAGTTGGAACTCCTGATGGAGACTTGGGCCAAGCACATTACGCCCATCTCGAAACCAGCCACACTTCTGGACGAAAGTATCGTTTATGCAGCGTGTGAGACAGCAGCCCGGCTGATCCGGACAGAACCGGATATCGCCCGCCGATTCCTCTCCCGGGGGCCAATCGAGTGCAGCCTACCAGTGGACGCCCGTCTTGCGGACGCCCTCCAGCAGGTGCATTTACGATTTGCCCACGACGGCCTGTTTCTGCTGCTCAGTCAGTTTCAGGACATCCCGCCCCATCAGGCTATGAAGCTCAAGGAGAATCATGGAATTCGGGATGGGGCAACAGACTGCCTGTTTGATGTTCTGGGGAGATGGTTTGTTTCCCCGGAAATTCTGAGCAAGGCTCAAGGATTGTTGACCCGTGTCGAAACCGAACAGTTGGGAACCGTCCTGAGAGCCGCCCGCTGTCTTCAGCGAACAGCCTGAAGCCCAAGCTGACACGACGAATGTCAAAGTTCACTTCGACTGAGTCACGAAGTGAACAATGTTTGTTCCAGATTGAATCCCGACAGCCATCTTGATGTTGTCTCCGACAAGAAGACGGGCATCAGGCTGGGTCGGCTCGAATTCCACCGCTCCCAACGAGTAAATAGTGACCGAGTTATTCCCAAGTGCTGGTCCATCCTGCTGATTCAATGCGAACTTCCCATTGCTGACCATTGCAAAAGCAATGGGGGCGTTGGCATCGTCCTTTGGAATAAACGTGATCGTTCCCCAAGTGAGCGGCTTGTCATCTAGACGAATTTCTCCGGACACAGATGCCTGCTTTGCAGTAGTCAGGAATCCATTGATCTTCAGCCAGTCGGCAAGCCGCTCTTTCCAGGTGGACAGCACCGGATTCCCGGGAGCAAGACCGACGCCATGCGGTCCTTTCTGATAGATGTGCAGCTCTGCCGGGACGCCGTTCTTCCGGAGCGCCTGGTAATAGACGATCGCATTTTCAGCCGGGACCCCCTTGTCTTCGTCGGTGTGGAAGATGAACGTTGGGGGGGTCTCTTTGGTCACCTGGGTCTCGTTCGAGAGGTTTTCGATCAGGTCCTGTGAGGGATTTTCTCCCAGCAGATTCCGTCGCGAGCCCTTGTGTGTGAACGGGGACTGAAACGAGATGACCGGGTAGCAGAGGATGCTGAAATCGGGTCGACTCCCCTGCCGGGCAATCGGATCGTCGCTGGAGTCTTCTCCACTGTCGAAATGAGTGGACACCGTCGACGCCAGATGGCCCCCAGCTGAGAATCCCATGATCCCGATCCGGTTGGGATCAATCTTGTACTTTTCCGCATGGGCGCGCATGTAGCGGATTCCACGCTGGGCATCCTGCATCGGAGCCGGGTGGTTGTACTTCGGCCCCAAGCGATAGGAGACAATCGCTCCAGTGACTCCCAGCGAATTCAGCCATGTCGCAATCTGATGCCCTTCATGGTCCATTGCCAGTCGTCCATAACCTCCCCCTGGAAGAATGACGACGCAGGCCCCTGTGTTTTTATCTTCTGGAGCAGGATAGATTCGGATGACGGGGATATCTTCGGGAGCAGTCCCCTTCGCACCGGGAGCCCCTTTCTCCCAGAGCGGAATCGGTTCCGGCCCCTCAGCGGCGACGGCCGATGTCTGTTCAACGAGAAGAAAGGACGAAAGCAAAAGTCCCGTGAGGACGAAAGAAAATGTTTTCGGCCAGATCATGAAGTCGTTCTCCAATGGAAATCGTTGTCGTGCGCCACAACAGGAAGCGCTGATGGAAACGATCCTCTTTCCGGGGAACGATTACAAGTCTCCGATCGAAATCATCCCGGACCGATCAGAGAGGCTTCTTTTGCTTCCGACGTCACAAAATCGATCAGGCAAGAATGTCGTGGACCACATGAGCCGGGAGGACTCCGGTCAGACGCTGATCAAGTCCCTGATACTTATACGTCAGGCGTTCGTGGTCGTATCCCAACAGATGGAGAACGGTGGCATGGAAGTCACGAACGTGGACCGGGTCAGCAATGATATTGTAGGAGAAATCGTCGGTTTCTCCGTAAATCGTTCCTGCTTTCAGGCCTCCCCCTGCCATCCACATCGTGAAGCAGCGGGGATGGTGGTCGCGACCATAGTTCTTGCGGGACAGTCCCCCCTGAGAATAGATCGTCCGGCCGAACTCCCCACCCCAGATGACTAATGTCTCATCGAAGAGACCACGCTGTTTCAGATCCTGAATCAGAGCGTAACAGGCCTGATCGACATCCTTGCACTGATCCGGGAGCCGTCCTGCGACATTCCCGTGCGTATCCCAGTTATTGTGATAGATCTGAACAAAACGGACCCCCCGTTCGACCATCCGGCGGGCCAGCAGCGCGGTATTGGCAAAGGTGCCGGGCTTTTTCGCTTCCTCGCCATAGAGCTGATAGGTCGCGACAGACTCCTGCGCCATATCGGTCAGTTCGGGGACGCTCGACTGCATCCGGTACGCCAGTTCGTACTGCTCAATACGGGTTCGAGTCTCCGCATCTCCCAATTGCTCATAGGTGATCTGATTCAACGCCCGCAATCCGTCCAGAGTTTCCCGTCGGACTTCCCTGCTGACTCCGGGAGGATCGTTGATAAACAGAATGGGGTCTCCGCTGGTCCGCAACGAGGTCGCTGCATGCTCTCCGGGGAGATAGCCCGAAGACCAGAGACGACCGGAGATGGCCTGAACCTGTTCCGTGTTTGTCGAATTGGCAACCATGACCACAAACGTCGGGAGATTGTCATTGAGACTCCCCAGACCGTAGCTGACCCATGATCCCAGACACGGGCGACCACTGACCTGATTCCCCGTCTGCATCAGGCTGATGGCAGGTTCGTGATTGATTGCCTCCGTGTTCATCGAGCGGATGAAGACGACATCATCGGTCATCTTCTTCATGTACGGGAGGAGTTCAGAAACCCACATCCCGTTCTCCCCGCATTTTTCGAACTTGAACATGGAGGGAGCAATCGGGAAACGGGACTGACCGGAGGTCATGGTGGTCAGACGCTGACCATCTCGGACCGTTTCCGGTAAGTCCTTGTCGTACCAGTGGTCCATCACCGGCTTATAGTCGAAGAGATCCATCTGAGGAGGTCCCCCGACCATATGAAGATAGATAATGTTCTTGATCTTCGGGGCGAAATGCGTCGGCATATTCCCCTTGAAAGGGAGCGGCGAGATTGTATTTGCCGATGAATCACGCCCAGCGAGCGTCGCGAGTGCGACTCCGCCGAGAAGGTTGGTCCCCTGCCCGAAGAAATGACGGCGGGTGATGTTCAACTTGAACTGGTCAAACAGGTTCATTGCCACTCCTGCATCTTGTATTTGTACGGTCACTCCGGAATCAGCATTCCCGACATCACGGGGAGGCCGATTTCCTACTTGTTGAGAACCTCATCCAGATTCATCAGTTGATTCGTAAGCATCGTCCAGGCGGCGAACTCGCTGACCGGGAGGGTCTCATCCGGCTTCGATTCCCCGACACGAATCAGCAGGGCGGCATCGTCCGGATGGGCCTGATAGTACTTCGTCAAATTGGCAAGAGATGTATGAACGATCTCCCGCTCGCGCGGAGTCAGTTCCCGACAAAGAAGTCTCCGTGTCAGGAAGTCCAGACGCGAATCTGCTTCCGGTCCCCCTTCACGCATGGCCCGCTGGGCCAGAAAGCGTGCTGCCTCCACAAACTGCTCATCATTCAGGGTCACAAGTGCCTGAAGGGGCGTATTCGTCCGCTCACGTCTGACGACACAATACTCCCGGTTAGGAGCATTAAATATTTCCATCGAGGGAGGGGGAGCCATTCGCTTCACAAAGGTATAGACGCTTCGTCGATAGAGTGATTCCCCGGAATCCCGGACATAGTTACGGGTGTCACTCCCGCGCATTCCGACCACTTCCCAGATCCCTTCCGGCTGATAGGGCTTCAGGCTCGGACCACCAATCTTCTGGACCAGTATTCCGCTGGCTGCCAGTGCGTAATCCCGAACCATCTCAGCATCCATCCGGAATCGGGGGCCACGGGACAGGAGACGGTTGTCGGGATCGCGTTCGCGTTTTTCTTCTGTAACGATCGCAGCTTGCTGATAGGTTCCCGACATCACCATCAACTTGTAGAGACGCTTGAGATCCCAGCCTGATTCCACAAAGTCGACGGCCAGCCAGTCGAGAAGTGCCTGATGCTGCGGGATCTCTCCCATCACCCCGAAGTCGTCGGATGTCTTCACCAGTCCTGTTCCGAACACCTCCTGCCAGCATCTGTTGACAGTGACCCGTGCCGTCAGTGGCTGTTCCGGGAGAAGGAGCCACTGAGCAAATCCAAGCCGGTTGCGGGGGAACTCAACAGGGAACGGGGGAAGAAATGCCGGAGTTCCCGGTTTCACCGGATCAAGGCGCTGGTCGTATTCTCCTCGATTCAGGATATACGCCATCGGTTCGTCGGGCTTCTCCTGCATCACATGGGCAATTGTCCCCCGACTCTTGATCGCCTCAATTTGCTTCTGATATTCCCGAACCTGGCTGATGACCTCCTGATATTGGGAGTCTTTTGCCTCCAGCCACCAGTCAAATAAATCGTTGATCTCTTCCGGCTTTCGAGATGCAACATCCTTCTTGAGCGTTGCGATGAGTGCCCCGGACTTCGCAATCGCTTTAATCTGTCCGGAGAAGAGGCGTCCCTCATAAATACGGAGATCATGAATCGCAACTCCCGAAGCTGGAGCTTCCGTGTGGCGACTCCCGATCTTCAAGGGGACTTCTGTCCGAATGTCCCCTGTTAACCGATCGTTCGTAGCGGTCGTCTTCTTCTCTTCCCCATTAAAGTAAATTTTCACACTGCCAGAATCGCGTTTGCCATTGTAGGTTACTGTCACATAGACCCATTTGTCTGCCGGGATCCGTTCTTTCGAGACCACCTTCAATGCATTTTCCGGCCAGGTATCAATGACATGCATCGCGATCTGGCGACCTTCGATCCACAGATCCCAACCACGATGCCGATTGACGTTGTCCATACGTGCGACGATGGCTCCATTCCCGACATTGCGCGGAGCCTTGATCCATGCGGAAACGGTAAATTCCTGATCTGCAGCAAAGTCACCCACATCGGGAATCTCCGCCACGGGGCCTTTGGCGATTTTGACCGCGCGACCCCCGGACTTCCCCTTATCCCATTCGGCCCCCTCCAGAAGCGGGATCTGCCGGATCTCGCCCTCCACGCTTGCGGTCGCGAATGCCCCTTCTTCATTCAGAGGAGCATGAAAAAGCAATCCTTCTGAAGGAATTGATTGTTCAATCTCGCCCGGCCCGGCGTTCGCCAGCCAGTTTTCGAACTCGCCCCGAGCTTCCGCTTTTCGCTTTTCTACAGCCTGCGTCGCTTCGGCGAGCAAACGATTATTTGTCTCCCAGGCCTCGCGATCTTCCATTCTGGGCACGTAGATAATGGGAGGCGTGTCCTTAACGTTCCCATCCTTCGCCCGTTGTGTGGTGTTATTGAAGAACGCTGCCATCTCGTAGAATTCTTTCTGCGAGATAGGATCGAACTTGTGTGAGTGGCAAACGGCGCAACCGGCTGTCAGCCCCATCCAGACTTGTGCCGTGGTCTCGGTCCGGTCGCGGGTATAAAGAACGAGATACTCCTCGTCGATAATTCCCCCTTCATTCGTTGTCATGTTGCAACGGTTGAATCCGGAGGCAATTTGCTGATCGATGGTCGCGTTCGGAAGCAGATCTCCCGCCAGACTTTCAATCGTAAACTGGTCATAGGGCATATTGGCATTAAACGCATTAATGACCCAGTCACGATAGGACCACATCTCCCGATAGTTATCGAAGTGAATTCCGTGCGTATCGGCATAACGGGCGTAATCCATCCAGTAGCGAGCCCTGTGCTCTCCCCAGGCAGGAGAGGCCAACAATGAATCGACCAGACGTTCGTAAGCATCCGGTCGCTGGTCCTGAACAAAGGCTTCAACAACTTCGGGCGAAGGGGGCAGACCTGTCAGGTCAAGGCTGACTCTACGGGCAAGGGTTCGGCGGTCTGCAGGGGGCGCCGGAGTCAGCCCGGCCTCTTTCAGTTTGGCGAGGACGAACTGATCAATCGGATTCTTGACGAACTGCTCGTCGTTCACATCCGGGGGAGTCCCCTTTTGAGGAGCAATGAAGGACCAGTGCGGCTGATATTCTGCTCCCTGCTCAATCCAGCGAACCAGAATATCGATCTGCTCGGGGGTCAACACCTTTTTGGTTTCCGGAGGAGGCATGACCTCTTCCGGATCGGTCGATCGAATCCGCCGGATCAATTCACTCGTTTCCGGATGCCCGGGGTTAATAGCAGACAATTCGATTGCCGCTTCGCGTTGATCGAGACGCAGCCCCGCCTTTCTGGAGGCACTGTCTGCTCCGTGACACGCGAAGCAGGCGTCCGCAAGGATGGGACGCACATCAACGTTGTACTCCAGCGGGCGCCCCTTGGTCGGGTCGGCAGAAATGACCGGCGTGGCCGCCAACAGGACGAAGGCCATCAGACTCCCAAACAGGAGGAATGATCTCCTGAAAAGCTGGGGAGTTGACTGAGGATTCATGGGGGGAAGGAAGGTGGGATGCATCATGTCATCACATTCTTCGGATCCCGTCAGAGCAACAACCCTGTCATTCCCTGAATTGTTCGGGATCGCAAATGAAGTTCGGAAGGAGAGAATTAAATCAATCGGTTCCGAAAGGTTTCCGTCGACCCGGGCGCTAAAGATCAACGCGCGATCCGAGGGTGTTGCACCAAAAGCAGCGCTCGTTCCGCGACAAATCGCAACATGGCGAGAACTCCCTGGCGGACAATCCCGGAATTCAACTTGCAGCGGTGAATTGGTGTGAACGACTGATTAACCAAGTGCCCCAGTGGAATCCCCACTGACAAGGGCAAGTTTTCTCAGTTCCGTTCACAACACCCGGAGGAACCACCGCGGCGAGTTGCCTGGTGACGGGTGGCTGAGGACTCAGTGCTCATCGCTCAGCACAATCTGGAGGGCACGGTGCGGCACGATATTTTTCGAAGTCCCGACTCCAGAACATGCTGGAAAGTCATATGGGAAACTTCTATGCGGATTGTATGACGCATTTTGGGGGATGTCTACCCAAATCAGGCCGTGTCAATATCTGTATACCTGATTTGCGTTTGCCCAGCATGCCCCTCGTGAATGGAAATTCGCGATCATGGGTTCGAATCGAGACGCTCCCCCTATTGCTCTGAATCACAAAATATACAGCTTCTGCAGCTTCACTAAACTTCACTAAACACGCAGCCTGTTCACCCGTACCACGAATGCAACACGTCGTCGCAGTCCATTCAGCCCATTCGACGGGATTGATCCTCAGAGTCGTCTTCTGCTCATTCAAACGGCTGAATCAATCAACTTCTCCTGATTATTCGCTTGCGTCAGGTCCTCCAGTCGGTCAACATTCAAATTATCGATAATTTTGCAAGACCGCTTCGACTTTGCCCGAAAACGCCGGCATATCGCCTTTTGGCAAACGCCAACGACAACGTTGCCCATGTCCCCGGAACCACAGACTCTCGTCAAACAGACGATCGGAAACCAGATCCGACAGGTGCTTGAACAGCGCATTCTGGACGGAACCCTCCCGCCCGGAACCCGTCTGGTCGAGCTGGACATTGCGAGAGAATTTCAGACGAGTCAGGCGCCTGTCCGGGAAGCCCTCGAAGGGCTGAAATCGTCGCGACTGGCGGAAGGAACCCGATATCGGGGAACATTCGTCCGGGCAATCTCTGAACAGGAAATGGAAGAGGCCTACATCGTTCGCGGGACTCTGGAACAGTTGGCCGCTGAATTGGCCGCCCCGAACCTCAAGGGAGATGTCCGGGAGATCCGATCCATTTTCCATCAGCTTCAACAGGCGGCACAGGCTCACGACATTACGGGCTACGCCACGTTCAACCATCAGTTCCATCGTGCGATCGTGGCAGCCTCTGGCAACCAGCTTCTGCTGGAGACCTGGCAGACACTCCAGTTTGAGGCACGAGTCCGCATTCAGCTTTCCCAGCGAGCCAAACCCAATCTGATCGCCCGGGCTGCCGAACACAAACCAATTCTCGATGCTCTGGCATCCGGGGATGGTCTGCTTGCAGGACGATATTCGCGCGAGCATGCGTATGCGTGCCTGCTTCGCTGGAAACAGCGTCATTCTCCAGAAGAGGAACCGGATACCCCCTACGAGGTCTCCTCAACAGTTCCCGCGATTGTTCTCTCCTGAAATTGAGAGAATCCGTCGCCAGTTGATCCCACGTGATTGTTTTCCCATAAGACACTCCTTCGCATTCCCTCCTGATCGACCAGACTTGCCATGTGGATTGTCCGACTCGCCCTGCAACGCCCTTATACGTTCGTCGTGATGGCAATCCTCATCGCGGTTCTCGGAATCGTCACCGCGCTCCGGATGCCGACGGACGTCTTCCCCGAGATCGATATTCCGGTGGTTGCGGTGGTCTGGTCTTACTCCGGGATGTCCGCTGAGGATCTGGAATCGCGCATCGTCGGAAACTTTGAACGTGTGCTGGTTTCCACGGTGAATGGAATCGAGCGTATTGAAAGCCAGAGCCTGACAGGGATTGCGGTCGTCAAGATCTTCCTGCAACCGGGGACCAACATCAGTGAGGCAATTTCGCAAACCGTGGCGACCGGCCAGACAGTGATGCGAAACATGCCCGATGGGACTCCACCCCCGATGGTGATGCGGCTAAGTGCTTCGAGCGTTCCGATCGTGCAACTTTCGCTGGGAGGGGAAGGCCTCTCCGAGAAGGAACTCTTCGACCTGGCGACAACGCAGCTTCGTCCGGGGATGGCCAGCGTCGCCGGGGCAAAGGTCCCGTACCCTTTCGGGGGGACGATGCGGCAAGTCATGGTCGATATCGACCCCGCCAAGCTGTACGCATGGAAACTCTCGGCCAGCGACGTAGCACAAGCCATGCACGCCCAGAACCTGATTCTGCCGGGGGGATCGGCCAAGGTCGGCACACAGGAATACGCCGTTCACGTCATCAGCAGCCCGGACAAGGTTCAGTCGCTTGCAGACATCCCGATCAAGACCATTGAGGGACGGACCATTTACATTCGCGATGTAGCGGACATTCGCGATGGTGCTCCTCCTCAGACGAACATCGTGAAGGTCGATGGAAATCGCGGAGTTCTTCAGCCCATCTATAAAGCCGGGGCGTCCACATTAGCCATTGTGGCGGGCGTGCGTGAGCGTCTTCCCGCGCTGATTGCCTCCATGCCGGAGTCGCTGCGAATTGTTCTCCTCTCGGACCAGTCGCTGTTCGTGAAAGCGGCACTCGAAACCGTGGTCTTTGAGGGGGCCGTTGCATCGGTTCTCACGGGCCTGATGATTCTCCTCTTCCTCGGATCGTGGAGAAGCACAATCGTCGTGATCATCTCCATTCCCCTCTCGATTCTGGTCGCGGTCATCTGCCTGAATTTTCTCGGGCACTCGCTGAATGTCATGACGTTGGGTGGGATGGCCCTGTCGGTCGGGATTCTGGTCGACGATGCGACTGTGGAAATCGAAAACATTCACCGCAACCTGCACATGAGGAAAACACTGACCCAGGCGATTCTGGATGGTGCTGAACAGATTGCGATCCCGGCCTTCGTTGCCACCACCTCGATCTGCATCGTCTTCGTCCCCGTCGCCTTCATCACTGGTGCCGCCAAATCCCTGTTCATCCCGCTCGCGCTGGCTGTGGTGATCGCGATGATGACCAGTTACTTCCTCAGCCGGACGCTCGTACCGACCATGACGCAGTACCTGCTCCGAAAAGAAGTCGCAATGTATGGCGGACTGGCGACGGAGGGGGAAAGTCAGGAGGTAAAACCCGACCTCATCTGGCGTATTCACCAGCGATTTGAAGCCGGATTTGAACGCTTCAAACATGTCTATGGAAAACTGCTGATCTGGGTTCTCACCCATCGATTCTGGTGTGCGACCGCATTTTTTGTCTTCGTGGCAGTCTCGCTGAGCCTTACACAGTTCATCGGCCGGGACTTTTTCCCGACGGTTGACAGCGGCCAGATTCGCCTTCACGTCCGGGCACCTGCCGGCACACGCATTGAAGAGACAGAACGCCATTTCGATCGGGTCGCCCGACGGATTCGCGAATTGATCCCGGAAGACGAACTGGTCACCCTCGTCGAAAATATCGGGATCCCCAATAGTGGAATTAACCTGGCGATGTCCGATGGGGCGCTGATCTCGGCGGCCGATGGAGAGATTCTGATTCGTTTGAGTGAACATCACGCCCCAACGAAACACTACATCGAGCGGATTCGCGAGACGCTCAATCAGGAGATGCCGGAACTGACGTTCTATTTTCAACCTCCCGACATCACGACCCAGATCCTGAACTTCGGATTACCTGCTCCGATTGTCGTGCAGTTGACCGGACCACGACGAAATACAATGGCCAACTATCAACTGGCGAAAAAACTCGAAGCAGAAATTGCGAAGATTCCCGGTGCGGTGGATGTCTACGTTCATCAGGTCCCCCTGACGCCGCGACTGGAGATCGAAAGCGACCGATCACTGCTCAGCAAACTTGGATTGGCACAGCGGCAAGTCGCCAGCGACCTGCTGGCATCACTGGCATCAACCGCCGTGGCGGCTCCGAGTTACTGGCTGGACCCGAGAAACGGGGTTCAATACATCGTCGCCGTACAGACTCCGCAAACTCGAGTCGATTCCGTTGATTCCATCGAAAGCACTCCTGTGACTCCGTCGGGGGCATCTCAGCCTCAGCTTCTGGGGAATCTCGTCAATATCAAGCGCGGGTTCGGCCCGACGAACGTCACTCACCACAACATCGCCCTTAGCTTCGATGTCATGGCGAGTGTCCATGGGACCGACCTGGGACGTGTTTCAAAAGAAGTGGCCCGGATTGTAGAGGAGTTCCGCGAGCAACTCCCTCGTGGAACAACTATCTCGATTCGAGGTCAGGTCGAAAACATGAATAGCTCGTTCCGTGGACTTGCCTTCGGAATGATCTTCGCTGTTCTTCTGGTGTACATGCTGATGGTGGTGAACTTTCAGTCCTGGACGGATCCGTTCATCATCCTGACAGCTCTGCCGGGGGCACTCAGCGGAATTTTGTGGATGCTCTTTTTGACCCGGACAACCATCAGTGTTCCGACGCTGATGGGAGCGATTATGTGCATTGGGGTGGCAACGGCGAACTCGATTCTTCTGGTCACATTCGCCAATGACCAGAGAAAGCTCGGGAAATCGGCTCTGGAAGCAGCATGGGCTGCCGGCGTGACACGATTGCGACCAGTGTTGATGACCGCTCTGGCCATGATCATCGGAATGCTCCCGATGGCGATCGGCCACGGTGAAGGGGGCGAACAGAATGCCCCGTTAGGACGGGCCGTGATTGGCGGATTGCTGCTGGCGACGATGACCACACTGCTGTTTGTTCCGATTGTGTATTCCTATCTGCGAAAAGCTCCCCCCTTCGCGAGTCTGAACTCCCCGAAAGGCTCCTGAACATGAATTCAATTCATTTAGATTCCCATACATGTGCCCCGCCAAACAAACCGGGGACACAACAACCGGAGACTCCAGCGGAGACTCACCACGATGTCGATAATGTGGGATCACCCCCACCCGTCCCGAAGGTCGGTCTGATCGCCGTGGCCCTGTTCGGACTCCTCGCTGTCGGTACGGTTGCCGGGGCGTACACCGTTGGATTGCGGAAGCATCAGGAGGAGATGCATCAGATCCACTCGCAGGCAGAACGGATGCGCAATGCGAAGCCCCTCGTGCAGGTGACGACAGCTCGACGGGCGGAATCGGACATCACCACAACTCTCCCCGGCGATGTTCGCGCTGACGAGGAGACCACCGTTTACGCCCGGACGACCGGCTATCTCAAACGCTGGCATGTCGATATTGGAGACCAGGTGCAGGAAGGAGACCTGCTCGCAGAAATCGATACTCCTGAAGTGGACCAGCAATTTCTTCAGGCTCAGGCACAGGTGGGCCAACTGGCAGCAACACTGAAAACGGCCGAAGCAACCGCCCGACTCGCCGAGAGCACCTTTCAACGTTATGCCAATCTGGTCGACACCGGTGCGGTCACTGCCCAAGAATATGACGAGCGTCTTTCGAATCGGGACAAGACACAAGCCGCAGTCGATGCTGCGAAAGCGGAACTTGCTGCCGGTGAAGCCAATCTTCAACGACTGAGACAACTGAAGGAATTTTCCCGGGTCTATGCCCCCTTCTCCGGAACGATTACCCGACGATGGGTCGACTCCGGGCAGCTGGTGACCACCGGATCAACCGCAGCCCAACCCCTGTTTCAGATCACCCGCACCGACCCTGTCCGGGTTTTTGTCCATGTTCCTCAGATCTATGCCCCGGGGATTCAACGTGGGCTGACAGCGGAAATCACCGTGCGTGAGCGGGCGAACGAAACATTCACGGGGACGGTCAGCCGGACAGCCGGAGCCATCGATCCGGAGACCCGAACACTTCTCACCGAGATTCGCGTCCCCAACCCGGATGGTCGTCTGCTGACTGGATCTTACGTTCAGGTCAAGCTGGCTTTTCGACGGGAAGCTCCTCCCGTCCTCGTTCCCGAATCCGCATTGATCTTTGACGCAGACGGAACTCGGGTTGCAGTGCTGGATGATCACCAGCGGATTCGCTTCCAGCCTGTCGTCATCGAGCGGAATCTCGGATCAGAAGTGGGCATTCGCTCCGGACTAGAGCCCGGCACGCGCATCGTCGTCAACCCCGGCACCCGCCTTCGCGAAGGTCAGGAGGTCACCATCGCGACCAACGAGGAACAATAGCCCGGAAGCCACATCAATCAGTCGTTGAATCAGTCGTTGAATCAAGGGAGTTCGTTAATGCTCTACGGCGGGCGGACAGATCGTCTTGTCCTCCGTCCCCGATTCCATCGTCGCTATTCGAGCGTCACCCGTGCTGCTGACCCGAAAATGGGACGTACGTGCTGCAAAAGTGAACTCCTATTGACCCCCTGTTTGCCCCTGTCATATTCTCCTGAGTCCTCCCATCAGGAGGAGCCGTCTTCGGAAACGACAACGGTTTCTCCATCCAGATTGCCATATCAACATTCGACATTCCAATTCCCCCTTTTTCATTAGACCAGTTGTCCTCGCCCGGTTGATCTCGCCGAGCGCTGACAAAGTCAAGACGACTCCCGAACACATTTCCATTTGACTCACTCCCAGGATGCATCGTGCTGAAAGGATGTCAGCCCGTCGTCTCCTGATCGACTCACGTTTCCCCAACTGAATTCAAATTGCCAGCAGGATCACAGGGATGTGGTGTGAACAGTGCCAATCCGACGTCGCCACGGAAATTTCCGCAGATGGTCAGCAGTTACTCTGCACCACCTGTCGGCAACCAGTCCGGAAAGTGGTCGCCCCCAGCCTGCATCCGGAAACAAAATCGGCTCGAGAATTTCTGGAGCGATGGGCCCGTGAGCAACAGGCCCTGAAGCTGGCGGCCCAGAAGCAGGAATCTCCCCAACAGGAGACTCTTAAGCCCGTCACAGATTCTTCCAAACCTGTTGAAAAAGCCAATGAGGCCCCTGTTGTCCTGAAGCCGGTCAGAGACCTCCCCATCATCGAAAAGCCGGTTTTTCCTGTGGTGGAAGCTGCCCCTGCAGCGTCTGCGGCCCCTTCATCACCCATCAACAAAAACGAAGAAGAGACGAAGACCGTCACTCAGCCCACGCCAATTCAACATCAGACAGAAACGTCCTCTGCAGACGAGATCGAACCCTCCTCCCCGGTGGACGAGCCTGTCGAAGCGACTGCGGAACCAACCACAGAAGCTGCCCCTGCGGAAGCCAAAAGTTATACTTCAGGACGAAAATTCCGGATTGATGGCTCCCATAATGCCCCGACAGGAGCTGTCCCGGCCCGCCCGGAACGCCCCGCCCGTCCTCGGCATCTGGAGAAGAAAGCGGTCGCGACAGAAGCTGCTCCTCCTGCCACTCCGCCCGAACCACCCGCCCCTCCCAAAGCAGAGGAACCATCGCCGCGCGAACCGGTCTATCGTCTGGATGATGCCCAACCGGTTGGACAGGGGCCCCATTTCAATCCCCGGGAACTGGCTCCGCAACGCCCTGTTTACCCCGGTCGGAGCGAAGCGTTCTGGGGACAGGTTCTGGCTTATGCAGGGGTCGGCCTGTTGACCGTTGGAACCGTTTTTGTGCTGTGGGGATACTTTGGCGAGATCGAACACTACGCCTCCACAGGATGGCTGGTCACCACCGCCGGTCAGATGCTCCTTCTCCTTGGAATTGTGACCCTTGTCGGGGGAGGAATGCAGCAGACGACGCATGAAGTGACCCAGCGAATTGAACATCTCGGTGGGCGGATCATTCGAATTGAAGAATCAACAGACAAGATCCTCAATGCCCCCGGTTTTCAACGTGGCCGAAAGCGTGCTCGCCGGAAAGAGCGAGGCGACCAGGAGGCGGCCTGACGACAAAAGAAACACTGTGTCCGTTTGCCTTTTCAGAAGTGCCTTTGCCCTGACATCAGGATCCATTCTTCGCCCGTGCCCATGCTGTCTCGATTTCACCTGAAGCGAACAAGACACTCTTGAATCAGTTGATCGAAGCAGATGGAATGGTAAGTTGAGGTTTGCGAATCTTTTTTCAAAAAGCTGGCATTGAATGAGTTCGTCATGACAGGATACACCGTTCACACAGGATCGAATGAAAAGTTTCGGAAAGGTTGGGATCAGATTTTCAGTTCCAAGCCCAAGTCCCAAACGAAAGCATCAGAATCCAAATCGACCGGGCGTGCTGCGGGCAAGCAGTCCGGGAAAACCAAATCTCGCTGAACCTGGATGGGTTCGGACTCTCTCATCGACATCGGAGGTCGTACGTTTATGTCCATCAATCATTCCCAGAATCCCGAGAATTCCACCCTTCCGCTGGACAGTGGAGATGATGATTTCGAAATCATTACCAGCGAAGAGGTGGACAGCATTGTCGAAGCACTCGAGGGACTGATCGCCAAGACCCAAAGCGAGAACATTCGTTGCATCCTTGAGGAGGCAGCCGATACGATCTTCTCGCTGGTCTACAGTGAAGACGAAGCCGCCTGCGAAGACCAGGAAGAAGCCGCCTGAGCAGGCCAGATTTTCTCCCTTCTCTCAATCACCAGAAGGACGCCTCGAATGGGGCGTCCTTTTTATTTGACAGATTTCACTATTGTTCTGGACGGTGTCATTTTACGACGCGCTCGATATCCTTTGATCCCACAGATTTGATTCAACTCCTGACAGCCCTGTTTTCGAATGCCGTTTTCTGCCTTTCCGAAAGTCGTCAACGTTCTCCGCTGGCCGCTCCCCCTCCGCGTCCTTCTCGGCGTCATTGTGGGAGCCACGCTGGGTCTGATTTTCAAGAAAGACCCCATCATTTTTGGATGGACGAACGCCGACGCCGGGCGATATGCAGCCCTGTACGTTCAAACCCTGACCGCCCTTGCAACGCCCCTGATTTTCTTCGCGATTCTGGATGCCTTCGTTCAGACACACATCACGGGCCGTCAGGGACTCCGAATGTTCTGCATCTGCGCCATCAATGTGGCGGCCGCGTTCGCTGTGGGATTGACCATTCTGAACGTCTTCGAGCCTGGGGCAGCCTGGCGTGACCGTTTTGCCTCTGTCGCTGAAACGTTGCAGGAAGCCGACTCCGGAACTCCTCCCGGGGGGGGAAGCGACAAGATCGTGGCTGCGACGAATGAAGTCTCCCTGTCGCTGTATGAGTTCCTGAAGCGAAACACCCCCTCCAGTATCGCGGAGCCGTTTCTCGAAAACATGATCCTGACGGTTGCGGTGTTGTCGATCTTGATCGGAGCGGCCATGCGGTCGCTGAAGGCTTCTGAGGAACCTCCGATCCTCACCGCTCTGACGACATTCGAGCATCTCGTCACAATCGGGTTTCAGATTGTGATGAAGCTGCTGTTATGGATGATCGAGCTGGCTCCCATTGCGATCTGCTTTGCGGTTTTCAGCGTTGTCGGAGAATCCGGAGCCAAGACCTTTGAAATGGTCGCCGTCTTTCTGGTGACCGTTGTCTGCGGGCTGGGAATTCACTCCCTGATCTACTATCCCCTCAGCGCCTGGCTCATCGGTGGGAAATCTCCGTTTGTCTACTTCGGTGAAGGTGGGGGAGCGATTCTGACCGGGTTGTCACTCAACAGTAGTCTGGCGACTGCTCCATTGACTCTTCAGGCCCTGAAACGCATGGAGGTCAGCGATTCAGCCGCGAGACTCTCGGCCTGTGTCGGAACAAACTTCAACAACGATGGGGTGACGCTTTATGAAGCGATGACAGCCTTGTTCATTGCACAGGCCATCGGATTCGACATGTCCATCGGTGAGCAAATCACGATTCTCCTGGCCGCCCTGATTGGCAGCATGGGAATCGCCGGAATCCCGAATTCCGGTCTGATTATTCTGGCACTGGTCCTGAAATCCGCCAATCTTCCGGACTCAGCGATTCAGATCGGAATTCCGATGGTCTACAGCATTGATTTCATTATCGCCCGGCTTCGTTCTGCCGTGAACGTGATGGGGGACTTGCAGGTGGCCATCCTTCTGGACGCCTCAGGCCGAGGCCGAAACACTCCTCCCGAGACATCCAGTCTCATTTCAGAAACAGATCTCTGAGCGTCATCCCCCGTTCGGTTTCTCTCAGAATCCGAAATGAAAATCGACGTGGCTGCGGGGATGACCATGTCGCCAATGATGGTGGCGATGATGGTGATGGTGACCGAATCCGATCCCCCAGAAGACCGGTGGTGCCGGCTCGAGAATTACTGTGGCCGGCTGTGGTTGAACAACAACGACTCCCGGTTGTGGCGGCGGCGTTGTGACTGTCGTCCCGGAATTGGTGCGAATGCTGACATTGGGAGCGGTCTGGGCAGCAACGATCACCCGGTCGCTGACGCCATTGGATTTCAGCGCAATAATGGCATCTGTCGAGAGGTCAAACTGACCGCCGCGTGATTGAATCATATTGATCGTGACGTCGTCGCTGACGCCACTTTGAGCGAGTCGGATCAGATCGAAGTTGGTCAGTCCCTGTTGTTGCTGCGCAATGTACTGGGCCTGGGCAACAGCCTGATCCCGCTGGTACATGGCAACATCACGTTCCTCGCGAGCATCGGCAGCGTCTCCAATGACCGCTCCGGTCATCGCCCCGGCAAGCCCCCCAACGATCGCTCCCCCCGCTGCGTGACCGCTGTCTGCTCCAATCATTGCTCCAGCGACCGATCCCAGCGCCGTCCCCATGACTGCCCCGGACTGCGCATGGTTCATGTTGGCACAGCCAGGAGCCAGACAAATCGGGGACGACAAAAAGACGACACAAGCGACCTTGCGAATTGCGGTTCGCGCCTGCCCACTCATCTGAACTCACTCTCCCTCCGAGTCGATCTTGAGTTGAGGATCGCTCCGGTCCAAGCCACGCCCGTCACAAATTTCCATTTCATTCAATTCGGCGTTCTACCACGCAGGAGAACAGTCCAGCTAGACCAAGTTTTTCTGCGGTGAACGGACGATCATTCGAAATGAAATCAATGAATTCACCAGATCTCCCAGACACCCGCAATAGACCGTTTCCTGGTCCAATCCATACCAATTGATCGATGCTGGAAATCGCTGTCCCCCTGTTGTAGAGTCTTTTGCATCAACTCATTGATTCCCTCCAAAGAAAACCTCCCAAGAGAACCTTCCTATGAAGCGGACACATTGGCAGCTGGGTGCCCTGATCGCGATGGCAACTCTTGTTCTTTTGCCGTCGCTGGGTGTGTCGCAGGATCAACCCACCCCGGCTCAGGCCGAATCGCAGAAGTCTGCCACTGATCAGAAACCAGCTCCCGAGCCTCTCCCCGACCCGACCCGTTTCGAAAAGACCATTCTGAAATTCGAAGAGACCGATCGGGAGAATCCACCCGCACCCGGTCAGATCCTTTTCGTCGGGAGTTCGAGCATTGTCCGTTGGGATGTCAAAAAATCGTTTCCCGATCTGGACATCCTGAATCGCGGATTTGGCGGATCAGTGATCAATGATGCCGTTCACTATTTCGACCGGGTGGTCAAGCCATATCGTCCGCGCCAGGTTGTCTTCTATTCCGGAGATAACGACATCGGACGGAAACGGACTCCCGAAGAGGTTCTTGGGGACTTCAAAGCGTTCGTCGGGAAAATGCGGGCCGAACTCCCCGGTACTCCGCTCATCTATATCACCATCAAACCCAGCATCAAACGTCAGGCTTTTCTGGACAACATCAACAAGGCCAATGCCCTGATCAAAGAGGAATGTGACAAGAATCCTTCCCTCACCTACGTCGATATCTGCGATCTGATGTACGACGCACAGGGAAATCTGAATCCGGATGTCTTTGTCTCGGACGGGCTGCACCTCAGCGACAAAGGCTACCAGTTGTGGACCGAGAGACTGCGTCCCTTCCTTTCACAGGACCAGAGGTCTGCCCGCCTTCGAACGATCTATGACAAGGAACACCCGTGGACTCCTCCAGCCATTCTGGACGAATGGAACCGGGAAGCCGAGCGGATTCGTCGCCAGATTCTGGTTGCGAATGGACTTTGGCCGATGCCCGAAAAAACCGATCTGGGATCCGTTGTCCACTCTCCAATCGACCGGGGGGACTACATCGTCGAGCATGTCATCTTTTCCAGCCAGCCGGGAGTTTATGTGACCGGCAATCTGTATCGTCCCAAGACGATTACGGGAAAAGTTCCGGGGATTCTCACTCCCCACGGCCACTGGGGGAATGGACGGTTCTATCAGGCAGGCGACAAAGAGGCGGAGTACCAGATCAAACAGGGTGCTGAGCAATTTCAAAACGGCGCCCGGTTTCCGCTCCAGGCGCGCATGGCTCAGCTGGCACGACTCGGGTGCATCGTGTTCCACTACGACATGATTGGCTATGCCGACAGCAAACCACTTCCTCACCGGGCCGGGTTTTCGGATGCGAATGCTGCGCTCTGGCTGCACAACAAGATGGGCCTTCAGACCTGGAATTCCATTCGGGCTCTCGATTTCCTCCTCTCCCTGCCCGAAGTGGACCCCGAACGCATTGGTATCACCGGGGCCAGCGGAGGGGGAACACAAACCTTTCTTCTGGCAGCCATCGATCCGCGAGTGACGGTTTCGTTCCCGGCAGTCATGGTCTCAACGGAGATGCAGGGGGGCTGCATCTGCGAAAACGCAGACCACCTCCGAACCGGGATCAACAACGTCGCCATTGCTGCACTGACGGCCCCACGCCCCATGGCCATGTCCGGGGCGAACGACTGGACCATTCGCATTGAAACAAAAGGATTCCCCGAACTTCGCCAGGTCTACGGGCTTTACGGAGCGGCGGATCTCGTCCATGCCAAGTGCTTCGCGCAATTCGAACATAATTATAACCAGGTCGCTCGCGAGATGATGTACGACTGGTTCAATGCCCACCTGAAACTTGGGAAGAACAGCCCGATTCAGGAGGTTGATTTTGAGCCTCTCACCGTTGAGGAAATGACCGTTTTCAACAATGAGCATCCCCATCCGGACAACGCACTCCCGGAAGCCGAGCTGCGAGCGGAGTTGATCAAGCGGGATCAGAACCTGCTCGCCGGGCTGATTCAGAACAATCCCGAGCGGTTCCGCGAGGTTGTTCAGGGGGCAGTCGACATCATGCTTCCGGCAGTCAGCAAAGAGACAGAACTGACCACAACTAAACTGGAATCTGCTGACAAGGACTCCTCTTCCACGGAAGCTGCTAAGGCCCAGCGGATGATCCTGAGCTATGACCGGGCACGTGTTCTGGTCACGTTACTTTCTCCCAACTCATCAGCCTCCCCAATGGCCGTCATTCTGTGGGTTGATGGAACAGGAGCATCACACCTGTTTGAGGAGAACGGAACGATTGCCCCCACGGTCCAGTCGCTGCTGAACGCGGGATATTCCGTCGCCAGCGCCGACCTGTTCCTCACTGGGCCGGAAAATAAGCATCACAGCCTTTATTCCGACCGATTCAACGTCCGTTCCCCCGGACACGAACCGACCTCGGACGACCCGGAATACACCGGTTTTGTTTATGGCTACAACAGGACACCACTGGCGGAGCGAGTTCGCGATATTCAGGCGATCACCCGGGCACTGAAAGGAATGTCCTTCGAGAAGGTTATCCTCGTTGGGACAGGAAAAGCCGGACTCTGGGCCGCAATCTCTGCAGCCAGTGCCAGCGATCTCCCGGTGGAACAGGTCATCGCCGATCTGGATGGCTTCCGTTTCGACACAATCAAGGCCAGCGCTGATGAAAATATGCTGCCCGGTGCATTGAAGTATGGGGACATTGAAGGGATTCTGTCCCTGGCTTCTCCCATTCCACTGACACTCGCAGGAGTGAAGACAAGCGACAGTTCCGAAGCAAATCCGCTTCGAAAGGCTTATGCCTCCACTCCGGGGAAATTGAAGCTCATCCCGGAATCACCGTCGCCGGACCAGCTCGTCGCTCCATTGCTCGCGAACTGAGGGAGAAATTTCGCAGTCGCGAACGAGGTGCGTGAGCGCCTCTTGAGGCCACTGGAAACAATTCGGCAAACAATTCGGCGGGCTGATCCCCATCAGTCGAGCGGATATCGTTCGACATATCGCACCGTTCTGGGATCGTTCGCCCGGATCGTTTCCAGTGCGGCTTTCGCTTTCGCTTTGACATCGACCTCCTGTCCCGCGATCGGAACAACGCCAGCATTTTTCTCCGCTGCCGTCAGAAAGCGAACGATTGTCTGCCGGACATGGGCATCCGCAAACGGTTCGGTCCCATATCCAGAGACAAGCCGATCGATCAGTTCCCAATCCTGCCAGCGGGCGAGGTTGATGATCGCAAGGCTGGTAAACTGCGGACGATCAACGAACGATCGCATCATCAGCCGGACCTGACTGGCATCGACCTTGTCCTGCCCGTAGGTCCACAGGAACTCGAGCGCTTTCATCACCGAGAAAAGTTCGCTTTCAGGAGTTGCAGGATCATCCAGCTTCCATTTTCGCAGCTGGTCCAATCCTTCCTGACGAGTCAGAAGCAGATATCCGGCCATCATACCATCAATCCCCATTCGAGGAATCTCCGGCTGTTGACGAATGATCTCCCCCAGCATCCGTGCATCGTCAGAATTTCCACACAGGCCCAGCATCAGTCCGTAAAGGCCCTTGCGAGTGGGGATTGTTTCTTCACTCTTGAGCCACTCTCGAATTTTTTCGCGGGGGAGCTGGTCGGCAACCGCTTTCAGATCGGAGTAATCGATCCGGGAAAACTCCCCATAAGCATCCATCGCAATATCGGGATCGCCATGCTCCAGAGAGGCGAGATAATAGGGAATCCGCTCGACATGAGGCTTGTTTCTCTCCGGTGCATTCACGAGGTAGTCCCAGCACTCGTGACTCGTCAGAACCGGGAGTCCCCATTGCAATTCCTCCCCATTCAATGAGGCAAAGAAAAGGAGTTCTTCATCCCCTCCGGAGGCACGATAGCGATTCACCTTAAAATGGGTTCCCGGAGGAAAATCAGCCTTTGCCACCCCGGCCGATCGCGTGACCTGATAGGTCGATGTCCCTTCGGCAAAGTCGTTCCCCTCGGGTTTCTCTCCCGAGACCCAACGTGCCATCACGGCAACCTGAGCGGAGTGGAGCTGCTCCCCGAGCGTCGTGGTTGGAGCATCGCAAAACGGGCACGCCCAGCTACGAGGCCCCGCCACGACGGACACCAATCCGGTCAGAATGAACAGGGCAAACAGTTTCGGCTTGCTCGTCATGATTCCCTTCATTTCGATTTCGGACCATCCCGTCCATCCGGCCCGTTCATCAGACAACCGGTCCAGGCATGATCGCATTTCGTGCAAAGCGATGTCACCTGCACAGACCGGGAGCAGAGTCTTCCAGCAAGCAAATCGCCGAAGAAAATTTATGATTTCTCCGGCGATGAATCAGCCCCATTTCAGTCGAAGAAATACCGTTCAGCCGCCTTCACGGTCTTCGGATCTTTCTCGCGAAGAATCTCAAGATTCTTTCGGGCATCGATCACATGCTGTGCCAGCTGAGCCCCTTCTTCCTTGGGAGCATCTTTTTCTGCAATCAACATGAAGCGGACAATGGCCCGCTTCACAGAGGGGACCTGATATTCCTTCTGGTCATACAGCTCCATCAGATGGGGCATAATCTCCCAGTCATTCCAGCGGGCGAGGTCGACGATCACAAGATCGGCCAGATTCGGCCGGGCGAGGAGCAACCGCATCGCCTGCCGCAGGTCTTCCGGTGAAATTCGGCCGTTCCCGTATGTCCACATAAAGCGCAGGGCCTGCATGGCAGCGAAGGTCTCGCTGAAGTGTGCATCCGGGTTGGCGAGCTTCTTTTCGCTCAAGACATCCAACCCTTCTTTTCCTGTCAGGACGAGATAGCCCCCCATGATGCCATCAATTCCCAGACGGAAATCTTCCGGCTCCTGAACGATGATCTCCTTGAGGAAGTCAGCATCTTCCGGCTTCCCGCACAGGCCGAGCATCAACCCATACAGTCCCAGTCGAGTCGCTGGCGTTTCCTTGCTGTTGAGCCATTCGCGAAGCTTCTCGCGAGGCATCTGGTCCGCCAGCGGAACGATCTCATCATATGGCGAGTTCGCGAATTCCCCGTAGGCATCGCTGGCCACCATCTCTTCCGGGTACTCCAGAAACTTCATGAAGTAAGCGAGACGGTCGCGAGTCCGTGCCTCCTTGCTGGGAGCCTGAATGATGTACTGGAAGCTACCTTCCGTCACTTCCAGCGGGCTGCTCCATTCCGTGGTCCCTTCGACTTCCGTTCCCAGGAGGAGAAAGAGTTCCCCCGGCTTGCCGGCGCGGTACCGGTCCACGGTGATTTTCTCGCCTTTTTTCAGCTTTCCGGAGCCATCCCGGACGACCTGAAGGACTTCATAGTCCGTTGTTCCTGTGAAGCCTTCATCACGGTTGGCCTCTTTTCCACCAGCCCACTGAACGAGCGCAGCCGATTCTGCGGCGGCCAATTGCTCCCCCAGAGTCAATGATGGAGCGCTGCAGAACGGGCAGGCGACCGCTCTGGCCAGCAATCCTGCACTGATGATGGACATGACCGCCAGACAACGAATCACCACGGATCGCATTACCGACTCCTTGAATTTCATCGATCGATTACCACAGCGTCTTCCATCCGATACAGCCACCAGAATCCTTCATCGTCCCCTTCAATGTCCGGTTCAATGAAAAGTGTGGCTTCGACGTCGAAGGGGCGCCCTTCAATATACTTTGTTGTCTTCCCTCGCTGCATCGTCACACCGAGTTTGTCATAAACTTTTGGATCGCGACCAAAGCAGCAGATTCCATTATCCCGAACGAACATGAAGCTGGTAATGCCGTCCTGACGTCCGGAGGGGAACATCCAGCCACGCAGGATGACTCGCTGGCCGTGAAGACTCTTCAGCCATTCCGGCAGGTAATTCATCACGTCCGGTGGAACCGGCTCCATATTGCAGACCCTCAGAAGATCCAGATCATCGAAGGTGATGCGAATCGCCTGATTCTTCCCTTCGCGTGTGAATTCGCGGTTCGGGACAAGGATCTGAATCTTTCGTGGAGTCAGAGGAGCAGTTGGATCGTTCGGGGTCGCAGATGATTCGCCTGAAGCTGCCATCTCAGTAGACGGAGTCGAATTCGAATCCCCATCCGTTTTGTTCATAACAGGAGGAGCAGACGCTTCACCAGACTTTGGTTCAGTGGTCGGCTCAGTTGCATCAGTCGCTACGAGGGATTCCTTTGGCTCGGGAGTGGAAGCCCCGGAATCTGATGCCACCTCATCTTTTTCTTTGACAGGCGCGGACGAAGAATCAGCCTGCCCAGCCTCTTCAACCGAATGAGCCGAATTCGTAACCGATCCAGCCTCGATTTTTGAAGGGTCTTTTCCCTGACATCCAGAGAACATCACGCACAGAAAGAGTCCTGCATAAAGGGCCAGTCTTCCCACCCAAGGGGCTGCGTGTAGGAGTTGCATCAAAAACGCTCCGATCGTCTTCGTCACTCAAGAGGTCCTTGGCAGGCAGGGCGATTCGAGCCTGACACGGGATCGAACAATTCCGGACGTATCAATGGGGCAGGGAGGCTTGTCTCAGGTGGGAGTCAGGTGGGACTCATCAATCGCCATCATCTCATCCATTCCCCCGAATGTCGACCGACGGGACGAAAAGGGCCGGTTTCGACCAGCGATTGGCCGGACTTCCGTTACTCACTTCGCCCCAGTGATCGTCATCCAGTGATGCAGGAGACGTCTGGTTTTGTACTCCTGCGCCGACCGATTTCCCGGTGAATTCGTCGGGGAAGACCAGTCCTGTCAGAAGTCGCTGACGCGCGTGGTGAACTGATCCGCTTCAATGATGTAGAGCGGTTCAAGTTGGCCATTCGGATCGAAATCAGGATTGATTCGGAATGTGCCTGCGACAGCAACCTTCCCAGCGTGGTAATTGATTGTCTTTCCGTCTTTCATCACCACACCGAGACGATCCCAGATCTCCGGATTCGCTCCGAAGCAGCAGCTGGCATTATCCTTCACGAATAGGAAAGAGTTCAGGTTCTCCGTCTGTTTTGTCTGGTAAATGTAACCTTTCAGAAAGACGTTCTTCCCTTCCAGCTCCGCAACCTCTGCCGGGGGACGCATCTGGCCATCCTCAACGACGACTTTCTTGTCCGAGATATCGCGAACAAAGCTCACCCGCTGATACCCTTCGGGAACTTCCGTCTGATACATGTACACCTGAAGCCCAATCCCGCTGGCCAGAAAGAGCAGCGAAAGGATGACACCAGACGACGCGACCATCGTCCCGCCGTACGCCCCGTCTGACCGTCGGATCACCCACAGACTTAACGCACTGATGACGAACGCCACCAGACACAGGGGCATCACCAGCCAGACGAAGATCCCCAGCGACGACAAGAGCGCCAGAACCAGCCCGATGACCGCCACAACAGGAACGGGGCGATAGCTGAACTCCTGAAGTTCGTCTCCAATCACGTCACTTCGATAAGACCGAGCGGATGAAATTTCTTCCCTGTCCGTCGGCTGACTGGCAGCCGCTTGTCGGCCTGCCGATTCTGATTGAGTTTCGAATGTCTCGACCGCCACCCGACTTCTCCAAATAACCCAAAAAACTGTATGGGGAAAACGGACCTTCCACGTGCCGCACACTCCGAACGGAGCGTGCTCCCTCGAATTATAAAAAAAAACGGCAGAAAGTGCCGATTTTTCTCCCTCGAAAGTCAACGAAATCCCCGATTTCCGGACCCCACGCCGGTCAATGTCGGTCAGGAATCCTGTAGCGACGCCCTACACTGCTCATCTGACAGAGACTTGCCTCTCCGGGCAACTCTGGGAAAATCGACAAATCCCCCCGATTCCGGGCCACTTATGGGTCGTTCCGGGGTTTCAAAAGAGTTTTGCAGCAAGGACTCCGGGCAGATTGCCGGACCTGTTCGGTCCCCGGAAACTCCTTGATCACCTATTGCCTGTGGAAGTTTTCATGACACGTCATTTCTGGGGGATTCTCCTTTTAGCAGGAGTTTGTGGCAGCTGGGTGCGCGCGGATGACATCCCGGCTTCGGAGTTGTTCAAAGTGCTCGACAAGAATGGTGACGGGCGACTTGTCACCGAAGAAATTCCGGAAGGACAGTACCGATTCTTCGAACGCCTGCTTCGACTCGGCGACCAGAATCAGGACGGAGCCATCACCCTGAACGAGTTTCAGGCGGTGATGCAGCTCGGCCCTCAGGAGAAAACCACAACACCGTCCGATTCCCCTCGACCCTCTGCTCCTCCACCGGTGATATTCCCCGATTCCGCCCCTCCGGCCGGCAATCAACCTGCACGCGACAATTCCCCCATTCCATCACAGGTTTTGAGTCGGCTTGATCGAAATGGTGACGGAAAGCTCGACCGATCAGAACTACCCACCGACTTCGCCACCCGACTTGAGCCGATCTTTCAGAAGTACCAGACCGACGCAATCACCGTCGATCAATTGCTGTCGTCCCTTCCGCTGATTCAACAACGACAGCAGGATTCAGAATCCAGAAAGAATGAACAGGGGACAGGCGAATCGACCTCCGGTATGGGGTCATCTCAGGCAAACCGACCTGACGCCGCGAGCAGTCAGCGTCTCCCTTCCGCGCGGGTCGCGGGAAATGAAATCCGGTTCTTGCGCTGGCTGGATCGGGACAACAGCGGAACCTTGAGCCGCGAGGAAATTGCCCAAGCTGCCAATGTCTTTCAACAACTCGACACCAATGGGGACGGAGAACTCGACGTCAGCGAACTCATCCATCTTGGTCCCCTGCCCCAGGAGACGACCGAAGCCCCCGTCCTTAATCGTCCGGCACAGGGAGTCACTCCGGGGACGCAGACAGCAATCGAGTTTGAAGCTCTCTTTTCGCGGATGGACCTCAATCAGGATGGGGCCATCGCCCCTGGCGAAGCCCCGGAACGTCTTCGAAAACTTTTCCCTCTGATCGATGAGAATGGAGACGGCAAATTGAGCCGGGAGGAACTCCGGGAGGGGCTGGAACAGATGCGCAAGCAACCGCTCGACGAACCGGTCAGCAATCAGCCCTGACCTGATCCGTTGGGAAGGGTGTTCCGAGAAAGAACCGTTGCTCATCTATACGAGTGAACAGAGATCATCGATCCGGATCTCTTCCCGCGCGGCAAAGGGTTCGCCATAGCCCCGTTCGATGGTCCATCCCCAGAACCGGGCACGGTCGCGGATGTCGTCCAGCAGCGTCGGGTGCTGGAGGCTTCGTCCCGTGATCATCTGGCTGCGGTAGCACGCGACCGCTTCCATTTTTCGGTCGATGAACTCCGTGATATCGTGGACAAAGGCGGGCTTGGGATGAATCCGGAGATGAATACTCCAGAAGTAAAAGATTCTGGGGGGATGAAACGGCTCTCCCGCCATGTCGGTGCGTGACAGTTTCGCCCAAAATCTCGCGGCATCCACCAGAGCACTGGCAGCCACGTGATCGGGATGCGCATCTTCCCAATAGGGGGCCAGGATCACCCGTGGGCGAGTCAACCGAAACACTTCCGCCAGTCGGCGCCGGGCGTCGATGGTGTTTTCGAGCTGCCGATTCGGCAGATTCAGCAGATATCGCCAGTGTACTCCCAGAACGCGAGTCGCTTCTTCTGTCTCCTTCTTTCGCAATTCCGGGGTGCCATGCGGGGTCGGTTCGCCGTTGGTCAGTTCAACGATACCCACCTGTTTTCCCTGTGAAACCGCCTTCAAGATCGTTCCGCCGACACTGATTTCGGCATCATCGGGATGGGGAGAGACCACGAGAATGTCGAGGGGCGAAGCGGGTGGAACCATGAAACTGCTCTTTACGCACATTTGAAATTTGTATTATCAGCAACATCATCAGAGTGGTGATGCTGCAAAACCGGTTCAGTATCAGACACCACTTTGACCGGCCTTTCCGACATCCTCACGGTATCGAGCCGGATGCCCTTCGACAAATCAACTCCCTCACCTCAATCCCTCCCATCTCACTTTCATTTCGAAACGCCAGGTTTGCCGATTCAACAGCCTTCAGGAATGTCATGCTGCTTCCCCATCTGTGAATGCATGCAAGAATGGCTTCCAGCAAACTGAATCTGTCAGCCAGGTGCCCCCAAGCTCCAGGATCGAGAACAATGACGAAGCGTGCCTTGCTGGCGAGTGCCCTGCTGATGCTCGGAACGGCTGGATGCCAATCCTTGTGGGGTTCTCACCGTATGGCTGACAGTGGTCTCCGCGCGACTCATGGGCGTGAAGAGCCGGCATTGAAAGACCCCTGGGTCAATGAAGCGGGAAATATTGCCCGCAAGGAGCACACTCCGGAAGAGATTCACGACCCACTCGGACTTCGAAACTACTTCACCTCGGAAAAGGCCCGCTCCATCGAACGCAATGTGGGGATCGGCCCTTGATCTGAGATGCGTTTGATCAACGATGCCCCTCACGATCTGCCCCCTGATCAATGTCTGGGAAACGCCTGAGCTTCGATCGTTCCGGGTTCGGATTCGAATCTCGTTTGCTGACAGCGACAGACTGCACACAGGGGAGTCTCTACGCGAATCAATGGGCTTGCAGTGAAAAAAGAAAAAAATTCTGTGGCTGGTGTGACGGCAGCCAAGATGTTCTAGTCAGGGCGACGTTTTGAATGTATGCTTCCGCTCATGCAGAGGAGACTGCGTAACCCATGTTCTTTTTGTTCCATCAAAGAGAACCACAATGTGCTGAGCGATGATCAGCAACAGTCCCTCGAGGTCGACAGCCTCACCGGCAGGAGTTGTTGTGAATCATTCGAATCTGCGGTCCTTCCAGTCGCCTTCCCCGCAGGCGATGGACATGAAGAATGTTCGAACCGATGAGAGCCTTTCCACCAGCTTCATTCCGCCCGGCACAGTTCTTCCTCCCGACGAGACCGCAGTTCTCGCGGCCCGCAAATCCCTGCAGCGACGTTTCAGCGTCAATCAGCTGACGACTCTCCCCTGGGGACTGGAACAAGACCTCGAACACTACCAGCGCAACGGAATTGCAGCGATCGGCCTGGAGTGGCGAAAACTCAGGGAATATGGCGCGCGGCGATCAATCCGTCGCATTCTTGAATCGGGGATGAAGATCTCCAGCCTCAGCTGCATCGGTGGCTTTACAGGCGAGAATGGGCAAAGTACGCAGGAGACGATGGCTGAGTGCCGCAAGCTCATCCGAATTGCAGGTCAGCTCCGGGCTGGGACAGTGACTGTTGTGACAGGTCCACAGGGAGGCCACATTCGCTCGAACGCGAATCGCCTCGTCGTAGATGCGCT
Source organism: uncultured Planctomicrobium sp. (assembly GCA_938015865.1). Lineage (GTDB taxonomy): Bacteria > Planctomycetota > Planctomycetia > Planctomycetales > Planctomycetaceae > Planctomicrobium. The sequence continues at coordinate 34,843 of CALLWY010000266.1, forward strand.
CAAACAGTTGGTCCCAATGGCGGCCCTCTACGGTGTTCAACTGGCCTTGCAACCGATGCACCCGATGTTTGCACGGTCGTGGACATTTCTTCACTCTCTGGATGACACACTCAAAATTCTGGATCGGGTCGGCGATTCGCGTCTGAAAATTGCGTTTCATTCCTACCATCTCTGGCAGGAACCGAACCTGACCACACGAATCAGCGAAATGGCCAGTCAGATCGGACTCGTTCGGCTGGCTGACTGGGGAGAGACACCACGTCATGATCATGATCGACTGATGCCGGGACAGGGGCGTCTCCCGCTGGCCGGTCTTGTCCAGGCTCTTGATGCCAGCGGATATTCCGGCTGGTACGAACTGGAAGTCTGGTCCCGTGACTTGTGGAAACTCGACCAGCCCGATTTAATGCAGGCATGCCTGACAGCGCGCGACCAGTTGGCAGCGTCTCTGGTTGCATGTTGAGACTCCTTTCTGAAATCGATTCCTGCGACTTCTTCGTGCCTCAGCATCGGCGAAGAGCGTTTCAGGTTGTGGGAAGCGATCCTCATCGGAGAGTGGTCACAGCATCAGGCTTCAATCGTTCTGCGATCCTGTGATGGCCAGCAGTTCCATCGAACTGACCAGATCATGAAGTCGGTCGGGCCGGAGATCGATGGCATTGATCGCTGTTCACATCGATAATTGTCCTGTTTCATCCAGTAAAGTCCTTTCTCATGGCTCACGAATGGTATTCTGTCGACGAATTGGCCCGTCAGCTGGGCCGTGACCGTCGTGAAATTGAACGGCTTGCCAGCCGTGGTCGAATTCCCGCTCACAAACGGGGAAATGAGTGGCAGTTCCACGCTGCCGAAGTTACCCACTGGCTCGAACAGGAAATGCGGGATTACTCCGATTCCCAACTGGCCGCTCTGGAAAACGCCCAGGCCTCCCCCGCGACACAGAAAGAAGTCCCGGTCACCACCCTGCTTCGTCCGGAACTGATTCAGGTTCCCATGGAAGCCCGGACCAAGCGGTCTGTGCTGGAAGCACTGGTGGAAACCGCAGGCCGGACATGGCAAATCTGGGAACCCGCCACCATTCTCAAGGCGGTTCAGGAACGCGAAGCATTCCGGTCGACCGCCTTTGACAACGGGATCGCAATTCCTCACCCGCGAAACCCACTCCCGGATGCGATTGGCGAACCGCTCATTGCCTTTGGACGAACACTCAACGGAATCCCTTTTGGGGCCGCCAACAATTCGCTGACCGACTGTTTCTTCCTCGTCCTCTGTAAAGACACGCACACACACCTGCAGGTGCTGGCGCGACTGGCACGGATGGTCCAGCTTCCGGACTTCCTGTCCCAACTGCGCGAGGCAGAAACCTCTTCAGCGACCTACGATGTGATCCTCGCTGCGGAACGCCAATTCAGCTGATCCGGTTGAGTTCAGCCCGACATTGTGATCTCATTCATCAGCCGACACTTTTGCGAATTCCGCAAGAGGGTCGGCTGTTCTTGAAATTGCTTCACTTGACCTGACTTCAGCCGGGGAGGACTGCATGGTTCGCGTTCGCTTTCGCCCAATGATGAGACACTTTTTGGGGCTTTGTCTGGTTGTCACTCTTCTGGGATCAGGCCCTGTCTGGTCGCAGGACAGCACCAACTTTCCGACTCTCGGCAAAGTGGTCTCTCTGGATCCGGCATTCGATGAATTGATCGAACCGGGAACTCCACTTCAGGTAATCACTTCTGGCTATGTCTGGAGCGAAGGTCCGCTTTGGGTTCGGGAAGAGAATGGCCCCGGTTACCTCCTGTTTTCTGATATTCCCAATAATGTGATTATCAAATGGGTCGAAGGCAAAGGGGCTTCTGTCTTCATGAAGCCCTCTGGATATACCGGAGTCGTCGACTATGGGCACGAACCGGGATCCAACGGGTTGATTCAGGATCAGCAGGGACGACTGGTCTGCTGTGAGCATGGGGACCGCCGCGTCTCGGTCCTCACCATCAACGGGGGAAAAATGACTCTGGCAGACCGCTATCAGGGTCGCCGATTGAACAGTCCGAATGATGCCTGTCTGAAATCGAACGGAGACATCTATTTCACCGATCCTCCCTATGGTCTTCCCGGACAGCTGAAAGATCCCCGCTGCGAACTCGATTTCTGCGGCGTTTACCGCGTCACCCCCAGCGGCGAATTGACGCTGCTGACGAAGGAACTCGCCCGTCCCAATGGAATTGCGTTCTCTCCCGATGAAAAGATTCTGTACGTCGCCCAGTCGGATCCCAAAGCGGCCCTCTGGATGGCTTATCCCGTGAATGCCGATGGAACTCTCGGACAGGGGAAGGTCTTCGCTGATGTCACTGCATTGATCGAGTCGGGAGAAAAGGGACTTCCGGATGGCCTCAAGGTCGACCGCAAGGGGAATCTGTTTGCCAGCGGACCGGGAGGAATTCTGGTCTTTAATCCCGAAGGGAAACTGCTGGGGCGAATTCTGACCGGAGAAGCGACATCCAATTGCGTCTTTGGCGGCCCCGATGGCTCTGTTCTGTACATTACCGCAGATACGTACATCTGCCGCATTCAGACAAAGACATCCCCCTAAACTCAGCAATTCGGGTGTTGATCTTTCCTGACTCTCGCCGTAATTTCAAAAGGAGAGAGTCAGGGAGTCCCCGATGCGTCTACCGCACTCGTCCTTAATGAACGATTCCCAGCCCAAGCGGATCGATCGATATCCAATCCTGCGATCGCTTCGTTCTGTGGCGGGGGCCTGTCTGGAAGCGATCCTCTGGACTGCGGGATTCCTGTTTGCTCAGGGAGTGATCCTGTCGCTCTTTCTTGCAGCCATGATCCTCTCCTCCTTCGGATTCACCTGGCCCGATCAGCAGGAGATCATCACCTGGATTCTGGCGACCGATCTGGACCGGTCGTTCATGCTGATTGGTGTGCCGGTTCTGGGAGCAATCTTTGTTGTTCTCCCAGCCATCCGGTTTTTCGAAGGACCGGACTTTCGCAATCGGATTGGCTGGCGACTCCCCACCAGCGACGAAACGGTTTACGCACTGGCGATGGTCGTTCCCGTCTCGCTGATTGGCAATGTCATCTATGATGTGACCAATGCTTGGTGGAATGGGGACCGGGTTGTGTGGCCGTTTGCAATGGCCCTTCGGGAAAGTTCGCTCGATCAGATCTACAAGACCTTCTCTGGAGTTCCGTATCCGGTCCTCGTGGTCGCGATGGCACTGGCTCCTGCTGTTGTGGAAGAACTGGTTTTCCGTGGGATGCTCGGACGTCGTCTGGTGCGGCGATTGGGCGTGATCTGGGGAATCGGGATCTCCTCACTTCTTTTTGCAGCGGTTCATGGTTCTCCTCCTCATGCTGTGGCCACCATCCCGATTGCAGTCCTGCTGCATGTCGTTTATCTCCAGACCGGAACGATCTGGGTCCCGATCCTGTTGCACTTATGCAATAACCTGCTGGCCATTTCGCTTGTCCGGTTTCAGCTAGGCCCGGACACCCCAGTGTCATTGACGTTTCTGCTGACGCTATGCGTCTATCTGATGGTGATGCTGTTCCTGTTGCACCGTCGAACCCGCCATCGCAGTCAGACACTCGGAACTGTGAATCTGATCTGAGACCTGATCGCCGCCCCCGTGTCAGCGGGCATGCAAAACAAACGGCTCTCTCGGGATGGATCTGGTGACTCTGCGATGCATTGGTCGGTCCCCGATCAAATGAAAAAGAGCCCATGATCAACATGGGCTCTCTGGAAAACTTCATCTGAAAATCGGGATCAGCCGACTGATCCTTCCATCTGCAGTTCAATCAGACGGTTCAACTCGACGGCATATTCCATCGGGAGTTCCTTCACGAGCGGCTCAATGAACCCGGTGACGATCATAGCACTCGCTTCCGCCTCCGTCAGACCACGGCTCATTAGATAAAGCAGCTGTTCTTCAGCAATCTTGGACACGCTGGCTTCGTGCTCGATCGCGACATCTTCCTCCTCCACTTCGATATAAGGATAGGTGTCGGACCGGCTTTGCGGGTCCAGAATCAGGGCGTCGCAGACAACATTGCTTTTGCAGCCATGCGCTCCCTTCTGCACTTTGACCAGCCCGCGATACCCCGCGCGGCCGCCCCCTTTGCTGAGCGATTTCGAAATAATTCGGCTGCTGGTATTCGGAGCGCAGTGGACCATTTTCGCTCCGGCGTCCTGATGCTGCCCTTCGCCTGCAAAGGCAATGGAAAGGGTCTCGCCACGAGCCCCCGGTTCCATCAGATAGACAGCGGGGTACTTCATGGTCAGCTTGGAGCCGAGGTTTCCGTCGATCCATTCCATGAGTGCATCGCCATAGGCAACCGCACGTTTGGTGACGAGGTTGTAGACGTTGTTCGACCAGTTCTGAATGGTCGTGTAACGGCAACGTCCCCGGCGTTTGACGATAATTTCCACAACCGCCGAGTGCAGCGAGTCGCTGCTGTATGTCGGCGCGGTACACCCTTCCACGTAATGGACGCTTGCCCCTTCATCGACAATGATCAACGTCCGCTCAAACTGTCCCATGTTCTGGGTATTGATGCGGAAATAGGCCTGCAACGGGAAGTCGATGTGAACCCCCGGCGGGACGTAGATAAAGGATCCACCCGACCAGACCGCCGAATTGAGAGCGGCGAATTTGTTGTCCGTCGGAGGGATGATCGTTCCGAAGTACTCGCGGAAGATTTCCGGATGCAGCTTCAGCGCGGAATCGGTGTCCGTAAACAGGACCCCCTGCTTGGCCAGGTCTTCCTGAAGCGAACCGTACACCACTTCGGATTCGTACTGAGCCTTCACCCCGGCGAGGTACTGCCGTTCCGCTGCAGGAATTCCGAGACGTTCGTACGTGTTCCGGATATTCTCGGGGACTTCCTCCCACGACTTTTCCTGCTTGTCGCTGGCTTTGACGTAGTAGTAGATGTCCTGAAAGTTGATCCCGGACATGTCGCCGCCCCAGTTGGGCATCGGACGGGACTGGAAGATATCGAAGGACTTCAGACGGAAGTCCCGCATCCATTCCGGTTCCCCCTTCATTTCAGAAATCTGGGCGACAATGTCCCGGTCCAATCCCTTTCGGGAAATGAACGCGTAATGATCGATCGGATCATGAAATCCGTACTGGTATTCGCCAATCGGGACTTCTGATTTCGAGGGATTGAGTGTTTCTGCGGTCGACATGGATTCAGGCTCTCTCCGATGGAAAGTCGGGATGGCGGATGAATGTGGATTGGAAAGGCCCTCTATCAGGAGAGCCGGAAATTGACGAACTCTTCATTATTGGCCTTCAGGATCGCTTCCGAAGGCCTCTGCGGATCACGTTTGGGGAGGACAAATCGGTCTAAGGAGTTGCCCTCTCCGCAGCGTTCTCCAGTTGATGGAGTCATGCTCCCGCGACAGCCGCTTCGGCATTCTGGGTGGCACGTTCTTCGGCAGCGGCTTCCGGATGACGTTCACGGACTCCTGAGTACCCTTTTTCGTGGAGCTCATGAGCCAGGCTGGCATCACCGGATTCGACAATACGGCCGGCCAGCATGACATGTGTGCGCTGTGGAACGTTGAATTCCAGCAAACGCTCGTGGTGGGTAATGATCAGGACCCCCATGTGTGGGCCGGAAAGCTTCTGAAGGCTTTCACTCACAACACGGACCGCATCGCTGTCCAGCCCGGAATCGGTTTCGTCCAGGATGGCAAACTTCGGTTTGAGCATGGCCAGCTGAAGAATTTCCATCCGCTTCTTCTCACCTCCGGAGAATCCTTCGTTGAGATAACGGCGGGCAAATTCGGCGTCGATGTTCAACTCCTGCATTGTCTTTCGCAGCTCGGTGCGAAACTCCCGCATGGAGATCAACTCTTCGCCTTCCTTGCGGTTCGGATTGCGAACGTTCGTCACTGCGTGGCGCAGGAAGTCGGCAACCTTCACTCCGGGAATGGTGACCGGGTACTGGAATGCGAGGAACAGACCGAGCCGCGCCCGTTCGCTGGGATCGAGCTCGTTAATGTCTGTCCCGTCGATGCTGATGGTTCCTTCGGTCACTTCATACTTTGGGTGTCCGACAAGCGTATACGCCAGCGTGCTCTTCCCCGATCCGTTCGGTCCCATGAGGGCATGGATTTCCCCCTGACGAACCTCAAGATTGACCCCCTTGAGGATCTCCGTCTCACCGACGCTGACATGCAGATTTTCAATCTTCAGCAGACTCATCAATATCAGTTTCTTGTTTAAACGCCTTCGAAAAACCCAAATTCGGAATCAGACACCGGACCGGAACAGTCGGAACGAGGAGACAAGGTCCTGAGGCATCAGGAAGACGCCCGGGCAATCGAACCCGGATCGTCACTCTTCTGCCTCCCGCCGGTTTTGCCCTTCTACGCCAGAATAATTTCCGGATCCTTCACATAGCCCGAATGATGAGGAACCGGCAAGACTTCCCGGCTCCCCTTTGTCAGCTTCCGTGCACGAATCTTGTCCTGAATCCTCATAATCCCTTCCAGGAGGGCTTCGGGACGAGGAGGACATCCGGGGACATAAACATCCACCGGAACGACCAGATCGACCCCTTTGACCACGTGATACCCATATTTGAAATACGGTCCGCCCCCGACCGTGCAGGCCCCCATGGCAATCACATATTTCGGATCGGGCATCTGTTCCCACAGCCGACGAACGCGGCTCGCCATCTTGTAGGTCACAGTTCCCGCAACGATCATCAGGTCTGCCTGACGGGGTGTCGCCCGGAAGGCTCCCGCCCCGAATCGGTCAACGTCATAACGGCTCGCCCCGGTGGCCATCATCTCAATGGCACAACAGGCCAGACCGAATGTCATCGGCCAGACACTCGATTGCTGCGCCCAGTTCATTGCCTGCTCGAGTGTTGTTGTGATCAAATTCTCTTCGAACCGCCCATCAATCCATGTCATCGCGGGAGTCTCCTGTCTGTCAGTGAAAGTACTTTCGAAGATACGACCACAACCACATCACGTTGACGACTCAATCGGTTCCCGATTCTCTGTCATTTCCCATGAACAGGCAATCATCTGGGAACAATACCGAAGCTCTCCCTTTACTAGATTGTTGACATTCTCCTGACAACCGACTTCCTGTTTCTCTCAAATCTGGCCAGCTTCACTCACCTCGAATTCGCAGCAGCAGTGGCCATCAAATCGACTGACCGACTGCCTGACCTCCGCCCCGAGGATTTCCGCAAAGACTGACCGCTCGAAATCACAGAACGAGGGGTCTTCCAGTGCGATTTCATGATAAGGGCAGTTGTATTCTCGTAAAACTGGAAGGAATTCCGACGATTTGAAACTTCCGCCCTGCCCTTCGTCGGATTGATCCGCTCCGGAAGCAGATCCGGTGATCGATTCGATATCGAATCCGAATCCAGCGAGACTGTCGCACATCCGTTTCAGACGAACTGACAATTCCTCTTCAGAATCCACCCCGCCAAACCGGCGAACCAGAGACTGTTTCAAATCGCTGAGCAACTTGTTCCTGATTTCCGGGGACTCAATCTGCATGACATGACGCCATAACAGGGCCGCCATTTCCGCCTGATCGCTTCCCAGTGATTTCAATCCCGTTTCGGTGACGGAATATGTGTGATGCGGACGCCCCCGCTGCTGGTGAGCCACTCGTCGTTCAATCCAACCGCGTTCCTCAAAACGGTTTAACCGCTGCCGGACCGCCGTTGCTGTCACCCCCGTGATGGCGCAAAGCTCCTGCACCGTCACGGGTTCGTGACGATGCAGAATTCTCAGAAATTCCTGATCATTTTGATGGACTGGGAGCATCAGCGTGCCATTTTCATGTGAACTCTCTCGTTCTAGTATACCGACGCAGCTCTTTTTGACAATTCTCTATGTCAAAAATGCTTAAAATCTAACCAATTGGGAATTGGACATTTATGAGATTAGAATCTGGTTGGCGGAGGACGCGCGTTGAGCCCATCAGCGGGGGCCAGAAACAGATTCAAATCGCATCTGATTGGTGGAGATTCCACCCGGACGCTAGAATGGCCGGTTTCCCGGTGATGTCCGCCCGCTTCCGATCGGCTCCATCGGGGAGTCTCACTGTTCGCTTCCTGCTTGCGGAGAGAACACAACGGCACCGGTGTCGTTCCTCCAGCATCCCTCGCTTTGCAACCTGTCACCCTTTGAAACTCCGTTTTTCTCACCATGCCCATTCCCAAAGTCGCCATTGTCGGTCGTCCAAACGTCGGGAAGAGTTCCATCATGAACTGGCAGGCGGGGAAACTGGTCTCCGTTGTCGATCCGACGGCCGGAGTCACACGTGACCGGGTCGAATACCTGATGCACCACAAGGAGCGCTATTTTGAACTGGTGGACACCGGTGGAATCGGGATTGTCGATTCGGATGACCTTTCCGAGGACATCGAACGACAGATTCAATACGGTCTGGAAGAGGCGGACCTGATCCTCTTCGTTGTCGATGGCCGGGCCGGACTGACCCCGCTGGACCGAACGGTTTCGGAACGTCTTCGAAAAGTTCAGGTCCCCAAGATCGTTGTCGTGAACAAGTGCGACTCCATCAAAACCGATCTCGAAATGCACGAGTTCGAAGGAATCGCCGACGGCCCGATCATCCAGACGAGCGTCAAAGGGAACCGTCATCGCCGGGAACTTCTCGAACTGATCGTGGAGCATCTCCCGCCCGCAGAGGAGGACGAACAGGAAAAAGGAGCTCAAAACACTGAGGAACCGGAGCTCAAGCTGGCGATTGTCGGACGGCGGAATGTCGGAAAGAGTACGTTCATCAATGCGCTCGCCCAGACCGAGCGGATGATTGTCAGCGAAATTGCGGGCACCACGCGGGACAGCGTCGACATCCGCTTTGAATTTGATGGAAAATCCTTCGTCGCGATTGATACCCCCGGGGTACGGAAACGTAAGAGTCTCGCAAATGATATCGAGTACTACGGACTGGTCCGGGCAATCAAGAGTATCCGTCGGGCGGATGTCGTCCTGATGTTCTTCGATTCGACAGAACGGATCTCCCGTGTCGACAAGAAGCTGGTCGACGAAATTCTGGAGCGGAACAAAGCCTGCATCTTCGTCGTCAACAAGTGGGACCTGGGGCTGGAAGCAGGAATGACCACAGAGAAGTGGTCGGATTACCTCCTGAAAACATTCGGCAGTCTCAGCCACGTCCCGGTGGCCTTCATCACCGCAAAGGAAAGCCGGAACATCAAGCAGCTGATTAACCTTGCCCAGTCCATCTACAAGCAGTCACGGGAACGGGTCTCCACCGGGCAGCTCAACCGCATCATTCTGGAAGCCTGTGCCCAGAATCCCCCGCGGTTCAAAGCCAACCGACAGGGGAAAATCTTCTTTGGAACTCAGGTATCAACGGAACCACCAGTCATTGTCCTGAAGTGCAATGACCCGAATCTGTTCGACAAGACCTGGAAGCGGTATCTCATCTCGCGACTCCGGGAAGAGCTTCCCTTCAAGGAAGTCCCGATCAAGGTCTATTTCCGCGGCAAGGCTCCCAACGAGGACGAACGCAATCCTCACGATGCCATGTTCAAGCCGAATCGGGAGAAGAAGAAAATCAAAAAAGCCGTTGCCAGCAAGAAAGACAAAAAGCCACGTAAAGCCAAAAAGAAGTGATTGTCCCCCGCGACTCGCGGGAAAGGCTCTGCTCGTCGCAAGGACGGCCCGCTTCGAGCCGATTTTCTCATCCCGACACATTCACAGCACTGCCACAGTTTCCGAACGGGAGACGGGCCATTACATTCGATCCGTGTCATGCAACTGCACGACGTCCGGTCCGGATTGTCGAAGGCACTGAAACGGAGCAGGATCTGATCTGCTCTGTGCAGCTCTGCAGGTGAATTCACGGTTCTGGAGGAGTCCCATGAGAGGGGCGTAATCGTCATTCCTCCAGGACGAGAGGTTCCACCCTGCTATCGTTCTCATCGCTGAAGCAAAGGAACATTCATGAAAATCGTGCGATACCGTGATCCTCAGGGGAAAGTCAGCTGGGGCCGTCAACATCCCGGAGGGGAAACCACCCGGCTGGAAGGGGACATCTACCAGGGGCTGAAGGATACCGGCGAGCGAGCGGAAGTGGCCCGGTTACTCGCCCCGATTGAGCCACGGGACATCCTTTGCATCGGGCTGAACTATCGCAAACACGCAGAAGAGGGGAAGCAGGCAATCCCCGAAAATCCAGTCCTCTTTCTGAAGAATTCCGGTGCCCTTCAACATCCCGGAGACCCGATTGTCCTGCCTCGAAAAATCCGAAGCAACACAGTCGACTACGAATGCGAACTGGCGGTCGTGATCGGGAAAGAGTGCCACAATGTCTCACGAAAGGACGCCCTGTCCTACGTCCTCGGATACACCTGTGCCAACGACGTCAGCGCCCGCGATTGGCAGCGTAACGGAGGAGCAGGTCAATGGTGTCGAGGAAAGACATTCGCCACCTTCTGTCCGCTCGGCCCCTGCCTGGTCACTCCGGAAGACATTCCCAATCCAAACGCGTTGAAGATCAGGACCATCCTGAATGGAAATGTCATGCAGGACTGGAACACGGACGACATGATCTTCGACGTTCCAACGCTCATTGAATTCCTGAGCGGGAGCACAAAGCTCCTCCCGGGAACAGTCATCCTGACCGGCACACCACATGGCGTGGGCGCTGCTCGGACCCCTCCCGTCTTTCTTCAGCCCGGCGACTCCGTCACGATCGAAATCGAAGGGATTGGCGCTCTGACCAATCCTGTCATTGAAGAGACGATCTAATAGCAACGCAGGTCATCGAGTTGGCTCTGCGGAGATCCTCATGCGTCGTTGGCCTGTTTGAAACTTCGTGAAGACGATTCGGCCTCCTCGGTGCTGGTAACGGTTCGTGCAGCGGACGTTCCCGGCATCAGCTGGGGGCCTGTTTTATGCGCATCGAGAATCGCTTTCAGCTCGTCCCCATTCATGACTTCTTTTTCGATCAGCTCCGCAGTCATCTGCTCGAGCACAGGACGCTGGGTGCGAAGAATCTCCCGGGCAACTTCCATGCACTCATCGATGATGCGGCGGATTTCCAGATCGATTTCCCGCAGCGTGTGCTCGCTGTGAACGTAGTCACTCCCCCCGCTGGAGGCCCCATTGAGAAATGGTGATCGCTTTGCCTCTCGGTAATTCACCCGGCCAAGCTTCGGACTCATTCCATATTCCATCACCATTCGGCCTGCCAGATCGGTGGCCCGTTCGAGGTCATTCTGAGCCCCGGTAGAACTCTCTTCGAAGACAATATCCTCCGCCGCGATCCCCCCTAGCATGACGCAGATCCGGTTTCGAATCTCGGACTGCGTGATGAGATGCCGGTCCTCTTCCGGGCGCTGGAGCATGTACCCGAGCGCTCCAAACCCGCGCGGGATGATCGAGATCTTGTGGACAGGATCGGTCAACGGAAGTGAACTCGCCACGAGAGCATGTCCGCATTCGTGGTAAGCGACCCGCTGCTTCTCATCTTCCTGAATAATCTTGGATGCCTTCTCAAGACCGGCGACGACCCGCTCAATCGCTTCTTCAAACTCTGCCATTGAGACACAGGTCTTGTCATTCCGGGCTGCCAGCAAGGCCGCTTCATTGACCAGATTGGCCAGATCCGCCCCGACGAATCCCGGCGTCAACTTGGCAATGCGAGTGAGGTTCACATCATCCGACATCTTGATTTTCCGGCAGTGAACCTTCAGCGTGGCTTCCCGCCCCTTGAAATCAGGACGATCAACGAGAACGTGCCGGTCGAAACGGCCCGGTCGCATCAGGGCTGGATCGAGCGTTTCCGGCCGGTTCGTTGCCCCCATGACAATCACACTCTGATCGGAGGAAAATCCATCCATCTCGACTAAAAGTGCGTTCAGCGTCTGTTCCCGTTCATCATGCCCCCCAGGAGCTCCGCTTCCACGGACCTTTCCCAGAGCATCCAGTTCATCGATGAAAATAATGCTCGGTGACTTCTGGGCTGCCTGCGAAAACATATCCCGCACGCGGGCCGCCCCGACCCCCACAAACATTTCCACGAAGTCAGAACCCGACAGGCTGAAGAACGGAACGCCCGCTTCTCCGGCCACCGCTTTGGCGAGCAAGGTCTTTCCAGTTCCCGGAGGGCCAACCAGCAAGACGCCGCGCGGGATACGTCCCCCTAGCGCCTGATATTTTCCGGGCGTCCGGAGAAACTCGACGACTTCCCGGAGTTCGTCCACAGCTTCATCAATCCCGGCGACATCATCAAACGTGACTTTGACATCGTCCTCGGCATACAGCTTCCCACGGCTCCGTCCAAATGACATCGCCTGACCGGGACCACCGATTTTCCGAAGGATGTAAATGAAGACGATGATCACACTCGCCATCAGCAGCACGGAAAAGACGGCTCCCCATTCCGGTGGGGGCGAAGATCCGCTGTAGTGGATCCCCTTTTCCGTCAGAAGTTCCATCAACGCTCCCAGCTGCGGCTCCGGAATTCCTCCAATCGGAATCCGGTAACGGACGATCTTTTTCCTGGTCGTCGATTCGGCCGAAGCGTCTTCGGATTCGGACGCAGCGGTGCTGTCCGATTCCTTCTTCTGTTTTGTCAGATCGACCTTGGGCTGATTCTGGAACTGGATATATTCGCGGCTGAACTGAAGCTCATGAACGTTCGAAGAATTGAGAACGCCTGACTTCAGATCGGCGACCAGATCCCCATATTTCATATCCTGAGCCAGCGACTGCTCGCGGATATAGTTGATTCCAATGACCAGCGCAATGACGCCAATCAACAGATACCAGAAATTGGCACTACTTCCTTTGTCCGCTTTTTTCGAACCTGAAGTCGATCCCCGATCCGGCTCTTCTCCGGCGGACTTTCCCGTGGCCATGTTTTTTCCAATCCCTGATTCAGAAGGGGAGATTGACTGGACTACGTGTCTGGAATTTCAGATACGATCAGAAATGACAGGCTGCTGATTTTAACTCTAGGTCGGTCATCCAAAAGCGTCAATGATTTACGGATATCACCCAAATCCTTCTGACAGTCATCTTATCAGCGGCTGCAGACAGAGCAGAACATTTTCAGACATCCAGACAAAAGCACGAAAATCGAACACCGATCAATGCGACACTCTCGCATCTCCAGTTCGAAAACCCAATCTGACGGAAAGATTGCATTCCGATATCCGGTGAATTGTTGACAGTCTCATAACTGTCTCAAAAGTGTTTTCCCAATCCCATTCTTTCAATCCCGCACGGTGAGCTGTGAGTTTTGACCTTTTGCGCATTCAGCAGGAACTTCAATCGCAAGGAATCGATGGCTGGCTTCTCTATGACTTCCGAGGAAGCAATCCACTGGCACGTCGGATTCTCAAATTCGCGGAAGGGTCGTTGAGTTCCCGTCGGTATGTCTATGGAATCCCTGCGAGCGGCGATCCCCTGAAACTGGTCCACCGGATTGAAACGGATGCACTGGATCATCTTCCGGGAAGCAAGACGATCTATCTTCATTGGCAGGAATTCGAGGATGGACTCAAATCCTTCTGCAAGGGGAAAAAGCGGGTCGCCATGGAATTCGCGCCAATGGGAGGAAACCCCTACGTCTCCCGTGTCGATGCCGGGACAGTCGATCTGGTCCGTTCTTTCGGCGTCGATGTTGTTTCGTCAGGCAATCTGATTCAGGTTTTCGAAGCGGTTCTGGATGAAGAACAGTTCCAGTCACATCTGTTCGCATCAGAGGTCACACATTCCGCGTTCGATGTTGCCTGGAAACGAATCGCACAGAGTATCCGCAGCGGAACGGGAATCGAGGAACAGGCGGTTGCGGATGCGATTGAACAGCATTTTGAAGCCAATGGCTGCGAAGCAACTCATGCCCCGATCGTCGCCCGAAACGCGCATAGCGGACTCCCTCATTACGAAACGGGATCTGGGAACGACACTCTGATCCGCGAAGGAGATTTCGTGTTGATTGATCTCTGGGCTCGCCAGAAACGCCCCCGAAGCGTCTTCAGCGACCAGACCCGGGTCGGTTTTGTCGGGACCGAGGTCCCGGAGAAATACAACGCCATCTTCCGCATTGTTGCTGCGGCCAGAGATGCGGGAATTCAGAAAGTGC
>CALLWY010000267.1 GCA_938015865.1 uncultured Planctomicrobium sp.
TTATTCCCGTTACAATCCGAGAACGATCAGGCCGCACGGCAGAAAAGATGTACCCTCCGCCTTCCGGGTTTCATCGGCGACAGGGGGAAGTGAACGCAGAGTCGGAGAGGCGCGAGGTCGCAGAGAATGCGATTTGGGGATTCATCTCCCCTCTGCGTCTCCCCGCCTTAGAGTCTCTGCGATTTATTCCCGTTACAATCCGAGAACGATCAGGCCGCACGGCAGAAAAGATGTACCCCCGGCTTTCGGGTGAGAAATTCAGTGCTCCCTATTCGTTCTTCTCTCCGGTGAGGTTGGCGCTCTGCCGCATGGCTTCAATGAAGGAGGCTGTGTCGTCCTTCTCTTCCACTCCCGGAGGAGCAACATACACAAAAAGCCGATCCTGTACGGGCTGATCGAGGACAATGTTACGGAACTCAACCGTCACCAGAGGCTGAAGTTCGCCACTCTCCCCATTCATCTTTTTCAGATAAACGATCTTTCGCGGGAAGAGTGTTTCGCGAACAAAGAAAATGTCCACCGCGTCCGGCATGTACCCCGCGACCTGACGGACGGCTCCGCCCATCCCGCTAAACAGACGTTCCTTGCGCTCCGGATTCCAGATTCCATGAACGATCAGATCATCGTGCCCATCAGCGGTCTCCGGCCGCACGGAGACGAAATTCAGGCTTCGTTCCAGAGAGGCAAGAACCGCCGGTAAGCCGCCGATTCCAATTTCTGCGACCCGGAGAGCATCCGCCAGATTGGCTCCCTGAGCCACTTCCTTGATGCCCAGAGCTTCCCGTCGGATTTTTTGAATATCGCGTCGACTCAACTCCACCTCGGGGGCCTGTGTGGAGGCGATAGAGGTCTTTGCTTCGCCGATCTCCCGCCGCGTGTGAAGCACCTGACCATCGCAAACTTCCAGAAACGTTCCGCGGAGATCACCGATTTCGACCTGATATTCGAGCCGGTAGCGGAATCCTGGGGCGGATGCGTACGTTCCTCCGGATTGAAACGCGTAGTTCCCGAACGTGACTCGCTCGACCATCTCCGCCTGGACTGACTGCCGCTCAAACAGCCGATTTCTGGCCTGACGCACGAGTTCAACAGCTTCGGGGGAATCCTCCGTTAACTGTGATTCAGACCGAGTTTGCGTTCGGTCTTTCGCTTTGGAATCCGCCGGACCGGCGTCAATTTGCCATGCGGACGCCATCTGAATACTGCCGATTCCGAGGATGACCAGCAGGGCTGTCAATGTAGGCAAGTTCTTCATGTTGTCCTGAAAGTAATGGATTTTCCAAAGATTGCGTGTGTCCTGATCCGAATACAGAAGAGGACAAAAAGGCCTGTCCGGATTTCGCACATTGAGATCCGGAGGAATTGCCCACGCTGCAGGTCCCCAAAACGGCGCGGCCGGGGTGATTTTAGCCAGTGAAGTCAACACAGGTCGACGGCAATCCAGAGGGAACCGGTGACCACCCCGAAGAGGTGTGATTGTGGGTGGGTCGGGAAGGCACTCTGGATTGAGAGTGAATGGAATTGGTCACCCTGAATATTGCGTTTAACGCTGCACTCAGAAGAGGATACACGATGAGACTCTATTTCGTGGCATTGGGCACTCTGCTCATCGTTTGTGTGGGCTGTGCCGCGGACGGCCAGCAAGTGCTCCACAAGAATGAATATCATGCCCCCCCGGCAGCGATGCTCGCAGCACCCGGCCCCATGGTCGGTGGTCCCGGTCCGGGGGTGATGCTGACGTCTGGTCAGGGTTCTGGCCCGGTCACTCCTGCAGCAGGAGCAATGGTAGGTCCCGGATGTCCTCCGGGCGGCTATCCCGGCATGGCGATGGCTGCTCCAGCACCGGTTCGGACATCACAGGTCCGGTTCCTTGGGCCGGAGGGGATGACCATTGGCTGGCAGATTGGTCCGACATTCGCGGATGCCCAGCTCATCGCTCCTGACCGTTACAACTTCGTTCAGGGAGCCACCTATCGCCTGAAGCTGTCCAATATTCCCGGACGCGAAGGGCTGGTGATTTATCCTTCGCTGCATGTGTATCCCACGATGCCGCAGACGGCAGCTTATCTTGAGCACAACTGTCTCCCTCTTCGGATTACCGACGAAGACCTCGATCAGGTCGAAACCAACAACTTCGTGACCAAGGTGATCTACCTCCCGGATGCCCGCTTCCAGGACATGGCGATTGCAGGTGTTGAGGAACTGGTCTCCACCCGACTCGGGCCCGGACTTGATCCGGTTGCCGAAGCAGATCGCCGTGGGACAATCATGGCCGTCATCCGTATGGGGAACATGAATCTGGAGATGCCCAACGCTCCCGGCATTCAGGTTGGTCAGGCTCAGGAAGCGCAAGGCGAGATTGCACAGGTCAGTGGTGAAGCTGGTCAGTTTGTCGCCCCGGTTCCGATCGGTGGATACAAGGGAGTTGGTCTGGGGGGTGGAGTTCCCGCAGACATGATGGTCGGTGGTCCTTCTGGACCGGGACGTCCTCCATACGATCCGATTGCAGGGGTGGCTGGAGTTCCCATGTATGGTTATCCCACCACCGGAACTCCGATCGGTCTCCCCGGACCTCCGCACATTCCTTACGGCCGTCCAGCTGGTCTGAAGTCTCATACCGTCCGCAACACGACGGATTACAAAGTTCCGGGACCCGTGGATCACATGCTGATTGATGTCCGACATGAGCCCGGCCTGAGTCTTCCAGAACCAGTGCGGTACATCCAGTACACCGAGAAACATCCTGTCTATCAGCAGGGCGAAGTCTCGATGCCCGCCTGGGCAGCACCACAACCGTGATCGCAAGCACCTGAGGGTGCCGTGTCTCGATCAATGTGATGTCACTGCGTCGCTGCCTCCGAACAGGGGGCAGCGAACAGGTGTAAACAGAAACAAGATTGTTCGTGTCACGAAATGGAATTCTTTCCCTGCACCTGGACCGGAGTGTTCGTGAGTCACGGGGCAAGGATAACGGGGAACGCGGTTCGCGGCCCATTTTCCTGGTTGACAGATGACGAGTCATTCACTTATGAGCCTTCACTCTTCAGTCCGAATCGCATTGAGCCTGATGGCCGGATTGCTTCTGAGTGCCACGGCCGTTCAGGCGCAGGAACGCTACTATCCGCTGGACCATCTGGCTCCTACCGGAATGGCGGGACGATGGAATGCGCTTATTCGTCCGGGGAGTGCTGGCCTTCCGCAGCAGATCTCCGTGCGTCTTCCCCAGGCTGGAACGGTCAGGTTCTATACCGGGGGCCCCACACAGCAGGTGGCTTTCCCCTCTCCTGCTCAGGTTGGAGTCGGGGTTGGTTACGTTTACCGATTCTGCATCAGCGACATCCCGGGATACCCAGGCGTCGAGCTCTATCCGACCGTTGAAATCATTGATCGGCTGAATCCTCCACCGGGATTGGAGCGGGAATATCCAATTCCCATCGAATTCACAGAAGAGGAAATTGAGATCGCCATTCAGGATCGAATGGTGACCAAGGTGGTGTATCTCGAGCATCCGGATATGGCGCTTCCGGTTGAGCAGTCTGGAGCGATTCGCAATGAACGACTCGCTCCCAGTGAGAACCTGCTTCAGGCAGCGGACAAGCGTGGCCGTCCGCTTGCCATTATCAGGCTGGGCGGACGCATTCCCGATCCGCGTTCGCCTTCCGATGAGTTCTACAGCCAGTCTCCGATCTGGCTGGTGGAACCCTGATCAATTCGGGAACGAGTTCTACTTCAAAGGGGCGAAACAATGAGTCTGTCTTCTCGAAACCGGTCGAAGGAGTGTGATCCTTCGGTGGCCGCGCGATGCGAAATTCACGGACGCTTTGATGTGAATCGAGGGCTTTGGAAGTCCCGATGGACCGCGATTTTCCTGATGGGACTGACGGTGGGCGGGTCTTCCTGCAGCTCCGCCAGCAAGTATGTCCAGAATGTCTTCCAGAAGACCCCTGCCGTCGCTGAGACAGAGAAATCGGAAGAGAAGGTTCAGCACGCATACACTTCTGGCAAGTCGAACAAGCCACAGATCGAGACTCTTGCTCAAACTGAAAAGGCTGCGGCGAGCGCTGCCGAATCCTCCACTCCTCCCGAACGCAAGGAGATGGTTCAGGAGGAACGCGCTAATCCTGCGGCTTCGACAGATGTTCAGTCGCTGGTTGCCAATGGGGAAGATCCCTTTGCTTCCGAAGGCTCGCTGATTCAGCAAACCTCGAGTTCGAAGTTTGCTTTTGATGATGAGGTACAGAACGCCATCAAGGAAGCGGCCGGAATCGAAGAGAACCCTTCTAGCGTGAGTCCTCCAAGTGAGCAGATCAAGGTTGCCAGCGTCGCGGATCCACTTGCTGCAGCGAGCCTGTCTGCCGGTGACGTCGTCTCCTCCTGTCCACCCACGATGCCCTGTCCACCCACGATGTCATGTCCTCCTACGATGCCATGTCCTCCTGGAACTGTCGGGGCAGCCCGTCCGTTTCCAAACCTCGCTCCGAACAAGGACGAATTCGTCTGCGATGGAGGAGACCGAGGGGTTCCTGCTCGTCATGAAGGGACGAAGCTGAGTGGACTGGATCTTGAGGACACGGTTGCAGAGTACAAGGACGACACGGGGCGAGCCCGGGTGACTCCCAGTTCTCAGGCATGTATCTATGCCCCACGATTTGGCTCTGTCAGTTCAGCGACATTGCCGGAAGAGGGGCTGCAGGTTGAAAAAGCGGCCGGGCATCAGGATCAGACCCGTGCTGGCGGCATGCTGGCCCGTACGGTGGTCGACGAGCAGCGGCAGGCCGACGAGGCACGCTCGATGTTGACTCGGTCGCGTCCCAGTGCTGTTGAAAAAGCAGATTGGGAAGATCATCTCCACAAAGCGGTCAAGTCCGAGAGCCATGTCAAACTGGTGGGGCCACGGGAAGACTTCCGGTTCCTGCAGGAAGGACAGTTTGATTCCGTTAACAGTGCTGTCATTGTTCGTGGTGTGACTGCAGCTCAGGAGTGGGCCGATGGTCGACGCCCGGTCATTATTGCAAAAGACACCGCCGGACAGATTGTTCAGGGGCGATTCACGGCTCAGGACTATACCGGGGTTGAAGATCGACGGACCCCGGGAGAGCTTCGCCTGATCAAGGTTGCGGACAAGTCGAATGCTCACCCCGGAGACATCGTGACGTTCACCATCCGCTTCGACAATGTTGGGGAGCGTGAACTGACCAGCCTTCGCGTGGTCGATAACCTGTCTCCTCGACTTGAGTATGTTGAAAACTCAATTCAGTCCGACCGCGAAGGGACTGTGAATGTCGAGGACAATGGATTTGGCGGCAAGCTGCTGACGTTCGAGTTTGACGAGCCGCTCAAGGGGAAGACGGGCGGGTTCGTCTCCTTCCAGTGCCGCGTCCGGTAAGACATCCGCGAAAATTCTCGTTCATAAAGACAGCTCCCCATTCTTCTGAAGTGGGGAGCTGTTTTCTTTGATCTACTCATGCATGAGCAGGATGGATGAATTCGTTGGGGCGATTGCGGACGTAATTTGCAACGACATTCGCCAGTTTGCTGCGAGCGTGGAAATACTCGTTGTCCAGTGGATCCATTTGATGATCCAGTGATTCGCGGAGTCGTCGAATGCGGTGAAAGTCGTCGTAGCTGAGCTTCTGCCCCGGGGTGGGATCGGGGCGCGATACCGCAAGAAAATCTCTCCACAGCTCGAGTGCTTCATCGAGAATTGAAACGATCTCCGTTGCACCGATTTCGGCGAGGACCCCGATCGCCTCGCCGATTTCACTGATGGACCCGTCATCATTGGTGACGTCGCTCAGATATCCCCACAGCCCACTGGTGTTGATTCCGGTATCCAGCTGGACGACTGCGCAAAGTTGCTTGAGCCCAGCCGGAAAATCTGCAGGGGGTTGTCCGGTGATCCGGCTTCGATGTTCCGAAAGATACAGAGACAAGTCGCGGAAAACGTCCGGGCTGTTGCGAATCAGTTCCGCCGTGATCGCTTTGGGAATCATGTACAAAATGCAGACATGAACATGGAAACAGGGGTACCACGAATCGGGGAGGGATCGTAGATCATCTCGCATCGAAAATCATCCCGAGTTTCGACGTCTTCTCCGCTTTGGCGCCCCCGGAATGCTCCGTCCTGCGATGGTTCAGTCCTGCTCGGGACGGGCAAGATTGTTCCAGTGCCCCGTCGGATCGCTTCCCCTGACCCAGACCCCTTTTCGGTTCCATTCGAGCCCAGCCCGGACCTCTGCAGCAGCATAGCGCAGCGTCAGGCCGCAACGGCGACGATTGCTGAGATTGGCTTCCGAGCCGTGAAGGAGCAGATCGGAATGGATTGAGATTTCCCCAGCTTTCAAGCAGTTGTCGACGATTTCTCCGTACTGTTCGGGATTGTCGATTGTCTGGTTGAGCACGTTATGTTCCTCCGGGCTGCTTTCCCGGAATGTGAGATGCCCCACATGATGCGATCCCGCGACAAACCGCATACAGGCGTTTTCCGGATCAGCATCGTCAATGGCGAGCCAGACTGTGACGGCTTTCGAAGGAGACAGAGGCCAGTAACTGGCGTCCTGATGCCAGGCAACCGTCTTTCCGTCGCGAGGCATTTTGCAGAAGAAGTGGGCTCCCCAACCGATGACATTGTCTCCCAGCAGGTCGCTGACGCAGTCAACAATGCGAGAGTCGGTCAGAATGTCGTGAACGCGGCCGTATGTCATGTGTGCGGAACTGATGGAATAGCTGTTTCCACCGGCAGCGATGACCCGCTCCAGCAACGCATCAAAGTAGTCACGAATGCCACGGATTTCTTCAGCAGAGAAAATCGGAATGGGCCGGACAAATCCCCGTTCGTTGTAGGACTTGATCTGTTCCTGCGTCAGCGATCTCGGAGAATTGTTGGCGACTGAATGAAATCGCAGGTCCCGCTTCAGCTTTCGCAGGGACTCTTGATCCGGAACAACCTGGAACGTGACAGGAGAAGAACTCATCAAACACCACCGTTAGCCTGAGAAGTCAACGTTCTGTGATATTTTGATGATTCTATCGCGTTTGGATTTTGAAGGCTAGAAGGAGGAATTGATCCCCGAGAGAGCAGAACTGCCTCCGCTATGGAGACGTTGAACTTTTAGGCGAGCTGAGTGAACTGGACCGGGACGGTTTGCGGACGTGCTCACCGCAGGCGTCGGCCAACTCTCCGACCCGCCCCGGTCCGTTCTGATTCAGAAAATGTCGAAATTCACGGTGCCCTCGTCTCTTTTCAATCTGTCTGGATATCCCAGATTTCAGCGTGACGGTAACCGAGATGGTTCGTAAGCGAACAGTTAAAAGTTAGTCACTTCGTCTCATCTCTTCCAGCGAATTTTCCAGAAATTCTCGCCAACGATCGTAGGGTAAACCGTCAGAGAAGAGACGACATGAACCTCAATTCGACGTGATCAGGGTGTCGATGAGTACGAGGAGATGACCAAAAACTTACAAATAGGGGATCGCAAGTCGGGCTAATCCATCACGCAGCTTCTCAGGGAACGAGCGGGTTTCCAGATCGGAGAGCGTCATTCGCCGTGCCGTGCGTATTTTTAATTCAATGAAATCAGTCAGACGCCGGTTCAGCTCCTCGCTGTAACATTCCACATTGAATTCAAAATTGAGCCGTAGACTCCTTGGGTCCCAGTTGCTGGACCCGACCAGACACCACTCATCATCAACCAGCATTAACTTGGAATGATCGAATGGAGGGGGAGTCAGAAACACTTCGCATCCACGGGCCAGCACATGCGAAAGGGGATCGGAACTTGCCCACTGGACCGGCCTGATATTGACCTCTTCCGGGATCAGAATCCGTACTCGGACTCCCCGCATCGCCGCGACGTTCAGAGCGTTGATCAAGGAATCATCCGGGAGGAAGTACGGTGTAGCAATCTCGACCCGTTTTTCTGCAACCGCCAGTGCTCCGAGAATACTGAGGCGGATGGTGTCAAAATTATCATCCGGGCCGTCCGGGATGCCTCGGGCTCGGACATCTCCGAACCGTTCCGGGGCAGCGAACCAGAGCTCGCTGGGGAGCTTTTCGTTTGTGGCGAACGCCCAATCCGTCATGAATGCTTCCTGCAGATGGCTGACGACCGGGCCGGCGAATCGAAAGTGGATATCGTGGGTCGGATGGCGAGTCTGCCAGTCCCCTCGGCACCCCTCCCGGATATTCATTCCGCCCGTGAACCCGATCTTTCCATCGACAATCAGGAGTTTGCGATGATTTCTAAGGTTGGCATAGGTCGGGAGTCGTGGGGCGAGTGTCGGAAGAAAAAGTGCGTGTGGAATGCCAGCAGCCCGGAGAGGATGTGTAATACTCGGTTTGGAATAACGAGCCCCAACAGCATCGACGAGAACGCGAATTTCGACCCCTCGTGATTTGGCCCGGATGAAGGCCTCGATAAATTCTTTTCCGGCGCGGTCATTATCGAAGATGTACGACATCATCCCGATAGTTGATTTTGCACTGTCAATCGCTTCGATCATTGCCGGATACGCCAGTTCTCCTCCGGTGAAGAACTGCACAGCATTTCCGCCCAGTAATCGCTTGCCGGTAATGCGCGATATGACGGTGTCGAGTTGCCCGGCAAAGGGGAGCTGATGGCGCGTTTCCGTTGTCTCGAGAAACTTCCCTTCCTTGAGTAATTCGCGGTACTGGTGATCCAGTCGCTTCTGCATGCGCGATGCTTTTCGCTGAATCCGGTTCACTCCGAAGCAGACATACAAAAGGGAACCAACAAAGGGCGAAAGCCAGATCAGTCCAACCCATCCGATGACACTCTGGGTTTCACGCTTCCACAAAATGGCATGCAGGCTGGTTCCCAAGGCGAGAATCCGCTCTGCAACGGCCACGAGAATTCCGAGATTCCAATAAAACAGTTGGTCGTCCATTCGTGAAGGAGTCCGTCTTCGTAGAGATAAGGCGAATAATGC
Source organism: uncultured Planctomicrobium sp. (assembly GCA_938015865.1). Taxonomy (GTDB): domain Bacteria; phylum Planctomycetota; class Planctomycetia; order Planctomycetales; family Planctomycetaceae; genus Planctomicrobium. The sequence continues at coordinate 8,950 of CALLWY010000267.1, forward strand.
GAGACGAGCATACCGTTCCCGGAGGAGAAATGGGAACAAGTCGCGATCGGGGTTATGCACGATCGGGGCTATGAATAGGGAGAGTGACTTATCACCAGTTCCAGTTGCCGGGATCTCATCGGGCTGGTTGGGGCATTGGCCAATTCTGTTTTTTCCAGAAAGTTCTCTACTTCAATCTTTTGAATTCGAACTCTTCCTGTGTATCGTAACGAGGCACTTTCACATTTACACTTCTTGAAACTCCCCTTCCCGTTCTGGGGCGGCAATAGGAGGTAGTTCAATAATGCAACTCGGTTTTGTCAGTGCCATTCTCCCGGAACTGAATTGCGACGAAGTCCTGACCATTGCGTCAGAGCTCGATTTCGATTGTGTGGAGATGATGTGCTGGCCTCCCGGTAAGGCAACCCGGCGCTATGCCGGAGTGACTCACATTGATGTGGCTCATCTGACGGAGCAGATTATCGACGAAGTGAATAATCTGACCTGGCGACACGGAGTCACGATCAGTGGACTGGGGTATTATGGAAATCCCCTTTCTCCAGATGCGGAAGAAGCTGAACAGGCACAGCAGCAGATTCGTCACCTGATTGTCGCAGGGGCAAAATTAGGTATTCCCCGGATCAACACATTTGTCGGGAGGGACTGGACCGCGAATGTCGACCAGAATCTGGAACGGTTTGTCCCGGTCTGGGAACCCATTGTCCAGTTTGCAGAAGAGCATGACGTTCTGATTGGAATTGAGAATTGCCCGATGCTCTTTACCAATGATGAATGGCCGGGAGGAAAGAACCTCGCCAGCAGTCCGGCGATCTGGCGGCGAATGTTCGAGTTGATCCCCAGCAACCACTTTGGTCTCAATTACGATCCGAGCCATATGGTCCTTCAGCACATGGATGAGGTGGCTCCCATTCGGGAATTTGCCTCGCGAATCTTCCATGTCCATGCCAAGGATATGTGGATTGACCGCAAGGCGCTCAATGACGTCGGGACTTTTGCCCTTCCGAATCTCTATTCGCACGGACGTCTTCCCGGGCGGGGATCAGTACGATGGGACGAGTTTTTCTCCGCACTGAATGAGGTCGGTTACAACGGCCCGGTCTGTGTTGAAGTTGAGGACCGTGAGTTCGAGGGGACGCTCGAAGGCCGTCGTGAAGCGTTACGTCAGAGTGCCGAATTTCTGAGAAAGTTCATTCCGTCGGCTTGAGGATCGCCTTTACTTCCCCTGCCAGAAAGAATGATCCGGTGACGCAGTACATGTCTCCGGGGCGGGATTCTTCCATCGCTGCAGCGAGGGCCGATTTCCCATCCGGGAAAATGCGCCAGGGAGTTGTCAGGGTCCGCTCTGCGTGGCGAGCGAGCTCATCAAGATCAACCGCTCTCGGATTACTCGAAAATCGCGTGATCCAGATTTCGTCCATCGTCTGACCGAGGATGCGAAGCATCTCATCGGCGGCCTTGTCGCGGGAACTGGCGAAGATGGTAATACGTCGTTGGGCCGGGACTTGCTGAAGTGTCTCGCAAAGAGCCTTGATGGATGCCGGGTTGTGGGCCACATCCACAATGATCAACGGCTGCTCTGACAGAACTTCGATCCGAAGCGGGCATCTGGCGGATGCCAGTCCCTGACGAATCGCGGACTCCGTGATGTCGAAGCTGTTTTGTCGAAGCAGAATTGCAATCGCCGTTGCCAGTGCCCCGTTCTGACACTGATGTTCCCCCGGTAGATTCAACTGGAGATTGTGGAGCGTTGTTCCCAGCCCCTGAAAATCGAATCGGTAATTGGGGAGTCGAGGAGAGGCACCGGAGGCAGGCGGGATGGAGACGTAGTGGAAATCCCTTCCGAGTTGAAACTGCGATGCGGACTTCTCCTGAGCAATTGCTTCAATCGCTCCAAAAGCGGCGGGGTCAGCGACGTTGGTGACGACAGGAACTCCCGGCTTGATGATTCCCCCCTTCTCCTTCGCGATCAGTTCGAGTGTCTCCCCGAGCAGTCGCGTGTGGTCCAGGCTGATGCTGGTAATGGCCGTGACGAGTGGTGAACAGACATTTGTGCTGTCCAGCCTCCCTCCCAGCCCGACTTCCATCACGGCCAGATCGACCTGATTGTTGAGGAAGTGAAGCCAGCCCATGGCGGTGGCCAGTTCGAAATAGGTATGAGGAGGAGATGGCTCCTGAGTGCGGTTTTGGAGACGCTGGGAAGCAGCATTGACCTGATCAAACAGGTCGGCGACTTCGCGATGGGATGCTTCGACTCCGTTGACGGTGAATCGCTCTTCAAACCGGATGAGATGTGGCGAAGTAAAGAGTCCGACCCGATAACCGGCTGCCTGAGCAATGCTGGCGACCATTGTGGCGGTCGAGCCCTTCCCTTTTGATCCAGCAATATGCACGGTCGGGATTCGGTTCTGTGGATTGCCCAGCTCTTCCAGAAGCTGCTGCATCTGCGTCAGCCGGAAATCCCGAATGGACCGGGCTGCTTCTGGGGTCCGTTCGTAGTTCAGGCGGCCGAAGAGATCGTCCAGCGCACGCTGATACCTCGCTTTGTCGAGCGGGGTCGTTGCAGCCACAGGGACATCAATGTTGCTCAACTGCGGATTCTTTGAGAAGGCGGAAGAATGCGTTACCGGGTGGGCCGCTCGAATGGGTGTTCCGATGCTGCGGCAGATTAACAGGTGCGGTCAATCGACATTGAAGGAAGTTGCATCAGGACGTCCCGGGCCGGAGAGGGCTCCAGCACTTCCAGTTCCCGTTGAGCGGCATCCGCAAACTGTCTGGCTGTTGCAATCGACTCGTCGATCGTCCCCTGCTCGCGGGCCTGACGGATGATCTCCAGACTGTCTTCCACTGTCCCGCTTTCCAGCAGCGCCACCAGCGACTCTCGCGTTCCGGGGGAACTGTTGTTGAGCAGTCGGATGATCGGGAGCGTCAGCTTCTGCTGGGCCAGATCCGTTCCAAGAGTCTTCCCGACAGAAGATTCCAGACCGGTCAGGTCCAGCACGTCATCGGCGATCTGAAATGCCTTGCCCAGATTCCGGCCATAGCGTTCCATGGCCGCGACGACGCTGGGACTTCCATCAGCATAACGAGCGCCGATCTCACAGGAGACTGCACAAAGCTCTGCGGTCTTCCCGTCGATAATGGAAAAGTAGTCCTCTTCGGTTAGCGTCAGGTTCCCGCCACTTCGGGTCTGCATCAGTTCTCCTTCGCAGACCCGGTTCGTTGCCCGACCGATCATCCGGCATGCCTCTGCACTTCCGGTGCTTGCCGCCAGATGGAAGGCGTGTGTAAAGAGGTAATCTCCGTAAAGGACGCTTGTCTGGTTGCTCCACCGGACATGGACCGTGGCGACATGTCGACGGACTTCCGCATCGTCCAGAACATCATCATGGATCAGCGTTGCAGTATGAATCATCTCCACAACCGCAGCGAGAATCCGGTGCGTTTCATTGATTTCCCCAACAGCCTTTGCCGTCAGGAGACAGAGAAGCGGCCGCAGACGCTTGCCTCGAAACCGCCGCGTGTGTTCGTTGATGTCGTGGACAAAGGGATTGTCGGATGCAATTTCCAGTTCGAACCGACGATCGACATCATCCAGGGCATCCCCCAGGATGAATCGGGTTCGTTCGAGCAGTTCATTGACGTTGTCTAACTGGGCCATGGCCAACTTTCAGAGAAATCAATCCCGTGATGGCACGGGAACCGTATTGATCGCTGCTTCTTCACGGAGAAAATGGCCACTTTTCCCACCAGACTTCTCCAGAAGTCGAATCCCCCCGATTTCCATTGTCCGGTCAACAGACTTGCACATGTCGTAAATCGTGAGGGCCGTTACTGAAACTGCGGTCAGGGCTTCCATCTCCACTCCCGTTTTCCCGTGGGACTGGACTTCACTTTCAATCCTCAGCAGGCAGTTCTCCCGAAGTTCGAACGTAATCCGCACGCTGTCCAGCGGGAGCAGATGGCACAGTGGAATCAGTTCCGATGTCCGCTTGCTGGCCATGATTCCCGCAAGTCGAGCGACCTCAAGGACGTCCCCTTTTGCTGATCGTCGATCCCGGATGAGAGCCAGCGTGTCCGGCTGCATGTGGACGGTCGCTTCGGCCCGTGCCAGACGCGCTGTGATCTCCTTCTCCCCCACGTTCACCATGCGGGAGGCACCGGTGTTGTCAAAATGAGGAAGTTCGGCCATCTGGCACGCTCGCCCGCAATCTTACTGAGTTTCCAGTGGATGGAAAAGGAGTGCGCACGTCAATTGCCTTTCCCCGGATCAACTCCCGATTCGTCAACATGATAGAGATTGATCGTCGATCCGACACGTTCAACCGGAACAAGTTTTCGATATGGAAGATACGACTTTTTGTGTGCCAGTAATAAGTGAACACTGATGAGATGCCACCCCGGCGCAGGAGGGCCTGAGGGAGTCGCCGGGAGCGGGATTCCGACGTCAGAAACCGAAAATCCCGTCACCGCAGTCAATGTGACCGGGCGTTTATCCGGGTTTTCGCGAAGCCATTTTTCGACCCGGAAGAGATCCTGGCCCCAGTCGAGGTTGGAATCAATGAGAACAGCCCCCGAATTCGGGGTTCCCCCAGCCAGCAAATTGAAAAAACTCAAACTGTTCGGAAACGTCCACAGGGTCGCGATTATTGTCGCGGCAAATGCGGCAGTCGGGAGCCAGCGAACCGGGCACCGGGCGCTTCGTGCTGCAATCAGAAACAGGAGTGGAAGTACCGGAAAGACATACCGGACATGACGATGCATCCCTGTTTCCAGACTGGCAATGATCAGGAGGGTCAACGCCGGCCCTGCCAATGGAAGCAGGTTGCGGGTCCAGGTGGCGCGATCACTCCGCCCCATTCCGATGAGGAGTCCGAGACCGGTGAGGGCCAGTGTCCCGAAAGGAACTTTCACAGCCAGTCCGATCAGGTAGTAAGACCACCATCCCCCTATTCGGTACTCCCCCAATAAATAATTGGTGTACGGCTCCTCCAGATCATGTTTCTGGAGGTCAATTCCAGTCACGTAGTCCTTCGGAAGTGGGACAGGGATCAAGCCGAGCCACGTTTCTCGAAATTGATTGCCCGGGGGGCCAACTTCAAGGTTTCGGTGTGTCCCGGACAGCGCTCTGCTGTAGAACTGGTAGTCTCCCAGCTGCTGACAAGTTCCCTGAAACCCATAGCCCAGATTCAGGACATAGATCCCGAGTAGGAGAATCACGGGCAGCTGTGTCACAAACGGAATCGGTCGGCGTTTCTCGGACAGATAGACAATCAGGGCAATCAGCGGCCAAAGGCCGAACAAAATGATCCAGTAGGTTTTAGTGAGCAGTGCTCCTCCGAGGCTGATTCCAGCAAGAAATGAATTGCGCCAGCAGGGAGAGAGGAGCCAGTGATGAAATCGCCAAGCCGCCAGTAGCCCGAACGAAGTTGCGGCGACGTCATTGGTGATCAGTGCCCCATGCCCGATCAGATTGGGGCTGAAGCACCACAAGCCCGCTGCGATCAGTGCTCCCCTTTGCCCATCCAGTTCGCGTCCCCAGGCCCAGCAGATGGTGAGTCCCAGGAGAGAATACGGCAGGCACATCCAGCGTCCCAGCTGGTAAAGCCAGAAGACCTGTCGACCGTTCGCCCGTACGAAGTCCTTCCCGACATCCCATTCGCATCGACGGGAGGACTCAGGAACATAATGGCGCCAGTCTTCGTTGTGAGGCCAGACAAGAATGGGGACTGCTGCGAGACTCCTCACGAGGGGAGGATTGACCCGATAGAGATCTGTCGTCCCGAAACGCCAGACGGATAACCCTGCGGGGAGATGAGCCACTTCATCCAGCGTGGGGGAATACCAGTATGTTAAGAAACCTGTTAACCCCAGATGGGTCAGGATCAATACCGCCAGAATCCAAGGCGCTCTGGCAGGGCGTTCGGGGGTTGTCATGGGGGCCGAAGCGGAACGTTGAAGACCCCTGCGGGACAAATCACCGCAGGAGACTGCAGATTCCGTTTCATCGCAATCGCGAGTGCTCAGTGGGGACGGACTCGTTGACAACTCTTTCTGCCCGCAGGTAGCCGTGACCGTGTTGCTTTTCTACTATCTAATGTTTACTGGAAACCTGGATCATGCAGTGTTCGCCGCCGACAGGCAAATCATTGGCTGGGAGGGCGGCCATTTCCTGAAACGGAGACGAACGATGCCCCAGCACACGGTACTACGTCGCATCCTGATTCCGGTCCTGACTGCGGGATGGCTTCTCATCTCACTCATGTCAGCTGCGATCGCCCAAACTGATTCTCCCGCCCGTTCCGGACGGACCCCTGTTGTGGGGGAGAATCCATTCCCCGGCAAGTTTCCCGCGCCCAGTCTGGATGGGGGGACCGATTGGCTCAATACATCGGGACCGATTTCGCTGCAGGATTTACGCGGCAAAATCGTTCTTCTGGACTTCTGGACCTACTGCTGCATTAACTGCATGCACATTCTTCCCGATTTGAAATACCTCGAACAGAAATATGCCAATCAGCTGGTTGTCATCGGTGTGCATTCAGCCAAGTTCACGAATGAAAAAGAGAGTGACAACATTCGTGAAGCCATTATGCGGTATGAAATCGAACATCCAGTGATCAATGACTCGAACATGGTCATTGCCCGGAAATATGACTTCAACAGTTGGCCGACACTTGTCCTGATCGATCCGGAAGGAAACTTTGTCGGTCGTCAGCCGGGAGAAGGGACGCGGGAGCTGTTTGACACGGTCATCGGGAAGATGGTGGCTTATCATCGTGCGAAGAAGACGCTGGATGAGACCCCCATCAAGTTCAATCTGGAACGGGAAAAAGTAGAGCCAACTCCTCTTCGCTATCCGGGGAAAGTTCTTGCCGATGCGGAAGGGAATCGCCTCTTCATCACTGACAGCAACCACAATCGGATCGTCGTGACCTCCCTGACCGGTGAGCTGAAGGAGATCATTGGAACCGGGGCCATCGGAAAAGAGGACGGGGCTTACCATGAGGCCTCGTTTGATCACCCTCAGGGGCTGGCGCTCGTTGGGGACCAGCTGTATGTGGCGGATACAGAGAACCACATGCTACGTGTTGTGGACCTGACGAAAAAAACAGTCAGTACCCTCGCAGGAACAGGAGTCCAGTCACACGCTCGCCCGCGACTCGCTGCGGCCCTGAATATTAAACGGACTCCACTCAACAGCCCGTGGGCATTGCAGGAACTCAAGGGAATGCTCTATGTCGCGATGGCGGGGCCGCATCAGATCTGGAGGCACAAGATCGGGAGCGACACGATTTCTGCCTACGTTGGCTCGGGACGTGAAGACATCATTGATGGAAAGCTCAACGATTCTGCATTGGCCCAGCCTTCCGCGATCACGACCGATGGAGAGGTTCTCTACATTGTCGACAGCGAAGGGTCTGCAGTCCGCCGGATCGAGCCGGTTCCCAGAGGGAATGTGACGACCGTGGTCGGGCCTCATGACTTTCCACAAGGACGATCCCTGTTTGAATTCGGTGATATCGATGGCGTTGGGGACGAGGTCCGCCTTCAGCACCCTATCGGTCTGACGTTCCATGATGGGCTGCTGTATGTCGCAGACACCTACAACGACAAAATCAAGGTCGTTGATCCAGTCAAGCGGACGGCTGTGACCTGGTTAGGAACTGGGGAACGTGGTAACGGATTAAATCCCGTACAGCTGAACGAGCCGGCCGGGGTCTCTGTTGCGGGGAACCAGTTATTCATTGCGGATACAAACAACCATCGCATCCTTGTTTCTGACCTGACGACAAAAGAGACAAAAGTCCTGGAAATTCCCGGTCTGACTCCTCCTGCCCCTCCGCGAAATGATGAGGGGAATGATTTCCGGGGCGATGTAACGAATGTTGCCGCTGTGCGGTTGAAATCGGGGGCTCCTGCAACCATCCAGATCACGTTCCAGCTTCCGAAGGAACATTCTCTCAATACTGCAGCTCCCGTGATTTATCAGCTGAAGAATGGATCCGGGGAACTTCTCGACGCTGATCGTGTCGGAAAGCGTCAGCGTGCTCTGGTCGCAGGGGACACCGCTACGATTGAACTGCCGCTCAGTGCCACATCCGGGACGGGCGAAGTGCTTCTGGCGCTCAATTACCAGTACTGTAAATATGGCACAAGCGGGTTGTGTCTCTTTGGAAGCGAAATCCTGAAAATCCCTGTCACGATTGGTGCTGAGGGAGAGAGTGTGATCCCGTTAACGATCCAGCCCCGGTCATCAGGGAACTGAGCTGACTGTCTCTGCGCTGACAGCTTCTGAAAAGGAAAGAAGATCGGGTGCCCAACAATGAGGAATCCGATCTTCTTTGACTTGGGGGCTCTCGCTGCGATTCGATCGATGCAGCGAATCCACTATTTCATAGTCACCCGAGACATTACTTCCGGTCGGTCTGCGGGATGTACTTCGGCAGCTTCTGAGTGGCGAACATTTCCTTGCTGGTGTTCAGCTTCGCCAGTCGAACTCGACCGTCAATCATCGGAACGCTCACCCAGTCATCGCCAATAAGCGGGCGTGCGTATTTCACGAACTCATCGGTCACGTCAGTCCCGCACTTGGAAATCCACTCGCTTGGGAAGTGACGATCTTTGGCAGCCACTTCCGAAAGCGGGGCCTTGTCGTAGACCGGGCGATAGTTGTTCCAGTCGGCACGGAGAATCGTGGCCATGTAGCCATGCTCCCCAGCAGCAGCGAGAAGGGCTGCCTTCTGCCCGACATAGTACGATTCCTCGATGTCGACGGTGCTGGCGTAGGCCATGTCGTTTCGCTGATGCGTCCCCGGAACGTTGCAGCGGGCTGCCCCCTTGATCGGGAGTTTCTGCTCGTTCAGGGCGTTTGTGAGCATCTGGGCGACAGTGATCTTGCTCGAAGAGAGCATCGCATGTCCAAAGGAGTCCCGGACAATGAATTCCTCGGGAATCTTCAGGCCTTCGATTTCCAGCCCCTCGCTGACGACCAGCATCGCCCGACCATGTTCCTTGAGGCTCTTGTTGACGTTCTCGAAGATCTGGTCGATGGTGACTTTGCGCTCTGCCAGATAAATCTGGAGCGGCATTTCACGGTTGGGGTCTCCCAGACGGGCGGCAGCGGGGATATAACCGATCTTTCGTCCCATCGCCTGCATGACCAGAACGGGGTCTGCCGGGCAGGAGCCGTTGTTTTCTTCATTGGCGTACTGGACGTAATGAGCCCAGTAACGTGCGGTCGATCCGTAACCGGGGGTGTGGTCCACCAGCTTGAATTCGCTGTCCCCGACGTCGTTATCGATTGTCTTCGGGCCTCCGATTCCGCAGACATCCAGCCCGCGTTCGCGGGCGAGATTGGCCACCTTGTTCGCGGTGTCCATGGAATCGTTTCCGCCGATGTAACAGAAGTACCCGACATTGTGGGCCTTGAAGACTTCGATGATGCGATCGAAATCTTCCTTCTGGTTTTCCTTCAGCTTGTATCGGCATGTTCCAATGGAACCGGCGGCCGGAGTTGTCCGGAGAAGAGCGATTTCCTCGGGAGACTGGTCGGTCAGGTTCAGAAGTTCTTCCTTGAGAACCCCTTCGATCCCATGCCATCCGGCGTAAACGGTGCCGATTTCATCCATCTGCTTTGCGGTTTCCACAATGCCGCGAAGCGTATTGTTGATCACAGGAGACGGTCCGCCCGACTGGGCGATAATCATGTTCTTGGCCATGGGACTCTGATTCTGGTGATGTGAATGAGATGGTTAATGGACTACGCCGGATCACCCATCCATTTTGCGTCATGTCATCAAACGGAGGATCGATCGGCGAAAATCTTAGACAATTCGAGGCCGGTTTTGAACCGCTCCAGCGTGCCGGTTCATCGGGCAATTGTGCCCGATGAACGTCATGAAGCTGATTACTTCCTGCAGTGCCGAATCCGGTTCCTCAACATCGTCATTTAGGGGGAGCTGGCAACAGTGAGATCCGGGTCCCGTCAATTTCATAGGTCAGGCCGACGGGGGAGAGGGCCTGAGTTAATAACGTGTCGATTGTGGCATCCTGCAATTCGAGCGTGATGGCCTGATTCAGATTGATTCCTGCTTTTTCAAGCAGTTCCGGGTGGCGGTCGAACTGAATTCCCTGCTTCTCCAGTAGATCGATCAGTTCCATTAATGGGCGATTGTTCATCCGAAGGGTGAAACGTCGGTTGGCGAGCGATGTTGCGACGACTGGCGAAGAGGGTTTCCTCGGGGCGCGCAGTCCCAGCATCTCTGCAACGGCTTCATGCTGCTCCACCCGACCGGAAAAACGGACCCGATCGCGTCCCCAGCTCAGCTGCAGATCGGGAAACTGCTGTAGTATCAGTTCCTGAACCTGTTCCAAAGTCCGACCACGGAAGATGTGCTCCTGTTCGATTTCCGGGGCAGGATGGGTAGGAACCAGAACAATCTGGCTGTGATTAATCCACTTCAGATCGAACCCATATTGAGCAGTGATCCAGAGTGCAGCGGTCACAAAATCGGCGTGGGCGATGGTTCCCGAGTCCCAGAGGTCGTGGGGAATCGCATCAATATGTTCAACGTTCACCTCATATCGGTCTGCGAGCTGGGAGAGGATGGAACGGGGTGACGCCAGAGCTTCCCAGCGTGTGGCCGATTTCCTCGTCAGCTCGAGGAGTCGAGAGACGTTTCGATCCGGGAGGCTTTCCAGTTCCCGTTGCGAGAGAGCAACCCGGGTGCGGAACGTGGATGCCAGATCTGGAGTGGTGACAAAAACGGTGTCCCCGGCGATCACCGCATCCGCACCAGCCGGGTGAACCAGTTGCGAAATCCCAACGTCGAAAAACGGTGATTGCAGGTCGGTACGTATCAACCGGCTGGGATCGATCCGTCGGTCGATCGCAACGGCAATTCGCCGATCCTCGGAAAGCCTCATGACCGCTTCGCGGAGCGGTGCGTAATCGCTGCTTGCCAGGAGCGGCCGGTTCAGTCGCCGCGTAAATTCCGCACCCGTGGCAAACTGTGCAGGCTCTGCTGGTGACCGGGGGGAGGAGGGTTGCGCTAATACGGAAATGGTGCCGACCTGGAGGGGCAAAAGGAGCAGGAAGAGTAGGATCCCTCTTCTCATCAGCAAGAGAGGTGTCCGCTGCTTGGCAGCTTTCTGCCGACCCGATAAAGTAGATCGCTTGACCATTCCCCCAGTGTAATGCTCCCGGGACTCGGAGACATCTGCATCGGGGCGGAATCCGGGGTTCCTCCAATGTTTCTGCAGCGATGTCATTCTTCTTCGTCGCTGACAGTGCATTATTCCAGACTAGATTTCTTCAGCGTTGCCACAGATTCTACAAATGCCTGCCAGTTCAACGGTTTCGTCTCGAATGCTCATTCTCTCCGGACCGGCGGGGGCAGGCAAAACCACGATTGTGAAACGACTTCTGGCAGAGTCACCAGTTCCGCTGGAGATGTCGATTTCCGCGACGACCCGCCCTCCCCGTCCGAATGAAGTGGATGGCAGGGACTACTACTTTCTGAGTCGGGAAGAGTTCCTGCGCCGTCGGGATGCCGGGGAATTTATCGAGTGGGCTGAGGTCCACCGAAGTGGGCATCTTTACGGGACTCTGGCTTCAGAAGTGGAGCGGATCGAAGCGTCGAATCAATGGGTGCTGTTGGAAATCGACGTCGAAGGGGCGTTGAACGTCATGAAACTGTACCCCGATGCGGTTTCCGTTTTTCTGGAGACCCCATCAATGGAAGAGTATGAGCGCCGATTACGGAGCCGAGGGACGGAGACAGAGGAAGTCATTCAGAAGAGGTTGCGGACGGCACGGGAAGAGCTACAATATGCGGTCCGCTATAAATACCGTGTGGTCAACGATGATCTCGATCGGGCGGTTGAAGAGGTGCGTCAACTCCTCAAGTCGAGGGAGGCAGAACTGAATGCTCAATGAGCTCAAAGAGGATACTCTGGTCAAAAAAGTGGGCGGACGGTTCAAGCTGTCGACACTGATTCAGAAGCGGCTTGTCCAGTTGAACCGCGGGTCCCCTCCTCTGGTGGAAACACAGGGGAAGCCGGGAATGGCGACCGTTATCGAAGAAATTCTGACGGACAAAATCTACCTGGATGCATCTGACAATGTGATTGTCGCCAAGGATAACGCTCCCAGTCTGGACCGGTTGCTCGAAGATGGTCCTGATCTGGACTAGATGACTCAGAGGCGTATCCTTCTGGTCACTCGTAATTGCCTGTTCGCCACACACGCTGCGTGTGTGGCGATTCTGTTTCCGGATAGACGGAATTCCTTGTGGAAGAGAAGGCTGACTCTCCATCGACGTTGACGATCCGGTCCCGGCTACGCGACTGGCTGGGGACTCAGGTGCCGCGTCATCTCTTCTCGCGATTACCACAAGTCATCGGACGGATTCCTCATGCGCCTGGGGAGAGATCCCTCGCCCTGACGTTTGACGATGGTCCTCACCCGAAGGGGACCCCAGCCCTTCTGGATGTGTTGCGAAAACATCAGGTGAGTGCGACTTTTTTTCTGCTGGGAGAACGGGCTCAGCGCTGGCCTGAACTGGTTCGGGAAATCATTGCCGAGGGGCACCAGATCGGAAATCACTCCTGGTCGCATGTTGACTTCTGGAAGTGCAGCAAGACTCGTTTACTCGTGGAGCTCTGCCGGTGTCAGCAGGTGCTTGAGAATATCGCCGTGGAGCCTGTTGTCTGGATGCGGCCCCCGTATGGACATGTGACCTGGACTGCCCGCGCCTGGGCCCGGAGGACCGGTGTTACGGTTGCTTTATGGGATGTTCTTCCTCCTGATTACAATCCTGCCAGCACTCTGAATCGATTAGAGTCAGTCTGGGTGAACCACATCCGTTCCGGTTCCATTGTCTGTCTGCACGACAATGACGTGTCCTGCAAAATTACCCCTCAGATGTTGGACAGGACGATTCCTGTCATGAAGGATTTCGGCTGGTCCTTTCAGGACCTGTCTCTGTAAATGCTGCGCATCGGGCGCCGGAAATGTCTCATCGAGGCTGAACAGGACTTTCTGAGAATGTCCCGAGCGACTTGACTTTGTTTTCCCCGTATCCGATTCTCAATCGACCAACATCTCCCCAATCGTTTCTCTCCAGCTTTCAGGAAAACGACGATGATATCACGTGAATTCACGCTGGCGACCATGCTTGTGCTTCCTCAGAGTCTCTTTGCAGTGGCCCAGGAACCCGCAAAGCCAGCGAGCCCCCCGCCCAATGAAATCCGGATCGGGATCATTGGAGTCGATACGTCTCACGCCACGGAATTCACTCGAATTCTCAATGATACCTCCGCAGCGAACTATGTCCCGGGGTTTCGGGTTGTCGCAGCTTATCCCAAAGGGAGTGAGAACATCCCATCCAGTGCCAGCCGCATTCCTGCGAACACAGAAGCTGTTGCCAAACACGGTGTTCAGATTGTGAACTCGATTGAGGAGCTACTTCCTCTGGTTGATGCGGTTCTGCTGGAAACCAATGATGGTCATCCACGTCTTCAGCAGGCCCGTCAGGTGATCGCAGCCCGGAAGAAGATGTTCATCGACAAACCTGTGGCTGCCTCGCTGAAGGACACAGGCCTGATCCTCAAGGAAGCTCATGATGCGGGTGTGCCCGTCTTCTCGGCATCGTCGCTGCGATATCTGGAAGCGGCCCAGAAGGTTCGTGCCGGTTCGATTGGAACCGTGTACGGGTGTGATGCCTACAGCCCGGAAAGTCGGGAACCATCGCACCCATCTCTGTTCTGGTATGGAATCCACGGGGTGGAAACCCTGTTCACCGTCATGGGTCCGGGATGTGAGTCAGTGACACGAATTGAAACCGAGACATCGGATGTGGTCGTCGGACGGTGGAAGGATGGCCGTATCGGAACATTCCGAGGTCTTCGTCCCCAGTCCAATGATGGTCCAAAAGTCGGCTATGGGGGGACAGCGTTCGGGTCCAAGGGAATTGTCGAGCTGGGACCCTTCAAAGGGTATCGTCCTCTCGTCGACGAGATCCAAAAGTTCTTCAAGACCGATGTTCCTCCAATCGATCCTCGCGAGACACTGGAAATTTATGCGTTTATGGAGGCAGCTGATGAAAGCTCCCGCCAGGGAGGAAAGACAATTCTGATCTCCGACACGCTCAAAGCCGCCGGGATCGATCCGAACCTGTTTCTTGATAGTGACGGAGCCACGGTCCAACCCGCGAAGGCAAACTGACCGGTATCGCGGATTCAGATCGGAGACTGTTCCCGGACAATTTGATGTGAACGAAAATGGGGTGTCCCGGTGTGATGGAACCGTGACACCCCGTTCTATTTCAAGCCCGATTGAGATGGTCAGCCGGTGACGAGTTTCTTGCAGAAGCTCCCTTCATTGATCGTGGGGCGTTCTGGACGTCCCTTGTGCATGTAGGTGAGGTCCATATTGGAGAGCCCCAGCAAGTGCAGGATGCTCGCATGCAGGTCATGGACATGAAGCCGGTCTTCGATGGCACGCAGGCCAAGTTCATCCGTTGCTCCGATGGTCTGTCCCCCCCGGACTCCTCCCCCGGCCATCCACATCGTGAAACCGGTCGGGTTATGATCGCGGCCGTTCCCCTGCTCTGACATGGGAGTCCGGCCAAATTCACCCCCCCAGACAACGAGCGTCTCGTCCAGCAGACCCCGTTGTTTGAGGTCTTTCAGGAGACCCGCCACAGGTTTGTCCATCGATTTACAGAGCCGGGAGTGATTCGGCTCGAGATTGGAGTGAGCATCCCATTTGCTTCCGGCTCCATGATAGAGCTGAACGAAACGGACTCCCCGCTCCACCAGTCTGCGGGCGAGGAGGCACATCCGGCCATAACCAGCGGTTTCCTGCTCATCAATTCCGTAAAGTTTGGCTGTGGCTTCGGTCTCCTGTGAGAGGTCAACGGCCTCCGGAGCTTCGGCCTGCATGCGGAATGCCAGTTCATAGCTTCGCAGGCGGGCATCCAGTTCGGTTTGCTCAGGATGCTCTTCGGCGAAGGACCGGTTCAATGAATTCAGGAAATCGAGTTTCGATGCCTGGCGATGCGTACTGACTCCTTCGGGCGTGTTCAGGTGAGGAATGGGTTGATTCCCTTCGGAGAGGCGGACTCCCTGATAAACCGCAGGCATGAAACCGGCCCCCCAGTTGCGAGGCCCATTCACGACCGAGGCTTTATTGTCCTGAAGAACGACAAATGCAGGCAGATTGGCGTTTTCTGTTCCAAGTCCGTAGCTCACCCAACTCCCGAGCGATGGACGCCCTCCCAGGATCGAGCAGGTGTTCATCTGGCAAACCCCGGATGAATGATTGATTCCATCCTGCCAGCAAGAACGAATGACGGCAATGTCATCGACGCATTCCGCTGTATACGGCAGCCATTCGGAGACCCAGGTCCCCGCTTCTCCATGCTGCTTCCACTTGCGCGGGCAGGCCAGTAACGGAGAATGGAACTCACCCATTGCGGTGATAACTGTTCCAAAGCTCTCCGGGAGTTTCTGCCCCGCCAGCTCGTTCAAAAGTGGTTTGGGGTCAAACAGGTCGATGTGACTTGGTCCCCCTTCCATGAACAGAAAGATCACACTTTTGGCTGTGGCTGGAAAATGCGGCTTGCGAATATGGGAATGGACATCTGGGGACGAAGCACGCAACCGCTCTGCGCTAAGCATTCC
Source organism: uncultured Planctomicrobium sp. (assembly GCA_938015865.1). GTDB lineage: Bacteria > Planctomycetota > Planctomycetia > Planctomycetales > Planctomycetaceae > Planctomicrobium. Next base: position 24,637 of record CALLWY010000267.1, read on the forward strand.
AGACAGAGCCACTGCTCCAAACCCCGCTCCACTGCGGGTGAGAAATTCGCGGCGGGTCTGTGGGATTTCAATATGCGGCACAACTCACCTCTCGAAGGAGTTTATCAAACCGGTTGTTTATCGGATTGAAATTGTTTTGACGGATTCAGGAACGATGTCCACGGGTCAATGGGGGCAGGAATAAGGCTGGAGTGAGTGGCGCATCTGGAAAAGGGGCCAGTTGGGGAGGAGCATCGATCATGAAACAGGCTCGGTTCACTGCACCTGATACGACCAGAAGATTTCATTTCTCAATAAAATCCCCGTGATTTGCTCCCCTTCCCTGACAGGAACGAAATTGTCACCGAACATAATTCCTGCCGACCTTTTCCCGGCTCTCAATCGACATACAGGAACTCGTTGGAGTTAAACAGCACATGGCAAAGATCGATCAATGCCTGCGAACTGGCAGACAATTGATGGCGTCCCGGCTTCATCGATCGGATATTTAGCTGATTCGGCGAGGTGTCATGAAAGATTCCCGGGGCTGGCTCGAATTGCCAGTATCCAACTGTCATGGGAGCGACCGTCTCGGACGCGTACAACAGTTCATTTCGGGCCAGTGCCTGGCGAGACAGGCGAACATCGTCAATTAACCCATCAAACTGGCCACTTCCGGGGGAACGGCACCCCAGGTGGAGTGGAGCATCATTGTCGAGACCTCCGACGAGATTGTGAGGAATCGACACCACCTGAATCGGTTCGTCGTCGTTGGACAAATCCTTCAAATAGAATGTGGCCGTCCCCGGTTTTCCTTCGCTCCCCATGCGGAAGCTGACTGCAGCGTAATAAGGCTTATTAATCTCGACATGCTGGTCTGAGAAGATCGCTGCTTCCCCGCGAACCCCTTGAGCATCCAGTCCGAATGCCTGAAGGACTAATGTCTGTGGCTTTCTGCGAGATCCTTTCCCTGTCACTCCAAACGACCAGCCAGATGCTGGGCCATGAGTCGAGACTTTTGACACAATTGTTCTCACAGAACCGGAGTCAAAAATCGATCGCAGCTGGAAGAAAACCTCAATAGTGAAATCCTGAACATTGAGCTTGGGGTCATTTTCGATCAGAAGCAGCTCCTGCTTGTCTCCCGGTTGGATCAGAAGTGATTGCCCATCCCGATACGGCATCTTTCCGATGGACAATTCCGCCATCTGCTCAGCCTCCGAGGATCGTTGGGCCTCTTCAATGAGTTCCTGTTGCTGTTTAAGAAATGTAAGTGCTCCCCGGACTTCTTCTGATGTCGGCTCTCGGCACAATGCCATTCTCCAGACCTGAGCGACAATGGCCTGCGGGTCATCGCGAAGCTCTTTCGGAAGCTTCTGTCGGGCCGCGTTGGCCAGTTTCTCCGCATGTCCCAGCATGATCTGGCTATTGATCAGAAGCAGCGACTGGACAGGGGATGTTGTCGTGTCGCGGCCGGCAGCGCTGGAGAAGAACAAGGGAAGATCAAAAACATCCAGAAGTTCATCCCGGCTGTTTCGCATGTATCGCGTATAGATGGAGCGTCGTGGCTGATCGGGCTGGACTCCGGGGCCTCCTCGAGCGGAAGTGAGTTGACCGGAGACTGCCAAAATGGAATCACGAATCTGCTCGGCATCGAGGCGCCGGGTGGGGGCACGCCACCACCACTGATTGGCGGGGTCGATGGTCTGGTACAAAGCGGAATTGGGGTGGGTGGAAGATTGTCGGTAAGTTGATGACGTGACAATCAGGCGGTGCAGACTTTTGAACCGCCATCCGTCACGCACAAAGCGGTTGGCGAGCCAGTCCAGCAGCTCCGGATGAGTTGGAGGAGACCCATGTCTTCCAAAGTCGCTGGAGTTCTCGACAAGGCCTCGTCCAAAGTGGAATTGCCAGATCCGGTTGACAATCACTCGGGTGCCGACCGGATTTTCCGGGTGAGTAATCCATCGAGCAAGGGTTGCCCGGCGTCCGGTTGTTTCCTTTGGTTCAACCGGCAGGATGGTCGGCGGCTCGGGGGCGAGAATGGATGGGAACCCAGGTTGAACCTCGATCTGTTTTCTCGGGACGACAGTTGGCGATGAGTCCGGTCCAACATCGGTTGCAGCCATTGCGAGCGGGAGGGGATCGGGACGTTCCTTCGCAAATTTGGCCAGTTCACGTCGTAAGGCGAGAATCTTCTCCTTCTCTTCCCCCTTCATCATGCCGTCGATTCGATCCCATTCGTAGATCACCTGACGCCATGCGAGTGCAGCCAGTTGCTTTTCATGGGGAGTTTTTTCGCTGTCCGGTTTTCGGATGATTTCCTGAATGTCGTCCGGAAACCGTCCCACGGCCGTTTTTTCACCCCGGTCCCGGTACTTTTGCTCCAGAGCTGCAAGCTCTGTCTGAAGCTGGGCCGTCTTTTCGTCGTAACGTCGCTTCTTTTCGTTGAATTCCGCGAGCGCTTCCGGTGTGACTGCTGGGAGATCGTCACGTGGAAGGAGGGGTTCGAAGAAGGCCCGGAGCCGGTAGTAGTCTGTCTGAAGAATGGGATCGAACTTGTGATCATGGCAACGGGCGCATTGCAGCCCCATTCCCAGAAACACATCCGCAGTGGTATCGGTCAGTTCATTCAGGATGAGATCCCATTGTCCCCGGACATCCCGGGAGTTGTATTCATAAATCCCGTGGCGGAGAAATCCGGTGGCAATCAGAGCCTGCGGATCTCCCGGGAACAGTTCGTCCCCTGCCAGCTGTTCCTGAACGAACCGATCGTATGGCTTGTCTTCGTTGAAGGACTGGATGACATAATCCCGGTAGCGCCAGGCGGTGGGGCGATATCCATCCGCACGATATCCATCGGAATCGGCATACCGAACGAGATCGAGCCAGTGACGCGCCCATCGTTCTCCATACTCCGGACGCTCCAGAAGCCGATCGACCAGATGCTCGTAGGCATAGGGATCTTCGTTCTGGACAAACTCCCGGACTTCGTCAGGCGTTGGAGGAATCCCGAGCAGGTCAAAATACAATCGGCGAATCAGCGTTTCCCGGGAAGCTTCCGGTGCAGGGGTCAATTGATGCTTGAGGTGCTGCTCCAGTATGAATGCGTCAATCTCGTTGCGTCCCCAGCCGCCGTCGTCGATCTTCGGAATTTCCGGCTGCTTTAATGGTTGATAGGACCACCATGCGCGGTCTTCGTCGGTGAACTCCTTTCTGTTGGCCCTTGTGGCGACTTTCCCGTCATCTCCCGGCCAGGGAGCTCCTGCGCGGATCCAGGATTCGAGGATACGAATCTCTTCATCGCGAAGTTTCTTCGAAGGAGGCATCTCAAACGATTCATGCCGCACCGCTTCCATCAGCAGGCTTTTCTCTGGCTCCCCCGGGACAATCGCTGGACCGGATTCCCCTCCCAGCAACATCCCTCCCCGACTGTCCAGTCGCAGGCTCCCTTTCTGTGCTTCTTCGCCATGACACTTGAAACAGTTTTCGACCAGCAGTGGACGAACCTTGCTTTCAAAGAACTTCGCCTGCTCTGCAGAAATCTGTGGAGATTCGGGAGCTTCCGAAGCAACGCAGGTCACGACGATTCCCCAGATCGCGAAAACTGAGCAGAGGAGAGCACTCAGGCAGGGGATCGAAATAAGATGGCGGGAAGGTTTCACGGTGGGACACCTTTATTGATTTGGTGCGGATGACCTCATCGATTGACAGTCAGGCAGTCGAACAACGTCCGAGGATCATGGGTGGGAATTCCCAGACTGTCTGGAGGGCCGATTTCGTTGGCCTTTCAGCCCCCATTGAAACCGGCATCTCATGCGAATCGCATCGCCATGATCGGGAAGCGATGCGGTTCAATTCAGATGAACAAACTTTCTATTCACAAGACAGAAAATTTTTCTGTTACTTTTCCAGATTGAATGAAAAGTTATTTGGACCGGCAGCGGTGACGGTGGCGGTCAGTTCAGTCCCATTCGGATTCGCGTACCGGGTTGGAATTCTGGACTGATGCGCCTTGGCCCGTTCCGCATCGGTTAATTGCTCAAACTCTTCCGGAGTATACTTTTTCACCTGTTCCATTGCGACGATGGAGATACGGAATAGCCCTTCCATGGCTCCCGGTTCGCCCTGTGTCGACAGTGTAAAATTTCCGGAAGCGTCGGTTGCACCGACTGCTACCTTCCCATTCTCCGGGAGAAATGTCACGGTGGCATCGGCAAGCGGCTTTCCGTCGTAGGTGATCGTCCCGGTGACGGGATAAAGCTTCGGGCGGTCGCTCCGCTGGCAACTGGAAAACGCCAGCAGCGCGGTGATGGATAGAATGGTCGGGACCAGATGTCGCATTCCGACGTCTCCAAAGACTTGATACGGCCTGTTGAATTATCGTCTCAGGTCGCGGGAAGTTACCGCGACTCATTCTCTGTCAGCGAGAGATTCGATTAAAAGTCCCCAATAGTCTTTCCATCGCCACGACCTCCTAAAGAGCGATAAGTGTCATAATTGATATTTTCGCTGACGAACCGGACCGACCCGTCGACCATGCAGAAGTGTCCTCCTCCGGTGTGCATGGACTTGAACCCCCATGAGTAATTGTGGTTTCGAGAGTCCGTGCAGTTTGTATCGGTGATTCGGGTTGATCCTTCGCAAGTGGTGAATTCATTGAGAGGGGCTAAGGTCGAACCTGTCGTCGCACGGGCATGACTCGGCCACCATCCAGTCGGAATGGAGAGGTGGCAGGATGAAAGAATTTCGCCCACCAGGAATGTATTTGAGGAACCATCATCGACGTCTGCCAGAGCAATGCTGGCAGGACCTTGCCCAAACATACCTGAGATGTTGGTGGCAGATGCTGTTCGTCCGTAATCAGTATTCGCGGGAAGCAGTGGTTCCTTGAAGGCTTGAAATGGATTGCAGCTTGAGTTGTCCGAAGGGGTGGACTGTGATCCCAGCGAGCCAGAATAGCTCGACTGGGCATATGTCAGGCCGTCACTTTCACGCGTACGGAGCTCCGGTGAGGGATCGGTCGGGCAACGCATCACCTTGATCTGATGTTCCCGAGCTGGTTTTCCATCAGCCAGAACCTGACTGGGAACGTTCGAACGATTCATGTCCAGTTCGTTGAAGAGAGCCTGCTGTTCCAGGTAGGGAAGAATCCGGACGACCCAGCTGATATTCGGCCGATCATTATCACCGAAAAAGGTCCCTCCGATCGGGAACTGTCCATACGCATCGTGGTAGTTATGCAGCGCTAAGCCGATTTGCTTCAAGTTGTTCTTACATTGAGACCGACGTGCTGCTTCACGGGCCTGTTGTACAGCAGGGAGAAGTAATGCAATCAGAACCGCGATAATCGCAATCACGACGAGCAGTTCAATAAGTGTGAAGGCGTTCCGGCGAGTTTGTGAAATGATCATGATGGGCTCGTTACATAAGGATTGAAATGAAATGAGATCATTCGGAGTCGTCAAGGACGACGCGATGTGGATGTCACTGAAAAATCAAAAGAGTTTCGCCCCGGTTTCACATGGGCTTTCAACGTAGACGCCGAGTTGAACTCCGGGCTGATGACCGGATCGGAAGGCCCTTCTCCAGAGTAGCTTTCGCTGAAGATCTGAACGGTATGTTCACCGACGGCGGCCCCTTTCTGGTTGTAAGCGAATTCAAGAGAGTACCGCCCCGATTCGTTTGTGACACCGACTGATCCTCTTCCTTCGTCGATCGGTGTGAAGACGACACGGGCGTTGGCGAGTGGTTTCCCGTCCATACTGACGACACCGGTTACGGTGCCCAGTTGAGGTCCTTTAGCGCTGCCGCAACTGGAGAGCAGGAAGGCCAGTCCCAATACGCCGAAAATCTGGCTCGTTCTCATCATTCGCCCAAGGTCCTGTTTCTAGACATTGTGAAGTATGCGTTCCAGATGGCACTCAATCGTTTGATTCCAGGGGCAAGCCTAGAAGTCACCCACGGGGAGGCCGTCTGCAATTGCAGCCAGTCGCCCGAGGGTTCCGCACTGCTGTACTGTTCCATTTGATGAGGCCGCAGGAGCACTGATGTTTTGACTGATGAATCGAACGGCTCCATCTGCAAAGACAAAGTGCACCCCACCATCGTGATGGCTGCTGAATCCGGAACTCCCGGCCTCGTTCCATCCTGCAGCAACATTTAACGGATGATGAATCGTTCCCAAGACGGTCTTTGCCCCTTCCTGCCAGCCGTTAGCCCCGTTTGGATGATTCTGATGCGCGGGGCCATTTCCATTGAAGTCCCGAGTTGCCAGCCAGGTCCCGGCGCAAGTCCGGAAATCGCGACGGAACTGATAGACCCGTTCTCCGACGAGAAGCGTATTGCTGGTTCCATCCACAATGTCCCGGAACTGGATGTTGCTATTCTGGAAGAATGCACCTACTCCTCCTGTTGTTCCGTTCTGCGGATCGGTTGGACGCTGAGTCCGAATCAGTGCGATGTTGTTGACCGCAATGTAATTCGTGACCCCGAGGAAATAGTTGGTCCCGTTTGCAGCGAGTTTATATCCGTCGACGACATGGACTTTCGGAGCGTTTCCTTCTGATGCACACCGAAACGATTGTTCGGATCTCTGCATGACAGGGCGTGTCGTATCGTCGATCATATTGTCAATCGGCGTCCGGGGGCCTACCTGCAGCTGGTTATAGACATTTCCGAGGTCAATAAAGGGGAGGATCATTGCCGTCCATGCCCAGTGGCCCCCATCATCAACGACATCCGGATTACGGACAAATCCCGGTGGCAACATGCCGTGTACGTCCACATAGTTGTGCATTGCCAATCCGATCTGTTTGAGATTGTTTCTACATTGTGAGCGTCTAGCTGCTTCGCGGGCCTGCTGAACTGCGGGAAGCAGCAGGGCAATCAGAACCGCGATGATCGCAATCACCACGAGGAGTTCAATGAGTGTGAAGCCAGATTTACGTCGATTCTGGAGCATATGATTCCCCATGTCGCGGAAGAAAAAATGGTGAAATGTTGACAAAACGGGAGCAAATGACAGTGGCGAACGCCCGTCATAAATCGAAGTGATGATTTCAATCAGAACACGGAAGTGTTCGGGATTATGTCTGTGTCGAATGCTATTCGACGGTGAACTCCGGAAGTCCGGCGATAAAGACAGGGTCAATAATCACATCTTTGTGATTATTGGCATCTTCAATAAAAAGGCCTTCGACTTCGGCACCCGGAGGGTACCCGAGGTCAGAGAGGTCAATTCCGACAGCGAGTGCGTAAAACGGGAGCGCCATGCTCCCCCCCTTTACGGAACGAAGCGTACTAAAGTCTTCCAGGCTGCGGACCGGGGATTCAAAGCGATAAACGCGAAATGGTGCGACCTTTTTGGCACTCTGAGAGTTGAGTGTGATGTCAAAGCAGTGGATGGTGTGCGAGCGAAGGCCTTCACCCGAATGTAATGGGCTCACTCGAAAGTGATCCCCTTCCAGTGGATACACGACCGACTGCACATCAAATAGAACGACGTCAGGTCCAGGACTATTCTTGACAGGAGTCTTGAACCGAATCGCCAGTCCGCTCCGTTTGGCATAGTCTTCAAATGGAAAGGGAGAGGTATCCAGTTTGTTATTGGGATTTCCGAAGTTAATTAATCCGGTTGTTAATGCCCGGTCTTCCGTCAGGAACTCGAGCGGGTTATCCGGCAGGTCGATGTCAGACAGGACATTAGATGAATTGGACGCTGATCGGAAGTGAATGACTTCGATGCCGATCATCTCGTCGACGGTGTATGTTTGGGGGATGCCACCTCGTTGGACCGTCACACTGATCAGGTCCCGGACAGCATCTGTCTGACCCACCGATTCCGCTTCATAAGAGATCACACGATCCGGCAATTGATGGCGGTATTGTTGAGGATCGAACCTGATTGGATGCAAAGTCCCTGCTTCAGCGGCGTATCGATTTGCTTCACCGGATGTCAGCAGCTTCGGAGAATCGAGATCCCCCAGAGGGTGAACTTCCGCCGCCCCTTCTAGGACCTGAACATCCGAGTTCCCCTCGTCATTCACCTTAACGGAAAAGCGGGTCCCCAGATCGATGACCTTGCTTCGCGGGGTGAGGACTTCGAATCCTTTGGCGGTTTCTGGAGCATGAACTGAACAGTTACCGTTCTTAAGCTCCATCCGTTCTGCGGATCTCGCGGTGAAGACGGCAGGACCTTCAATGATTGCCGTTGCGCCGCAGGAAAAATGAAGCTCAAGCATCCCTTTGGCCAGGGTGTATTCATGATTGAGCTGTAGTGGAGCACCCAACTCCGGAATCATGTCGCGCAGAAGTTCCGCTCTGGAAAAATTGACCAGTCGAACAGCGGGGACGTCGTCCTTGTTCAAGTGGCCTTCATCTGGTTTTTCTGCAGACCGATTGGCGGTCAGTGGATTGGTGCCGTCTGCTTTGTGCTCGGCTGTGATGGGAACAGGCTGTGGCTGCTGCGGTCGAATAGGGAGAAAAAATGCACCAAAGACTGCAGCGGCTGCGAGAAAAGAGGCCGGCCACAGGATGTTCCAACGGAACGGGCGGGCCAACCGTTCCGCGGGAACTCCTATGGTCGGATCTCTCTTGATGCTGTCCGTCAGTGGATCAAGCTGGGGCTGAATGGAATTGGCACGTTTTAACGCAAGATCAAGATCGATGTGAGCAAAGTACTGAGCACGAGCCTGTGAGTGCGCGGTCAGCAGTTCTTCAAGTCGCTGGTGTCGTTCGGGGGAGATGGTCCCGGTCAATAATTCATTGATGAGAGCGTCGAGCTCATCTCGGGAAAATGAAGGATTCATGAGAGTTCCGCTCCTGCTTTTCGTTGAATGCAATCCAGCAGGAGCCGACGAACCCGGCTCAACCTGTTGTAAACCGTCTGCAATGCCAGACCCGCAGACTCAGCATAGCTTTTCATGCTTTGCCCTTCTTCGTATGCAGCACGGACCAGCTCGCGGTGTGATTTGGGAAGCGATCCCAGACATCCCTGCAGGACGGGAAGAAGATCAACTCCGCTTTCGATGTTATGGATTCGCTCATCCGCGAGAGTTGTCATCAGGTCGGAGTTAAACTGCATTCGGGTCCGATGGGAGGAACGAAGAAAGTTCCGGACTTCATAGAAGGCAATGCCACATCCCCACGACAGGAAGCTCCGCTCGGGCTCGAAGGTCGAAAACTTCCTCCACAGCAGAAGACTGACCCGCTGAAAGACATCTTCCGCGTCTGCCTGATTGGGAAGCAGAGAATAGATGTAAGCTGCCAGTCGTTCCCGATCGGCGGAAAACAGAGTCAGAAACTCCTCGTAACGATCGTTGGGATCGTTCGGAGTGGCGTCCAGCTTCGTCGACTTGTTCTGAAAACTCATGTGGATCAGTCTGCTCCTGTCATGTATCGTGCCCTGTTGATGGGACTTACCCCGGGAATTTGAAATTTTTATTTGCAGACAATCGGTTGTCCTGGCCCAGTGAGGGCGACGTCGTTTGTAAGTGTTGGTTGGTCATGTGGATGCGTTGATTCGAGCGAGTGTCTGGAATTCGTGATTGGAGCACCTGATTTTGAGTTTTGGCCCTGATCGGGACTTCCAGATCATTCACTGAGTAAATCTGGTGACGCTTGATTGCTCCCGGCACTGCTTGAAATGACGGATGGGAACAAGAGATAAAACAGGCAAATTTGTCATCCTGACAGGGCGGCCTGAGAAATGAGGGGGCGATGACTCGGACTTCCGATGCGGAGACAGGTCGCTATCCAGCAGCGTCCTTCATTGACCCGGTCAGTCTGATGCAGATTGAATCTCTCGAGCTGCGTGCTCGTGCCGTGATGGATGGATTTTTTGCAGGACTGCATCGGAGCCCCTCCCACGGGTTCTCGGTCGAGTTTACGGAGTATCGGGAATACGTCGCCGGAGATGACTTGCGGTATCTGGACTGGAGGCTCTTTGCGAGGAGCGACCGTTATTACATCAAGCGATTTGAGGAGGAGACGAATCTCCGATGTTACCTGCTTGTTGATAACAGCCAGTCGATGAATTTCGGCTCACTCGGATATTCCAAGGCCGATTACGCCAAGACACTGGCAGGGACGATTGCGTACTTCCTCCACCAGCAGCGAGACACAGTTGGACTGTTTCGATTTTCTGAGTCGCTTGATGAGGTGATCCCTCCAAGATATCGCCCGGGGCATCTTCGTCAGATTCTGATCGGGCTTGAAAAGCAACCGGAAGGGAAATCAACTGGTTTAGTCCCGGTTCTGGAGCAGGTGTCGTCTCATGTTCGCCGTCGGAGTCTGGTGATTCTCATTTCCGACCTGCTGGTGCCGCTCGAAGAGTTCGACTTGCAGCTGTCGTATTTACGGGCGTCCGGGTGCGACGTCGCACTTTTTCAGATCATGGACCCGGCTGAAGTCGAATTTCCGTTTTCGGAAGCAACTCTGTTCATCGATTCGGAATCAGGGCGGGAAATCTACGTCGATCCGGAAATTGCAAGGCACGAATATCGGATGCGCTTCCAATCCCACCTGAAGTCAATTACGGAGAGCTGTGAGCGGCTCGGGGTTCATCTCAATCAGGTCGTGATCAATACTCCATTAGAAGAGGTACTGCTGGATTTCCTGAAGACTCGCCTTCAGGTGATGCAGTCCAGACACCGTGCCTAGAGCAGTGGAATCACCGAAGTTTGCCGTCACCCAATTGGATGATCTCTTGCGGATTGCTCTGCTGTAATCTGCCGTCGAATGCAATCTCGAATCAGCTTGTGGAACGTGATGGGCACCGGGCAAAAAGGAAAGATGACCGCCGAAGGTTGTCGGCAGCCATCTTTCCTGTGTTGCTTTCGATGATGATCTGAAGAAACTCTGGTGAGCTACTTGTCTTCCGAAGGAGACTTCTTTTCTGTGCTCTCCGGTTTGCTTTTTTCCGGTTTCGCCGGAGTTTCAAAGCTGGTCTGCTCGATCACCATTTCCCGAGGGGGAGCCTGCTGAACAGCGATACTGGCCTGCGTCATCTGCTGGACCAGACGATTTGCAGTTGCTTCATCTGCCTTCGCCAGTTGCTCATCTCCATTAGCCCGGAATTGCTCTGCCCGCTTTCTGTACGCGTCAACGACTCGTTCATCGAAACGGCGAGCGGACTCGTAATCAGCAATGGCATCGCCAAACTGGGACATTTCAAAATGAGCATCACCGCGCAACGAGAAGATTTCTGATCGGGGCTCCTGCTTCAACGCTTCGGTGCAGTCTGCCACAACAGTCGCATAGTCGCCGGTGCTCATGGCCAGTTCGGCACGTCCGATCAGGGCGTCCAGATGCCCCGGAACCAGAGTCAGGGCATTCTGGAAGGAGTGTTTCGCTTCGTCATGCCGCGACTGCAACACCATATGACGTCCGCGAAGTGCCCAGGCATCTGCATCACGAGGCGAACGGGCAATTCGGGTATTCAGATCAGCGAGACGATTAAGCCACTGGACGTAAGCCATGTCTTTTGCCGCTGCGGCTTCATCACCGGCGGCGCGGTAGGCTTCGGCACGAAGGAGATAGTGCGGTTCCAGGTCGGGTTGAAGTTCAATGACTTTGGTCAGGTCGGTTGCAGCGTTCAGAGGTTGTCCGAACTTCATGTAAGCCCGAGCGCGATTGGTGAGGGCGTTCACATACCCAGGATCAATCTTGAGGACTTCTGTAAAAGCCTCGATCGCAGGTTCAAGCTGTTCAAGCTGCAGCAGTGCGAAACCACGATTGTTGTGTGCATCCAGATAGTCTGGTTTGAATCGCAGTGCGTTGTCGAAATCCTTGATGGCGAGATCATACTTCCCTTGGGCAACCGCAACGAGTCCGCGATTGTTGTAGGGCTGAACATATTCCAGATCCAGACCGATCGCATCGCTGAAATCGCGATCAGCTCGGTCATACTGTTTGGCGAGCAGAAGGAAGTATCCGCGGGTGTTCAGGTACTTGGCGTTATTCGGCTCGATCTGGATCGCAGATGACATGTCAGCGATGGCCTGTGCCAGAAGATTGGCTTCCGAGCAGAGAGCCGCCCTCCGAACATAAGCAGTGGCGCTTGTCGGATCGAGCGAAATGGCCTGTGTGAGAACCTGGATGGCTTCGCTGATCTTCTTTTCGCGAACAAGTTGCTCTGCACTGGCCAGAAGCTGGTCGTAGGTGACCTGACTGGCTGATGCAACGGCAGCGGCCCCGTCCGTCGAGACCTGTTCGGCTGTATCGGCAGGGTGGCTGTTACCACATCCCGATAAAATTGCTGCGAGACCAAACGCACTGATGTATCGCTTCATGACTCGTTCCAATCCCTTGGTTCGAGAGCCCGGCTGGGCCAGTTGATGACGGCCTGTATCCAAGATCTCACCGCACAGGGATTTTCTCTCCGTTCGAAAATCCCCAATCATTGTCGCTTGTGCTGTTAACACTGAATCCCGCACATGTCCTCCGGGCTGTCGCAGTCAGTGCTGCTGCAATGTGAAGCACGGATTTCTGGCAGGCGGGACATTTTCGAGTCGCAGATGGGGCGGATTCCAGCGGCAACCCAGCACAATCAGAAGGGACTTGTATCGGGATTTCAAAGAATTGGTCAACGTGATTTTATCAGACCACGTCGGAAACCCGGGCGCGATGCTGTTCTGTTGTCGTTGCCATTGGATTTGAGACGTTCAAAAAAAGAAGCAGCCACCGGACGGGCCTGACCGGTGGCTGCTCAGAGTTGCTGTCAGTGCGGGCCAACGCCGACAGCAAGAGTATTCTTGTCTTGTTTCGGAAGAACTTCAAGTGGAAAAGCTAAAAAATCGCACACGAATTATTTTTTCTGTAAGTTGTTTACTAATCCTTGATTAGTGGCATTTTTTGTGTCTTGGCGCAGAAATTTTTTTTCAGAAGATTTTTTGAAATCGCAGGTTAAGACAGAAATATTTATTTTTGCTGTTATGAAAAATCAGAGTCTCAAAACAATTGTTGTGCACATTTGATCACAAACTGAAGCGTTTGGAATATGACGAATCTGCCGAATTGAACGTGGTGTGACTGAGGCGATAGTTCTGAAGAAGGTGATATTGTCGCCAGTGTCACAATGGCCTAGGTGCCCGGAGGGGTGTGGTAATAGTAGACATGTGTGAACGAGTTCTCTCTAAGTCCGCTCTAAGCTGGACGGATGTCGGCGAATTCCGATAGAAACGCCGCATTGCAGCGAGCGTGCTTCCTCCACCCCTCGTACCGGTGGTCACGCAGCTGGTGATTCCATTGCAGTCAGATTGATGTCCCTGTAACTCAACGACTTGAGACCGAAACCCCTCAGGCTGAAGCGGACAACAATCTGTTGCAGACTGATTGAAAGTGCAGCACCATGCAGGTTCAACTTCCCGATGGTTCCGTCAAAGAGTACCCCGCAGGGACCTCCGCTCTGGATATTGCGCGGTCGATTGGAGAACGACTCGCACAGGCGACCATCGCCGCTGAGATCAATGGTCAGATTGTCGATGCAACCCGTCCGCTGAACGAACTGACGGATCAGGATCCCATTCCCCTTCGCCTGCTGACAACTCGAGATAGTGCTGCCCTTGGAGTCCTTCGCCATTCCTGTGCGCATGTCATGGCCCGGGCTGTGATGCGTCTGTACGACGGAGTCGGCCTGGCGTTTGGGCCAACCACTGGAAATGGCTTTTATTACGACTTTGATCTGGCAACTCCGATTCGCGAAGAGGACTTTCCCCGCATCGAAGCGGAGATGGAGAAGATCATCAGGGAGGCGGAGCCATTCGAACGGTTTCATCTCGATCGTGAGGAAGCCCTTCAGTTTGTGAAAGGGATGAACCAGGAGCTGAAGGCGGAGCACATTGAGACCGGACTAAAGGATCACCCCAATCTCAGCTTCTATCGCCAGGGAGAATTTGTTGACCTCTGTCGCGGCCCGCATATTCCTGATGCAGGGCGGATCAAGGCGTTCAAACTGCTCAGCGTCGCCGGGTCGTACTGGAAGGGGGATGCCAACAACAAACAGCTTCAACGACTTTACGGAACTGCCTTTTTCGACAAGAAAGAGATGCAGGCATATCTGGATCAGGTCGAAGAAGCCAAGCGTCGGGATCATCGGCTTCTCGGACGCCAGCATCAATTGTTCACGATCTCGAACGACGTTGGTCAGGGGTTGTGCCTTTGGCTTCCCAAGGGGGCGACAATTCGTGCCCTGCTCGAAGACTTCATCAAACAGGAACTGCTGAGACGTGGGTATCAGCCGGTCTATTCTCCACATGTGGGCCGCGCGGAGCTTTATGAAACCAGCGGCCACTTCCCGTACTATCGTGATTCCCAGTTCGCTCCTATTTTCGGTCATCCCGCAGGGCAGCTGGTCGATTACTGGAAACAGTGTCTGACTGCCAATGAGCTGACATCTGCTCACGAGGCGGATTTCCTCGCTGCTGCCAAAGATATTGGCTGTCCATTCGAAGACTATCCCCTGTCGGGAACATCTCAGGACAAGCTGGCCTATCTGAAGAAATGGGAGCAATCGCAGGAGCGCTACCTGCTCAAGCCAATGAACTGCCCGCATCACGTTCAAATGTATCGGGCGCAGCCTCGGTCCTATCGAGACCTTCCTGTTCGGCTGGCAGAATTCGGAACAGTCTACCGCCACGAGCAGTCCGGAGAACTGAACGGAATGCTGCGAGTGCGCGGACTGACTCAGGACGATGCGCACCTCTTCTGCACTCCCGAGCAGGTGGAAGAGGAGTTCAAGGATACGCTCGATCTGGTGAAATATGTTCTGGCCAGCGTCGGTCTGGAAGATTACCGGGTCCAGTTGTCCAAGCGCGATCCCAATTCTGATAAATATGTTGGCTCACCAGAGCTGTGGGATCATGCGGAAGCAACCCTGAGAAAAGTGCTTCAGGAAAGCGGTCTCAACTTCACGGAATGCGAAGGGGAGGCTGCTTTTTATGGGCCCAAGGCGGACTTCATGGTGCGCGATGCCATCGGTCGGGAATGGCAGTTGGGAACGGTTCAGCTCGACTACAATCTTCCCGAACGCTTCAAGCTGGAGTATGTCGGTGCTGACAATGCCCCGCATCGCCCGGTGATGATCCATCGCGCCCCGTTCGGGTCAATGGAGCGATTTGTCGGAATGCTGATTGAGCACTTTGCAGCAGCATTTCCGTTGTGGCTCGCTCCGGAGCAGATTCGGATTCTCGGACTCAACGATGACATGATCCCCTATTGCGAGGAGGTTCAGGCTCGATTTCGGGCGGCCGGATTCCGGACCTCCATCGACCGGCAGTCTGCCAATGTGAAGAAGAAGATCCGGGATGCGCAGATTGATCTGGTCCCTTACATGCTGGTTGTCGGTCCGAAGGACCGCGATCAGGGGGGAGTCTCGGTTCGCGACCGGATTGACGGGGACCTGGGATTCATGACGATCGACGACGCGCTGCGGAAATTGACCGAGGAGCGTGATGGTCGTGTCATTCGACAAGTCGCCAAATCCAGTTTCAGCGGGTTCAGTTCCGGGGAAGGAACGCCTTCGGGCGAGGACTACTGACGCGAAGAAGGACCGCTGGCAGGAGCGTCCGGGGACATTGTCTTCCTCTTTTCAGTCGCGACCTCTGGAGTGATCTTCAGCTGGCTCTCCCGCTGCTTCGGAGAGCCAGCATTTTTTTGGTGTTGTCTCCTGCTCTTGTAGTGCATCTGGCGATTTGACGGATGTTCGGTTCCGTCCTCGGGTTTGGACATTGTCGTCTGTCCATGGGAATGCGGGTCATCCCTGGATGTTACCTGTTTGTGTAACACCTGAGATAGTAAGGACTTAAAATCTGTCAAATCCGTCGTTGACTTTTAATATCCCGGGATATTATTCTGGGCTTTGCCTGAACGAGAGGTTCAGGAGTCATTCCAGTTTGACTGGGACACCCGAATGAATTCCCCTAAAAAGCCCAGCGCCAGCCCCCCCAGAATGGCGGATATCGCCAAACAGGCGGGCGTTTCCCGGATGGCCGTTTCGGCTGTCCTGATGGGAACGGGTCGAGGACGAATTCGTGTCTCCGAGGAGACAGCGGCACGGATCCGGCAGATTGCGAAAGAAATCAACTATCGCCCCAATCTTACTGCACAGCAACTGGCAAGAAAGCGATCCGGGGTCGTCGCTGTTGTTGCTAAAGACTGGAAGAACTATTTAACGCAGTCGTCGCTGGCCTGGCTGCATGAAGCTGCGGAAGAGCACGGCTTCCGGATCATGACCGCCCGCGGCGGAAATGACATGTCCGCAATTGAGCCGGTGATTCGAGACCTGCAGGCCGGCTGGATTGATGGGCTGGTCTATTTTGCCTACCAGAACGAAGCCCAGTGGGCGGAGCTGACGGCTGCGCTCTCGGAATTTCCCAGCGCTGTCGTCGTCGCAGTGGGAGATTTGCGGATTCCCGGTGTCGTCTCTGTCATCAGTGATGTTGCCCAGGGAGCCCGCGAGTCGTTCCTTCATCTGGTCGAACGCGGATACAAACGGCCGGTTTTCATTACCGAGGAAGTCGAGACCGGGTTTACCCAGACCCGGATTCAGACGTACTGCTCGCTGGCCCGGGAATACGGCATTCCTTTTGATGAACGTTCGGTCATCGTGGAAGGGTTGGACTGGCTGCTCGGGGATTCCCGCTTTTATCCCAAGTTTGATGGTCTGCTTCGGAAAGTTCGAGAAGAATTTCAGGCGGATGCGGTGATCTGTGATACAGATTTCACCGCCGCCGCACTGATTCGATCCTGTTATCGACAGAAAGTTTCCATCCCGGATGAACTGGCAATTCTCGGGTGGGGAAACCTTCAGTTTGCGAATGCAATTACCCCGTCGATCACGACGGTGACATATAACCTGTCGCAGCTTCTCTCCGTGGTGCTGGTCAAGCTCCAGCAGCAGCTTCATCGGGGACAGGCTGTTTTGGTTCAGGACCCCGGTCAGCTGGTGGAATTTGTTCCCCCGAAGCTGATTGTTCGCGAAACAACTTGATTGGATTAGCGTTCGAATCGGTTTGTTCCCTCGTCGTTGCTCGCAGGGGGGCAGTTTTGCGTTTTTGAACCTGCTGCCGCTGTTTTGATCTCACAGCAAGAGGTCAACGGGAAGGGTTCTGCACAAATAGACCCGGTGTTATTTGCGAAGTAATGCTAGTTAGCGATTGTCGAGGTCTCGATGGCTCTGTTTTTGGAAACGCGACGAAGAAATGGGTTTACGTTAATTGAGCTGCTGGTGGTCATCGCCATTATTGCAGTGCTGATTGCTCTGCTCCTTCCCGCTGTTCAGCAGGCTCGGGAAGCAGCACGACGGTCTCAGTGCAAAAACAACCTGAAGCAAATGGGACTGGCGCTTCATAACTATCACGATGTTCATAATGTCTTTCCACCTGGCTGGGTCGATCTGCGAAATACAACAGCATCAACATATAAGAATTTCTGGGGGTGGGGAACATTTCTTCTTCCATATCTTGATCAGGCTGCATTGTATCAACAGGCCAACTTTAATCAGGGATGGAATAATGTGATGGACACATCATCACCAACAGCGATGGGGCATATTACGACGAAAGTCCTGAGCGTTTATCTATGTCCGTCTGATCCATCCGGCAACGTCAATATTGCTTACTCTGGTGGTTCTCCTCCGGCCAACGGCTATAATGCCAAATCAAATTATGTCGCATGTATTGGTGGACAAGGGCTCACTGCAACTGCGAGTCAGCAATTGGGAGTCTCGTCCGGAAACAGCCGAACACGGATGCGCGACATTACCGACGGAATGTCGAATGTCATTTATATCGGTGAACGTGAAGGGCAGAGTGTTAACCCAAGCGCGACATCCTCGAATCCGATTCAGGGGGCAATCTGGGTGGGAACGCAGAATGCCAGTGGGACCATTCGCGTTCGGACCAATCATGGTCGGACACCGGGGATCGACGATCTGTCAGTGAACAGCGTCGGAAGTGTTCCGAATGGAAGCAATATTGGTTCACTGGTTGCAAGCAGTATGCACGTCGGCGGCGCTCATGTCCTTTTGTGTGATGGGAGTGTTCATTTCGTCAGTCAGAATATTGATGTCGGGACATTCTCCTATCTGGGTAATTACGCCGATGGAAACGTCGTTGGAGAGTGGTGATGGCCACTCGGGGTGAACTTTAGGGACGCAGATAATGTTGTGCCACGTTCGTTTCCATTCTGTTTGGCTTGTGATCCTGGGGCTAATTGTTATCTCCGGCTGCGGGAAAACGGACAAGATCCAATATGCTCCTGTCCGCGGACTCGTGATTGTTGATGGAAAGCCACTGGCAAATGCGACGGTCATTTACATTCCACAGCGGAATGGTGAATCAACCCAGGTTGGACAGCCGTCCTTCGGGCGGACGGATGAGCAGGGGCGATATCAATTAATGACTGCTAGTCAGACTTCTGGAGCAGTGGTCGGTCGTCATCGTGTGTCGATCAGCACGGAGGTGTCTGATCCCTCGACGGGGGAAGTTTCCGTCCCTGAAACGCTGCCGGAAAGGTTTCACAAGAAGACCATTCTCGAAATTGAAGTGCCCAAAGGGGGGCTGAGCGAAGCCAATTTTGAGTTGTCTTCCGCGAACAAATAATTGTTTGAACGACATTCGAAAGTCGTTCCGTCTCGTCTCATGATAGACAGCACATTCATGGCATCGTTAAGCAGGTCTGTCTGGATCGCTTTGCTGTGTTGTGAATGACTTTTATAGAAACGGTTTATGTTAACTGTCTTTAAATGTTTAAAAGGTGTTCCATATGTCCCTCCAGCGAATGAATCGATCAATCCGGCGCGCATTCACATTAATTGAACTTCTTGTGGTCGTTGCGATTATCGCTGTTCTTATCGCCCTGCTCCTCCCTGCTGTTCAGCAGGCGCGCGAAGCGGCCCGACGAGCGCAGTGCAAGAACAATTTGAAGCAGCTCGGACTGGCTGTTCATAATTATCACGATATTCATTCAGCTCTCCCTCCGGCCACGTTCGTCGTCTCTGGCGGGACCTGGAACACATACGAATCGCCTTCCTGGTTTGTCCGGATCCTCCCTCAGATGGATTTTGGGGCGGCGTACAACCAGCTGGTCATGGAAGGGACCGATTTCAGCTCAAGTACGGGGAACTCTCTCCCTGATCGGAACTGGGCCATTTTTTCGCAACTGCGCGTCCCGAGTTTTAACTGCCCCTCCAGCACTCTTCCCGTCACCCGGGCATTCAATACGAAGTCCCAGACCCGTTCTCTGGGAGCCCCCAACACGATTAATGTTCAGATTGGAAATTACGTCGGGATCTCGGGATCGTTTAATTTCCCCAATGGAGTGGCCCGAACCTTTGCCTGCTGGACTGGCTACGGTCAGTTGAATGCCTCCGGACTCATCGTTCCGGCGATTACTCAAAACGCCTGGAATGCCTGTGCTCCGGCATACGGTGAGAAACCCGTGCTGGTCAAGCTGTCCCGCGTCACCGATGGACTCAGTAATACGCTGATGATCGGAGAGCAGGGAATCCTGACCCGTCGGAGTGGGACCGGACAGCTGTGCGATATGCGGGCAACCTTTGCCCAACAGAATACCAGTGACGGGAGTGGGATCTGGTCTTCGGGGCGCAATGCGAATTCCAATGTTGGCGGGTACACCGTTTTGAGGACTCCCGCGGGGATCAACTGGAACCTTCAGGATCCCAGTATTGTCGGAGTCAACAATTACTGCAGCGGAGGCATGCTCCATTCTGTGTTCAGCTCGGAGCACACCGGGGGGGCTCAGTTCACGCTGGGTGATGGATCTGTTCGCTTCATATCCGAGAACATCAACGCTGACACACTCGCTGCGTTGTGTATTCGGTCAGACGGAGTCGTCGTCTCCGGATTCTGATCGCTCGCGGGCAACCGTCTCGGAGAGCGTTCCATTTGGGCATTTGATGTTGATCGTTTACTGCCCGTCAGAAGGCTCTGGTCTGCGGAGGGATCGCAACTTTGGGCCTTCTGGCGTCGGCGATGTCGATTAGTTCGGGTGAGACGCGGGACCTCACATTTCTTGGGAATGACTTGGGATTTATAAAGGGATCACATGGCGAGGAACTCGCAATCACAGCGTCAATGGCCGGGCTGCAATCGCTCGGTCTGCGTTTTGATGGTCGCTGGAATTTTGGTGGCCTTGGGCTGCGGGAAAGTCGATGGGCCTGCTTTGGCAACGGTGACCGGAACGGTGACAAAGGATGGGGCTCCTGTTCCGAATGCGGTCGTGATCTTTACGCCCACAACTGCGGGAGTCGCTCAGGCAAGCGGAGGAGTGAACGCCGACGGCGTATATCAGTTGAAGTACGCAAACGGGCAAACAGGCGCTCCCCTTGGGGAATGTCGGGTGGAACTGATGGTCTCTTTTGAGTCGGGTTCAGAAGAAGGCGGAGCACCCAGCCAGCCCCCAGTGACGTATACCGTGTCTGAGGCCGTCGTTGTGCAGAAGGGGGAGAACCAGTTCGATTTCCAGTTGGAGAAACTCGGACGCCCTCGACAGTGAATAGGCTGCAGCGATAGTGGTTGCGGCGATGGCATTGAATTGATGAGGTCAATTCAATTGCCAGTGCCTGGTCTGAACAGGCCACTTCTTGCCCATTCGCAACCGAAGTGTGTCGTCCGTAGACCGTGTCTGTTCAATGTTTTGGAGGTGATGCCAGATTCGCCGCCGGTACCAAATTTCTGGCGGTCAAAGAGGAATGAGAACAGGCCTCCGGGACGGCTGGGGAGCCAGGAGATCCAAATTCTGATCTTGCCTGTTCACGAGACAGAGTGATAATACTACGGGTGAAGGTCATCCGGGCTGACAGCAGCACGGACCTTCACCACCGACTGGTGGACTGGATGAGTCCTTGATGATGCATCCTGCCTCGCTCTGTCCGATCCTTTGGCAACTCAGCAGCTGGCCATGGACGGTGACCCGTCCTCGCTTGTGGTCATTCTTTCGGCGTTGTTGCCACTTGCTGCCGCATTGTGGCAGTACTTCTTAAGTGTGAGTTTCCATCGAGCGAGATGAGTCTTCCGTTCAGCGATGCTGCTGATATGGAGGTACTCGCTGTGACATCTGGACAAGCTCTCCTCTCAACAATTTCTGCCCGCCAGGACAAGGATCAGTTTCGACATGATCACTGGCAGGGAACATTCGCAGAGTATCTGGATCTCGTCAAAACGAATCCGAATGTCGCCCGAACAGCTTACCAGCGAATGTACGACATGATCGTCCAGGATGGGACGTATGTTGTCGAAGGGACGAAAGATCAGGTTCGATATCGGTTCTTCGACGATCCGCACAACAATGGGGAAGATGCAATCTTCGGATTGACCGGGACCTTGATGGAACTGGTCAATGTCTTTCGTTCGGCAGCGTTGAAATACGGCGCAGAACGGCGGGTGCTGTTGCTGCATGGCCCCGTGGGAAGTTCGAAATCAACGATTGCCCGGCTTCTGAAGCGGGGACTGGAACGCTACAGCCGAACAGATGAAGGTGCGCTCTATACGTTCGGGTGGAAGGAAGATGACGGCAGCATCACCTGGGACCCGATGAACTGCGAGCCGCTGCTTCTCATCCCCAACTCGGCTCGTGCCGAGGTCGAGGCGTATCTGAATAAAGACCGCAATGGCGAAGGGTATGCCATCGAAATTGAGGGACAGGTCTGTCCTCTTTCCCGCTGGTATTTCCAGGATCGATTGGCCAAATACGATGGGGACTGGACAAAAGTCCTTGAAACGGTTGTTGTCAAACGACTCTTTCTGTCCGAACAGGACCGGGTTGGGATCGGGACGTTTCAGCCGAAGGACGAAAAGAATCAGGACTCCACCGAACTGACCGGAGATATCAACTATCGGAAGATTGCGGAATTTGGAACGGACTCCGATCCAAGGGCGTTCAACTTCGATGGCGAGTTCAACGTCGCCAATCGAGGGATGATTGAATTCATCGAAGTGCTCAAGCTGGATGTTGCATTCCTGTACGACCTGCTGGGCGCTTCACAGGAACACAAGATCAAACCGAAAAAATTCGCCCAGACCGATATCGATACGGTCATCATCGGGCATACGAACGAACCGGAGTACCGGAAGCTGCAATCCAATGAGTTCATGGAGGCGCTGCGTGACCGGACGATCAAGATTGATGTTCCGTATGTCACCGTGCTGAACGATGAGATCAAGATCTACAACAAGAGCTACCATTCCGGTCGCGTTCGGGGGAAACACATTGCCCCGCATACGATCGAAGTGGCTGCGATGTGGGCGGTGCTGACCCGGCTCGAAACTCCCAAGCATCACGGGTTGACGTTGATGCAGAAAATGAAACTGTACAACGGCAAATCGCTGCCCGGCTTCACTGCGGAAAACATCAAGCAGCTGCATAAGGAAGCCAAGCGGGAAGGACTCGAAGGGATCTCTCCCCGCTATGTGCAGGACAAGCTCTCCAATGCTCTGGTCGTGAATACGACGGCAACGAGCCTGAATCCATTCATGGTGCTCAATGAGCTGGAAGCGGGGCTGCGGCACCATTCTCTCATTGGAAGCGAAGATCTGCGCGAACATTACCGACAGCTGATTTCGCTTGTCAAAGAGGAATACACGGACATTGTGAAGAATGAAGTCCAGCGTGCCATCGCTGCGGATGAAGATGCCCTGTCGCGGCTGTGTGCGAATTACATCGACAATGTGAAGGCGTACACGCAGCACGAGAAGGTCAAGAACCGCTTTACCGGCGAGGATGAACAGCCGGATGAGCGGCTGATGCGGTCGATTGAAGAGAAGATCGATATTCCTGAGTCCCGGAAGGATGATTTCCGACGGGAAATCATGAATTACATCGGAGCGCTGGCCATTGATGGCAAGACGTTCAATTACAAGACCAATGAACGTCTCCAGAAGGCTCTGGAAATGAAGCTGTTCGAAGATCAGAAGGATTCGATCAAGCTGACGAGTCTGGTCTCGCAGGTCGTTGACAAGGATACCCAGCAGAAGATTGATATCGTCAAGGACCGCCTGATCCGCACATACGGATACAACGATGAGTCTGCAACCGATGTGCTGCAGTACGTGGCGAGCATCTTCGCCCGGGGGGATACGAAGGAGCACTGAGAGTTCAACGGAACGAAATCCAGGAGGAGTGACAGGAGGGCCGATTTCTCGGTTAGCTGGACTCCATCATGAATTTCTGGTACCACGATGGACCAACTGGGGGACCAGACTTCGGCTCTCCCGGCAGTTCTCATCGTTGCAAGAAGTTCCATGTACAAGCCCAACAAAACGTTCCTGATCTGCCTGTTCGTTTACTGCGTGCTGATCAAGGTCCTTCCATTCGCGCTGATGCATCTGGGAATGGACACTCGCTCGATCGACGTATACCCGTGGAGCTTTACTCCACTGTTCGCCTTCGGCATTTTTTCCGTCGCGATGTTTCGCGATGTGCAAATGGCCCTGCTCTTCCCGCTGGTTGCCTACCTGCTGGGGGATGTGGGGGTTGGCATCGTTGCCGGGCTGAAACTGGGGGCTGGACAAGGCATGGCTCACGCCTTCTACCCCGGGCAGTGGATTCAGTACCTCTCACTGCTCGCCTGCAGCGCCTGTGGTCTGATCGCTCGGAACCGGGTGAACTGGGGGACCGCCATTGGAGCTGCTCTTCTGGGGCCGACGGTTTTCTTCATTATCAGCAATTTTGGATCGTGGGCATTTGACCCATGGGATATGTACACGCGCGACTTCGCGGGACTCATGCAGTCCTATATCGCCGGGATTCCCTTCTATAAGTCTCAGATGATCAGCACCCTGTGCTTCACAGCCCTGATCTTCAGCCCCAATGGAATCCGTCATCTGACCCAGTCGGCAGCGTCCCGGGAATCCGCCGTCGCTGCCCCGCGATCCGTTGAGGAATTGAAGGTCCGTTAATTCCGTGACGGGGTGATCACTGATCGACAGTGACTGGAAGGATGGGATTCTCCCACCGGTCGCATACCGACAGACCGTCCTCCTCCTGAATGAGGCGCCCGTGTCCAAACTGAACCCCGATGAGATCAACGTCATCCTTGCCACGGACTGCGGCAGTACGACGACGAAGGCGATCCTCATCGAGAAGGTGAATGGGCACTATCGGCAGACGTATCGCGGCGAGGCCCCCACGACAGTGGAAGAGCCTGTCGCTGATGTGACGGTCGGGGTCATCAATGCTGCGAATGAAATTGCCGAGCTGGCCGGACGACGTCTGGTCGATGACAACGGCAATATCATTCGTCCCGCCCGCGGCAATGAAGGGTGCGACCTGTACATCTCTACCTCCAGTGCAGGAGGAGGACTCCAGATTCTGGTGACTGGGGTCGTGAAGGAGATGTCTGCTGCCAGTGCGGAGCGGGCTGCCCTGAGTGCGGGAGCCATTGTTCTTGATCTGATTGCCTCCAACGATCGACGGAAGCCGCACGAGCAGATTCAGCGGATTCGCGAGCTGCGACCGGACATGGTCGTCATGGCGGGGGGGACGGATGGAGGAACCATCAAGCATGTGGTTCAGATGGCGGAGTTGATCGCTCCCGCTAAACCGAAGCCCCGGTTTGGCGTCAATTACCAGATGCCGCTCATCTATGCCGGAAATCGGGAGGCGGTGGACGACGTTTCCCGTGTCTTTGATGACTCTGTTGCGCTG
>CALLWY010000268.1 GCA_938015865.1 uncultured Planctomicrobium sp.
GTTGGGGGGCATCCGCGGGTGGCGTTGGCATGAACACCTGGCCGTAGGCGCACTCCCGATAAAGCGGGCATTCCGGACACGGATGATTGAACCACTCTTCGGGACAGACCAGTTTTCTCAGTGTAACGCCGAGGGCCCCACGAAGGACATTCGCCAGAATCGGCCCGGGAATGGACACCGGACGTATCCACCGGGTCCGAATTTCCAGTCGGACCGCCTGAATTCTGGGGATCGCTCCAAACTCTCCGTCCGCCCCAACTTCGCTCTTACAAGTCTGCATGCCCGCTTCCTTTGCCTAACCTCAGTTACCTCCGGATTCGCGGGAGTCCCCCGCTGCTTTCTCCGCGTTTGCGGAGCTGAATGAGCCGGCGAGTGATGTCGTCGTCACCGAGGCCTGCGATTTCGCCACTTGCAGAACGGACCTCATCGCAAAATTTCGCCGTAAGGTGTGGCTGTCTGATGATTTCGTCAGCGGGGACATCGAATGACCGGTACAGCTGTCTCAGTGCGTCATCGAGCGAGTTGTCTGGCATTTTGGGACTCCTGGGATCGAGTGCGTGTTTCAATGTACACTAGACTATCGCCCTTGTCAACGCCTTATTGTGCTTCATCTGAAATGTAGAAATGTGAATGGCTGCAAAAATCTTGGTCGCGATTCTATCTGTTGCTGCAATCTCTTCTGTGGTACACTCTTGCGAGATTTTCCCAACAAAGAGGGAACTGAAATTATTGAGCTTCTTCTGGCTGAGGTGCTCCCAATTAAGAGGGAACTGTTTGCCTGGCCGGGAGAAACGTGCCCTCCTATCCTGTTCGCTTCCGATTCCGTTGCGTCCGTCTTGACTCTCGCTCTCGTATCTTTTCGAGGGTCGATCTTTCGGAAGTATTGGCGTCGTGTGTCGACTGATTCAGGATCGCAGCTGCTTCCCGGCGAATGTCCGCTTTCAGTTCGGCCGGTTCAAGGACTTCGCATTCGCTTCCCCATGAGAGAACCCAGCGGCGGACTTCGATCAGCGAACGGAGCGACATTTCCAGCACGACGCTCCCATCGGGATTCGATTTCAGATGTTGGGAGGGATGCCAGATTTTTTCCCGGACGTACTTCGCTGCGCTGGGGGCAAACCGGAGCCGGACTTTTTGCACGGGTCTGCTGCTTTCGGAAACGACCTTGAATGTGCCGTCGAAGAAGTCCGCAATTTGAAAATCGGCGGGACGAGTGAACGTCTCTCCGGTTCTGGTCAGCTCTCGAATCCGTCCGGGGGCGAACATTCGAATCGTTTTCCGCTCATGACAGTACGCAATGAGGTACCAGCCTCCGTCGACGCAGGCCAGGTGATAGGGATCAACAACCCGCTGAGTTTCTGTATCGCGAGAGGCGGTCCAATAGCGTATCCGCAGCTGTTGCGAATGAAGGACTGCATCTGCCAGTTCGCGAAAGGTGTTAATGTCTTGCAGCGTTGTAATGGTCTGGCGAAACGATTGTGCCTGATCCAGCGTCTGCCAGTGAATCGAGACTTCATCCGGCAAGAACTCTTTCAACTTCAGAATCGCACGTTGCAAATCGCTCGCATAGGTTGAGTCTGGAGCCATCTGGAGGGCCTGACTGGCGAGAAAGAGTGCGACCAGCTCCCCTTCGGTAATAATGACAGCAGGAAGACGATAGGTTTCGTCCGTGTATTCCCAACCATTTCGAGCCCGGTTGAATGCAATCGGAGCGAGATAGGTGTCCCGGAGCAGCTCCAGGTCCCTGCGGATCGTCTTAACATCGACTTCAGCTTCCCTCGCCAGTTCGACTGCAGTGGGATAGTTCTTTGCCCGGAGTTGACGGTCAATGATCCATAATCGCCGGAGGGCTGGTCTTTTTGCTGTCAGCATGCCCGCTCTTTCTCTTCAATAAAAAGCGTCTCGTGCCTCCGTGCGATGTTGCTACTGATTGGTTTGTGTCGGATGTTATCTGGTCGGACTGGACAACGACTGGGAATGCGCGCGTATTTTTGAAAAAAGAAGCGAATTCTTCCATCGGCAGGGATACACGCTGTCACCCGTGAAAGTTTGCCACTCCATAATAATCGCGAAAATTTTCTGGAAAATGCTACTGCATCACATTTATGATGATCTACTTATTGTCTGACCCCCTCTTCAAAGAAGGAACCGATTCCCCTCACGGACGGGAAGTTATTCCACCGCGAGGAATTGAAATGCCAGCACGTTCGGAATGGAAAGGTTTTCTTGAGGTCAACCAACTCAAAATCCCGGTGAAGGCGTTTTCCGCAGCCAAGTCACAACCGGACATTTCCCTAAATCAGTTACATCGTGAATGCGGTAAGCGGATCAGGCAGCAACGAATCTGCCCTGAACACGGGCTTGTTGATTCGGATGCGATCATTCCGGGCTATCAAGTTGCTGACAATTGTTATCTTCCGCTCGATCCGAATGAAATTGAGCAGCTCCGACCCGAGTCAAATAAGGCAATTTCGGTGGAGTGTTTTATCGATCAGAAGGAAATTGATCCTGTTTATCATGCCGGACGTACACTTTATCTTGTTCCCGATGGTCCGACGGGTCAGCGATCGTTCGGAGTCCTCAGAGAGGGGATGAAAGTCACCGGACGTCACGCGTTCTCGCGCATTGTGATGTCGCGTCGAGAACATCTGGTCTTGCTGCGGCCGACGGGTCGGCTGCTCGCGATGACGATAATTGAGTATCCCCACCGGATTCGTCCGTCCACAGACTACGAAAGCGAAGTTGTACAAATCACCCCAGCTGAGCAGGAGTTGAAGCTTATTGGTCAGTTGATCGAGGTGATGACCGAACGCAACTTCGATTTATCTCACTATCGCGACCGCTATCTCGACGATCTCAGTGCATTGATTGAGCGCAAGGTCGCAGAAGCAGACCTTGTTTCCACGCCATCGGACTTATCAGCGGACGATAACCCGAGAGAGTCTGATGAAGCATTAATTGCATTGTTACAGGCAAGCCTCTCCGATGCGGGGGTCTCGGACTTATCCTTTCCCCATCGCCCGAATCGTGTTCCCGGTTCCTTCGATGGGGTGGACCAGAGTCAGAAACTTGCGTAGAGCCAGTTGCTGGCGTATGTGCTGTTCCTCTATTAAATTAGCAGGATAATCACAACACGGGGATCGACTTGTCTCTGTGGTGGGACCGCTGGGCAGCGGGAGTTTCTTCTCCTCTCCCCGACGCTGATGAGGGAGGATACACCCGAGAGAAAATATTCTTTGCAGAGATTATTTAAC
>CALLWY010000269.1 GCA_938015865.1 uncultured Planctomicrobium sp.
GTACCGCTCCCCCGGTTCATCAGCGTCTGGCAAAATGATGACTTGCTTCCCAGCCAACGGGGACCAGTCCGTTTTCCCTGCAGCGTTGGCGCCTCCTGATGATGTTGTCGAAGTCAGCCCAAGTGACTTGGCCGCATCGGCTGCCTTCTCGCCTTCGCAGACAAAGACGATTTCAGCATCAGACAGATCAGGAAGACGATATAGCAGACGTGGCTCCGGCATCGCTCCGATGTACCACAGGCCGTCAGACCGCCGGGATACGGGCCGGATATCTTTCGATCCATCGGGCCGATCCCACCGAACCACTGCCCCAACAGGCTCGCCAGAGGCGTTGTGATATGTCCAAAGACCGGACCGCTTGCCGTTGCGAGACTCCAGTTCGCTCACCGCTTCGTTGCACGTCGGATAGGTCTTGGTCAGCTTCTTCTGCTTCTCATGATGGACAGGTCGGGGATCGTGTCCCGCGTCCTGTTTCGGGAAGAGATCGCCCATAGTCAGCCCGGCCGCGCGGCAAACATCTTCTGCCGCGCATCCGGCATAACATTTGACCAACACCCGCCCATCGTCACCGATGCCGATTGTCAAGGACGGGTTTTGATCGTCATGGGCAGGACAGCAGGCTTTCCAGCTGTCTTCGCCAGACCGTCTGACTTTCTTCAGACGTGACAGAACGTCGTTAATAATCGGGGAACAGGCCATCACGCCTCACCCCCTTTCTGAACGTTGCCAGTCGACTGCTCGCGCAGCCATTGCCGCAGATCGTCGACGGAGTACAGGACGCCGCGCGTGAGGCGGACGCAGGGGATGGGGCCGCGCGGCGCGGTCAAGCTCCACAGCGTCCTCTCCGAAATGGACAGCATTCGAGCCGCTTCACGGGGCCGCAGAGCTAGCTGTTCGGGAAGTTTCATCATTTCCTCTCCATGCTTTAGTCGCTCTCAGCACAGCGCTTTGAGCATGGAGGGATTCGAGCGTAATTTGTGAGTTCGGCGTTGCCGGCGGACAGTGGCCGGACATTTGTCCCGCCGCAGGCCGCGGAAATTACGCGTCAGAAATCGTAAGGATTTTTCTGGCGGGACATTGGCGGGACATCGGATTAGCCTGGTTCAGTCTCAGGATTGGTATGTTTTGGCGATACTTTGGATGTCGTCGTTTCCGGAATCATAAAGCCTTTTCGGATCATTCGGGCCCGGGCAATCTACTTCCTGAATGGCTTCGAACAGCTGCCCTTTCTTGGCTGCACGTTCGATCGTCTTTCGAAATGCACCTTGCCTGTGTTTCGGAACACCTAGTACGTCACCGAGTGCGGACATTGGCAACCAGCCAGACGCGTTCTCCGGTTTCTCGGTCGGGGCCGGTATCTTACTAAGTTTCACTCGCAACTCTTGTAGGAGGTCCAGCGTGAGTTCCCAGTCGGTATCGGTCGGGGGGACCGGGAACTCAATCTGGGTGATGCCTCTCTCCTGAAGAACAAGGACAACTTTTCGCACGTCCCGCAGCGTGTTTCGGTAGCTTCCAATCTCCTGCAACTGCCTTCTTCTGTGGGGCGAGTCCGTGTCATGGCGAAAGCAAAGCAAGAGCCAGTCCACGAATTGCAAGGCCGCTTCGCGGGTCGGCTCGGTTGGCCATGCTGCCTCATTCCAATCATGCGGAAGCCATTCCGGACGTTCGCCCTTTGATGCCAGCAACGGGAACAGGGTCGCAACGGGATCGGTAGGATCGCTCATCAGAAGCCTTTCTGTTGGACGGGTCAGCCCGGCCGGTCGGGGAAAGGCAACCCAGACCGGTCAGGCCGAACGCCGGGGATCAGCCGGCTCCCGTAATTGGTCTCACTATTCTCCCGGATTCGGATACAAACTTCCAGCTCTCATCCTGAATCGAAATCATGAAAAAATCCAGCTGACGGACCTAACTTAAAGCCGGCCGGCCGTTGGGGGCCTCCCCCCGGGGGCAAGGGAAGAACCAGCTGTCTGCTCAGGAACAGAACTCCTTTTTGATGCCTTGGGATTTCTCGAACTCTCCGGGAAACCGACGTGAATTCCGACGTAGGAATGTGGTTTCATCGCGTAAAATGAAGAGGCAACGGCAAGTCCGGTTCGGTGTTCCGCCATTGCGGACGGCCATCGACGTTTTGTGTTCCCTCAGACTCCCGCAGACAAATGAACCTCACTTCTTCCACCACGAAGACATGCCGTCAGTGTCGCCAGTCGAAACCTCTGGGCAGCTTCCGCCGGTGTGCCCGCAACCGGGATGGACGCTCGAATCAGTGTCAGACATGCCACGCGGAATATGAACGTCTCCGCCGGGAACGTCTTCGGGGGATGGGACAACGAAGGGAGATGCGGTTTCAGTTAAACCGCCTTCGCAACCCCGAATCCTGTACCGAACAGGTCTGCCGGGAAATCCTTTGCCACTTTGGTGGTCCGGATGGATTTGCGAAGTTCTGGACAGAGTTCTTCCGGCATGAGACGAACCGGGGAGGGGCCGGCAGCTTGCGGATTCTGGAAGCAACAGTCCGGCTGATTGACTCCGCTGATGAGAAACGCCGCTCCCGGCTCCGGTCTCCCGTCCAGTAACGTAAACGTTTCAGAGACGAAACCCCGATCCCGTCTCACGACACATTCACTCCAGCAATTTCCGCAGGGTCTCCCGTTCCTCCGGGGACAGGCTCGCCAATGCTTTCAGGGCATCTGCCAGACCGGCAGGATTGCTGGAAATGTCGTCGGATTTGACGTCGCCTGAATCAGAAATTGCGGTTTTCCCAGTGTTTGAGACAGGTTGTTCGAATCCGGCCCCCGCCACTTGCCCTTTGGGCACCACAACTCGTATCGAGACGCAGACCCCGGAAATTCCGGGGTTTTTGCGTTTCTGGAGAGTCCAAACCCATCCTGGATCAGTTTATTTCTTTGGCGCGCGTGCAGATGGGAATGGAGAGGACTCCACAGAGACCGTCTTTCGCTGTTCGGGCAGATACTTCAACGGTTGTTCCCGGACGCAATTGATCATGAAGATCAGGATCGCCAGCGGGGAACCCGGGAGAGAGAGCTGGGCCAGAGTCTGGGCGTATCCCGTTTTCCCATCTGCGAATGTCGGGATCATCGCGATCAGTCCTCCTGCCAAAACGCTGGCAATCAGCATCCCTTTGCTTCGCCCGGACATGATGGAGAGTGCGAGACCAATCGCAACCCCACCGCAGATTCCCAGTGATTGACTCGTCTGAGCGTCAGAGAGCTTTCGCTGGGTGATTTGAAGGAGAGCCTCATGGAAGACTCTCAACAACTCACCCCCCTGACGGGACTCTTCAATGGCCAGATACCCCCACGCGATTAATGAGATGGCTGCCCCCAGCTTTAGCAGGGCAGTCGATGCCAGGCACATCACAAGGGAGGCTTTGATACGCGGGGGCCAGAAATCGACGAGGAGCAGTGCCAGAACTGCTGCCGGCCGAGTCAGCTGGCTGGCCTGAGCGAGAACGGTCGACGTCGTTGCTTCCCCCGTGAGGACGGGGGCAAGAAGCGAAGCGGAGAGGTATCCGGTTAGTGCCAGCAGGATGAAGTTGACAGGGCGCAAGAGCGTGACGACTCCACAGAGGAGAACTCCATACGCCAGAAAGTCGGAGAGTGTCCCCACCTGATCTGCGGGGAGCTGGGCAAGAGGTGCAAGAAGCTGAACGAATGCGTCCTCATTACGGAGATGAAGCCGGGAGGCTGCCAGTCCGAAGCATTGGAGAGCGACGATCACCCGAAGTGCTCCCTGAAATGTTCGGACTCCGCGCGGGCGAGGGGACTCGAAAGGGTTTTGAACGTCAGTCGTGCTGGGGGTCTGTGTAGCCATTGCTTTCCGACAACGTTCTGCCTCAAAGTTTGTGAGGAGGGGTTACCGATTCCACTGAATTTCGTGAAACAGGTCCACCAGCTTTGCACCTTTGTTCGGGTTTACATGAAGGACATGGGCAATTCGTCCCATCAGGTGTTCGTAGAAGTGGGGATGATTCTCTCTGTTCTGTGTTGATGGTCCGTGTTTGATGCAGTTGTGCAGAATCGCTTTCAGTCGATCATATTCGACGCGGGGGACATTCAGTCGCTCATTCACTACAATCCCTGTGACCACCTGACGTTGCCCGTTGCGAATGACCCGGCACTTCTTTGAGTTCAGATAAAATCTCTCCGAAGCCACGATCTGACGAATCAGCGGGACAATTTCATTGAGAGCTGGAATGACACGGCCAGACCCGGAGAAGGTCAGATCGTCTGCGTACCGGGTATAGGTAAGATGGTATCGCTCTGCGACTCCCTGAAGTCGAACATCCAGGGAAAATGCGGAGAGATTCGCAAGAGCGGGGGAGGTTACCCCCCCTTGCGGCAAATGCCGTGGGGAAAATCGTGCCCGTTCAACAGCACTGACGGGAGATTTTACATCCCATGGAAGGGCCGTTGTGGTCAGACGTGCCAGCCAGATGGCGACTTCGCGGCTGTAACCAAGGCTGCGAAAAATCGCAACCACACGGGAGTAGCGGACGTTCGCGTAAAAGTCTTTCAGGTCGAGCTTGAGGAGAAACCGTTTGCCGGTGTGCGGCATTGAGTTGGAGATAATCGATCGCCCGATGACGAATCCGTGAGCGGCATTGTGGGTCGGAACATGATTCAGGATTTCGCGAAGAATCTTTTCCTGAACCCGTTTCAGCTCTGGTTTGGGAGCTTCAATCAAGCGCCAGCCTCCGCTCCGTTTTGGGAGCCATCGGTAGACATAATGGCTCTTCTTTTCGGACTCAGCGCGGTGATTGGGCTGTGTGTGGTGGGTCAACCAGGCAAGGCGACCGATTGGAATCCCCAGCCACGATGCGAGTTCTTCGGGGGTTTTCAGACGCGGAAGACCATAATATTCCAGCCAGCGGGGATCGCTGTCCTGGGAAAGATCCAGAAAGCTGGACGGAATGATCCCTGCGGAAGAGAACCGATAGGGGCGGCGTTTGACGAGTTCCTGCCGCGGGTCGGTGGCAACCAGACTGGGCTGGTACTCCAGCGGTTCCAGCTGGATACGCTTCCGGGAGCGCTGATTTCGAGATTTCTCCGGTCGAGAAGCAGGAGGACTGGAGGACCGATGACCGGCACTCTGCGATTCAGTCGACTGGGCAGTCGTCTCTCCTCGAAGAGCAGAGGGAGCCTCATCCACGGGGTCGGTTGAGGGGGGACGGGGAGCCCCAAACAGCAGTCGCCACAAGAAGTCGAACAGTCCCATGAAGTTGTGTTACCGTATGTGACCGGAAAGTTCGACCCAGTGCGACCCGTCTGACAGTTTGTGGATTTCCGCAATCCAGATCGGTTCGGTGCACCGGTGTGGGAGAATGACAAAATGGTCAGTGGGCTGCACAACGAATCCTGTAGCGAACGTTGCGTTGGCTCGCACCCGAGCCAATGCGACGTTCATCCGCCGAATGCGGAACAAAATTTCTCCCGCGGGGTAACCCCGCAGTGTCCAAAGGACAAAGCTTGTGCAGCCCCCTGACCACGCGGGGATTATGTAGCGATTTCATCGTCTGCGTCAATGCTTCTGGTTAGGAAGGGCAGGTCTGAAAACCGGACCGAATTCACGAAATCCATTGATTTCCGACAAAACTTCCCCGTTGTCGAACCGGTTTAAAGGGCATAACATGGATTGATCTGTCTCCGATGTCTCTTCTTGTGCATCATCCCGGTCGGGCCAGGGAGTCGTTGCGTGCCCTTAGTCGAAGTCGATCGTCGAATTCTCGCACGGTGCCTGAAACGAGAACCAGGCGCCTGGGAAGAATTTGTGGACCGATTTATCGGGTTATTCGTGCACGTAATTCGTCACAGCGCCCATTCCCGAAGCGTCGATCTGACCCCGGATGATGTTGACGACCTCTGTGCTGAGGTCTTTCTGACGCTGCTGAAGAACGACTTCGCAGTGCTCCGTCATTTCAAGATGAATTCGTCTCTGGCGACATATCTGGCTGTCGTCGCCCGGCGAATCGTCGTGAAATCGATTTCACAGAAGCGAAAGTCGGAAGCGCTCGGGCATACGATTGTTCACTCCTCGTCGCTTCCCGCCGGTGCCTCGGAAGTGCATCGTTCCGCTGCAGACGTTGAGGAGGTCCGCAACTTGATGGGACAGATTCCTCCCAATGAAGCGGCGATGGTGAAGCTCTTCTATCTCGACGGATTGAGCTATCAGGAAATCAGCAGCCGTCTGAATGTCCCGGAAAACAGCGTCGGACCGACGTTACACCGGGCGCGTGAACGGATGAAAAAACTCCGCGCAACGGCACCCAATTCGTAATCCTGACGTCATGACGATGCTTCAAGGACTTGGCGCTCGAAGTCGAGTCCCATTTCTGCTCCCCAGGTGTCAATCAGCATCTTTGTGATCGGCCCGGGCAGGCTCGTTCCGATCCGGACCCCGTTCAGGTGAGAAACCGGAAGAATGCAATATGTTGAGGAGGTGAGAAACGCCTCCTGAGAACTGGTGACATCATCCACGGTCAGATCCGAGCGATGAACCGACCAGCCACGTCCCTCTGCCAGACGAATCACCTGTGCCTGTGCAATTCCTCCGAGCGTATTCTCCTCCCGTGGGGTGTGTAATTGGCCATCCTTCACGATAAAGAGATTTCCTGAGCTGGTTTCGGTGACGAACCCGTTCTGATCCAGCAGGAGAGCCGCCCCGCCGGGATAGTCTTTCCGGACACTCTGGTCGGCCACTGTCCAGTGTAGTCGGCTGCGGTGCTTGATCCGTGGATCAATCACCGTTGTGGGAATCTGCCTGATTGTTGGCGTTGCGAGGGAAATTCCTGTTTCGTAAGCAGCCTTCCAGAATTGAAGTGGCAAGGGGGTCGTGTAGATACAGACCGTCGGCCGACTGCTTTCGATAAGTCCGTTGGAGTCCCAGAGTGACTGGCCAGCGGTAACAAAGACAACAATCCCCAGATCTTCATTCGGGCCAATCAGGTTGCAATTGATCAGGGCCAGCTCCGAGATGACATCGGTAAGGGGACCTGCATCCTGTGGCAGACCCCAGCCAATTGCTTTCAGTGATCTCTCCAGTCGATCCAGATGTTCCTTCACGAGATAGGGTTGATGTCGGACCGTTCGGAGGCGTTCGGTCACCGTTGCCCCCTGCATCACTCCGAGGTCATAGACCGGAAGGACTGCTTCGTTAAACGTCACCAGTTCGCCATTGAGGTAGGCCAGCGGCATCAGACTGGGCGTCGACTTCATTCTGATTTCCCTCAAAAGACATGATTCTGGTTTTTGTGGTCCCTGAACTGAAACCATTGCAGCATTCCTGCCGTGAGTCTGCAAGAACGTCTCAGGAATCGAACACCCCTCCAGATTGCGCGGCTGAAAAACTCCCTTTTCCCAGATATACTGATGGGATGATCTCCAAAGCCTCTGTAATTCCGATTTATCTCGTTCGGTATGGTGCCATCCCCGAAGTCGTCAAAGCGGTCTGGCAGGGGGGAGGTTCTCTGGTCCGGGGGAAATCGGTGGTGCTCCGAACGCATCGGGGGGTGGTTCTTGGAGAAGTGCTGGAGACTGTCCGTCCCACTTCCGAACCGGGAGTCAATGAAACTCCGCCGACATCGGAGATTTTGCGGGAAGCGACTGACTCTGACAACGACCAGTTGAATCGCCTTCGATTGAAGTCACAGGCGGAATTTCCAGCATGGCAGCAGCGAATCGAGCAGTGGGGGCTTGATCTTCAGCTGATTGATCTGGAATGGACTCTGGATGAAGAAAAAGTCTGTCTGTATGTGCTGAATGAACGGGGGCCTGAGTGCACCAAGCTGGCACTTCAGGCCGCTGCCGCCGGGCTGGGGATTATTGATGTTCAACCGGTCTCGCTGGAGGGGCTGGTCACACTCCCGGCTGGAGGGGGAGGATGCGGAAGTTGTGGAATGCACTGATGAGCGGATTGAGCGCGACTCTGATCGCAGGGGTCCGTTTTTATCAGATGACTTTCCGCTTCTTTTTAGGCGGACACTGCCGCTTCGAGCCGAGTTGCAGCGAGTACTTCATTCAGGCTGTTCAGAAATATGGTCCCTTGAAAGGGGCCACCCGAGGCATCGGACGTATCTGCCGGTGTCATCCCTTTTGCAAGGGGGGATATGATCCTCCTTGATTTGAGTATTAGAGAAAGGCTGTCAGGAAAGGGCCTGACTGGGAGTCGGCTGCGAAATGCTCAGAGAGGGTCTGATTGGTAAAATCGCTACAAGCAGCGTGATTCAGAGAGATCATGACCGCCACATCGGTTCCAGTCAGGTTCGTGTCTGGTGAACGGTCAGAAGATGCCGAAGAATTGGTCAGGATCTTTGAATTTCCGGAGAGGGGGCGATTGCGCGTGTTGACATCGCCAATTTTCCGGTCGTAGGATGAAAATTCAGGGAATTGCGGCAAGACGGGTGGTCAGTTCCGATTTTGCAGTCGACTCTGCCATGGTTGCATGAGACCGTATTTACCTCGTGCAGTCTTCCCTCTCCCGGGCGTATTCATACCTGTGTCGATTCAGAGATTTTGAGTCATCTCTATCGATTCCATCCCCGGTCCTGAAAAGGGTCATTTTTTCACAATGACAAAGATCGCCAAAATTCTGGCTGTGTTTGTCGCGGTCGGCAGCCTCGCCTTCGCGGGGTTTGCCATCGTGACAACGTTCAGCGGACCGGACTGGCGCGAGATGATCCGGGAACCGTATTTCCAGCATTACAGCATTACGTCTGGTGGAGCACCGGACTATATCTGGACGGCGAGCCGGATCAGCGACGGGGCCCAGATTGCTTCTTCGAAGCGTCTGCCGGAAGTTCTCGTGAAGGTCATGGACGACATTCTTCAACGCCAGCAGGCCGAGTTGAATGAACTCAATGATCGGGAAACTCAGCTTCAGGCCCGTGTTGAGACGCTGACGAAGGCGAAGGCGGAAGATGAAACCGCTTTGGCAGCTTACGAAAAGGTTCAGCGGGATCGTCTGGCTGCCGTTCGGAAGCAAAACGAACAGGTTGCTGCTGAGGTGATTGCTGCAACCGAAGAAGCACAGAGAATTGAAGACGAGATCGTCTTGCGTCGGGAAGATGTGATTGCATTGCGCCGGCAGCTGGACGAAATCAGAGCGGACCAATATCGACTGGAAGTCGTTCAGAAAAATCTGGAGAGCCTGTTGATCCAGCTGGAAGGGGATAACTGGCGAGCCGACCTGCGGGAGCAGGGGTTGAAAAAGCAGGTTCCCTGATTGGTCTGTCACGGGTGGGATGGTCGTCCCACTGACTGACATACCGGGAGCCAATGACGCATCCAATTGTTCATGTCGATGACCGCAGAGGCGGAGCTGGGATATGTCGTACGTCGGGAAAATTCTGGTCATCGTTCAGGTCGTGCTCAGCTTGCTGTTCATGGCCTTCGCCGGAGGGGTGTACAGCATGCACCAGAACTGGCGAGCGAAATACAATGACAGCCAGGCATCACTGAACCGGGTTCAAAGTGAACTGCAACAGGCTCAGGCTGAAGCTCTGGAAGCCAAGCGTGAGTTCGAAGCACGCATTGCTGAAGAACAGGCCAAAGCTCAGGCGGCTCAGGCTGAAGTGACCGGAATGCAGGCGTCCCTCGCCGATCTGACACAGCAGAACGCTCTGCTGAAGACTCAGCGTGCAACTCAGACGGGTCTGGCAGAAGCCAATGCCAAGGAAGCAGCGTTCCGGCAGGAAGAAGCTGAGAAGCAGCGGGTAGAAAATCAGAAGCTTCAGGCCAAAGTGAATGAACTGGCTGCGGAAAACCGCGAGTTGAAAGACCAGATCTTCACCAAGGATGTGGCCTTCAAAAATTTGAACAACGTGTATGAGTCTTCGCTTGTCCAGCTGAACTATCTCAAGCAGGTCGTTTCCAAACATGGGATGGAAACCGATCCGGAGGTCGTTGCGAAGATGAACTCTCCGGCTCCCCCGGTTGAGGGGCTGGTCACCCATATCCGAAAGAACCGGGCCAACAGGGTTCAGTTTGTTGAGATCTCGATCGGAAGCGATGACGGATTGAACAAAGGGAACGAGCTGGATGTGATCCGGGTCTTCGGTGTAGAAAACCGCTCTGACTGGCTCGGTCGTGTGAAGATTGTGGATCTCGGTCCAGATTGGGCGGTGGGCGAAGTGATTCTCCCCTCTAAGAACGGCATTATTCAGGAAGGCGACAATGTCACCACGAAACTCGGCATCTGAAGATCCCACGCCGGACGTCTATGTGGGGTTATTGTTTGTTGCCGTGGGGGCTCTGATCACCGGCTGCATCTTTCTTGCTCTGGAGTTGAGCAGCTACGGCTGGCAATTTCAGTAACCATCCATCTTCCCGTGCTCTCGCAGCAAACCTGACGGGAGCACGGATTGAAATTGCGACCGGTCAACTCGTCACGGCTTTTCTTCGATTCCACACTCGCAAACCATTCCCCCGCAACCGGGGCAGCCGTTGCCATATTTTTCCATCACGGCCCGCTCAAGGTCGACTCCCGCGACATTGGCAATGGTGGCCAGCCAGGCGAGAACGTCGGCAAATTCATAAGCCAGTTCCTGCGGAGTTCCTTCCCGCAGCGCAGCTGCCAGTTCTCCCACCTCCTCCATGAGCCACATGAAGGTCCCATCCACCCCTCGCTGCTCATCTTTTGATGAGTACATGGTTTTGATGAGTGACTGGAGCTGGGAGAGTGTCATGGACATGTTGATTCAGTTTGCAAAGGTCCGTGGGACAGGAACTGTTGATGACGGATTGTCGATTAAACGATAACCGACTCATTTTCTCGCGGGTGATTCCTGAGAGGTCAAGGGTACTGAAGTCGAACTGTTCGAACCTCGCAACGTCCGACGGGCTGAGTGGAATTCAGGGATGGGGAAGACACCAATACGACAAGTTCTTCTCAGGATCGTCTTTGGTCTTTATTTTCTGGCGTTATTTGCTGCCACACATCTTCCTGTGCCAGTAGTTCTGGTGTCGGTGGTATCACTGTTCGACTTGCTGATCCATTGTGCTGCCTTCTTCGTTCTGACAGTTCTTGCCATCCTGACATTTTACTGGCGGTTCAAACCACAATTCAGAGGATGGTCCGACGGATTTGGTCTCGTGCCCACCCGTGTTCCATCATTCATCCTGCCCATTCTGCTGATCGCGTATGCCGCACTGGATGAGTACCTCCAGCAATTCGTCAATCGCTATCCGGATATGCGGGACTGGCTTGCAGACACCGTCGGTATTCTCCTTGCGTGGGGAATATTGCGTGTATGTGCAGCCAGATGGTTGTCGCAGCTCCCTGAGGATGCCGAGTCGACGTCAGAGCAAAGCTGATGCTCCCTGCTCAAGCAGGATTTGAGCCGCCTGCCTGCCGATTTCCTCCGGGTCTGTCAGTGGACCAGATGCAGATGCCTGAAACAGTTGGCGTCCATCCAAGCTGAGGATGACGACGTCCAGCGTCAGCAGGTCGTTATGAATGGTACTGATCAGCCCGACTGGGGCATGACATCCGGCCTTTAATGTGTAAAGGCAGGAACGCTCGGCCCGGACCTCCAGAAATGTCTCCCGGTCCGAAATACGAGCAAGAATGTCGATGAGTTCTTGATCATCGTCACGGCACTCAATTCCGAGGGCTGCCTGACCCACAGCGGGGTAGAGAAGTGGGGGCCTCAGGATCTGTGAAATCCGGTCCTCCAGCTGAAGCCGACGCAGGCCCGCCTCGGCAAGAATGATCGCGTCAAATTCTCCGCCATCGAGTTTCGAGATCCGGGTCTCGACATTTCCCCGGAT
The DNA here is from genome assembly GCA_938015865.1 of uncultured Planctomicrobium sp. Taxonomy (GTDB): domain Bacteria; phylum Planctomycetota; class Planctomycetia; order Planctomycetales; family Planctomycetaceae; genus Planctomicrobium. The sequence goes on from CALLWY010000269.1 coordinate 11,784, forward strand.
CTCCATGAGCTGAAGGTCGGGGCGAATTCGCAGTAGCTGGGATTGTCGACGCGGGCTTCCGCTTCCGACCCGGGCTCCGGTCGGGAGATCATCAATCGTTCCTTTCTTCGCGTCTGGAAGAAGAAGAACGTCAAAGCGGGGGGCCCTTTTCGGAACACCGGCAAGAACGAGACCGGGTGTAGGAACGGTCGGCAGGTCCTTCAGGGAATGAACCGCCAGATCGGCGTGGCCATCGAGGACCGCTCGTTGAACTTCTCGCGTAAAAACTCCCTGCCCTCCGAATGACTGGAGCGAGCCGATGCGGTCTCGATCGCCGACGGTGGACATGGGAACGAGTTCAACGACAGACCCCGGAGCGTGATGTCGGATGGAGTCAGCAACAAAATTGGCCTGCCAGAGGGCGAGCCGACTTTCCCGCGTCGCAATTCGAAAGACTCGCGTGTCCGGTGTATCCATTTTTCAATCTCGATGGGTCTAACCGACAGGGGATCAAAGAGGGGTGTCGGTGACCTGATTGTGATCATTCTTCACTGGGAAGTCTTCTGATCCGGGTATTTTCCCTCCCGAAACTGCGACTCTTTGCACAACGATCGCGCGCATCCCGGTCGATGCCGGCATCGCAGCGATCGTGATACGGGATAATTATCGAACCCGGCGCGACGGTTTGAAGCGATAGCCGATCCCCCGAATGGTCTCGATGCGGTCGGCGTGATCGAGCAGTTTCTTTCGTAACGCGCGGACATGGACGTCAATTGTCCGCTCCAGGGAGTTGGCATCCTCTCCCCGGCAGCAGTCCAGAAGTTCGTTTCGATTGAATGTGCGTCCGGGTTGACCGGCCAGTGTCCAGAGAAGTCGAAATTCGGTGGGGGTCAGGGGAAGTTCCTCGCCGTGGAGTCGGACAATGTGCTGCCTGCGGTCTATTTCAATTCCGTCGATCAGGAGGACTTCCTTTTCGTCATCACCCGGTTCGGGTCGACGCAAAAGTGCTTTCACCCGTTCAATCAGAGGGCGGACGCGAAAGGGCTTTGCGACATAGTCGTCTGCCCCCATGTTGAATCCGACAATCTCGTCGGTTTCATCGTCCTTTGCGGTCAGCATGATGATGCGGACGTTTTTCGTTCGGGGGTCCGAGCGGAGTTGTCGGCAGACCTGCAATCCATCGGGAGGGGGAATCATCAGGTCCAGCAGGATCAGATCGGGGACCTGCAACTGACATTGCTGGAGAGCATCGCGGCCATTGGTCGCTGTGACGACATTGAAGTTCTCCTTCTGGAAGTTATAGAGAAGCGCATCCAGAATATGCGGATCATCTTCGACGATCAGAATGCGTGGCCTGGTCATTGAGCTGTTGGCTTGGTTCCTTCAAGTTTACGCGCATGACGAATAATGCGTCCTTCCACCAGGTAAACGACATCTTCGGCAATATTCGTGGCGTGATCGGCGACCCGTTCGACATGACGGACCGCTGAGAAAAGATGAAGAAGCGCGTCCAGTTGATCGGGAGAGTTGTGCATTTGCGTGATCAACTGATTGACCAGCCCCTTGGTGATGTCGTCGATTTCATCATCTTCCTGGCAGACACTCCGGGCCAGCTCGCTGTTGAGGTCGACGTAGGCATCAATACTGTGATGCAGCATGTTGACCACCCGTTCCGCCATCTGCGTCACCTGTTCCGGAATGGTGATTGGCGGTGAATCGAGCAGTCCGCTGGCCCGTTCAGCAATATTGACGGCAAGGTCAGCCACCCGTTCCAACTCCCCGGAAACCTTCAAAACCGTCGTAATTCTTCTCAGGTCGATGGCGACGGGCTGATAAAGAGCCAGAATTTTCAGACAGGAGTCTTCAATACGAACGTCCCAGCGATCGATATCGGTATCTTCTGCAATCAGTTTACGGGTTTCTTCGAAATCCGGCGCCGACAGCAGCCCGACCGCCCGGTGGATCATGTCTTCCACGCGGGCACACATGGCCAGCAGATCGCGATGAAGTTCCGAAAGATCCAGCTGCATATGAACAGACACGTCAACTCCTTGCTCGATGCGGCGAGTTCAATCGCCCTGAACGCGAACAGCCTTGTGTGAACCCTCGTGATGCTCCTGGGATTCGGATCAGCCGAATCGTCCGGTGATGTAATCCTGAGTCTGCTTTTCCCGAGGGTTGGTGAAAATCTGCTCGGTATCGCCCATTTCGACCATTTGTCCTTTCAGGAAGAATGCAGTGAAGTCACTGACCCGTGCTGCCTGCTGCATGTTGTGGGTCACAATCACAATGGTGTAGTTTTCCTTGAGTTCGAAGATCAGGTCTTCAATCCGTGCGGTACTGGCGGGGTCCAGAGCGGAGGCCGGCTCGTCCATCAGCAGGACTTCCGGGTTGGTTGCCAGTGCACGCGCGATACATAAACGCTGCTGCTGACCGCCAGAAAGGGCCATCGCGGAATCGTTCAGTCGATTCTGTACATCTTTCCAGAGGGCCGCCCGCTTCAGGCAGGATTCAACTATGTGAGCAAGTTTTTCCTTGTCCTTCAGCCCGGCGATGCGTGGGCCGTAGGCGACGTTTTCAAAGATGGACTTGGGAAATGGGGTCGACTTCTGAAAGACCATCCCCACCCGTTTGCGCAGGGCCACCACGTCAACATCACTGGCATAGATATCATGCCCTTCCAGCAACACTTCTCCCGTGTGGCTGGTCCCTTCCACGATATCATTCATTCGGTTGAGGGTGCGGAGGAATGTGCTCTTCCCGCATCCGGAGGGGCCAATCAGCGCTGTTACGGATCGCTCCGGGATCTTGAGGGAGATGTTATACAGAGCCTGACTGGTCCCGTAATAGAAGCAGAGATTGTTGGCTTCCATCTTGGCAGGACGAGGCTCTCGTGTCAGTTCGCCCCCGGAGGTGGTGCGCTTGACCAGTCCCGAAAATGAAGTGGTTGTGTTCGGCATAGGAGCAATTTCAGGGCCCGATCACGTCGGATCTTTACCAGCGGGTATGTTTGCTGTAACGGTTGCGAATCAGGATGGCGAGTCCGTTCAGGATTAACAGGATGGCAACGAGGACGACAATCCCTGCTGCAGCGACGGATTTGAAGTCGACCTTCGGTTTCTGAATCCAGAAGAAAATCTGAATCGGAATGACCGTAAATGTATCGAACGGGGCTTTGAGCAGTCCTTCGGGATTGTCCCGTAATGCGGTGAGGCTGTCGATTCCACCGGGCACGAAGCTGACAAAGGCCATGGCTCCGATGATCACCAGAGGTGCCGTTTCTCCAATCGCTCGGGAGATCGCCAGAATCACACCGGTCATGATCCCGGGAGCGGCAGCGGGGAGGACCTGATTTCGGATGGTCTGCCACTTGGTCGCCCCCAGTGCGAGGGATGCATGGCGAATCGATGGGGGGACGGCCCGTAATGCTTCCTGAGACGCGATGATCACCACTGGAAGAATCAGAAGTGACAACGTCAGTGCCCCGGAAAGGACGACGCGCCCAAAAGGAAGTGGAATCAGGTACCCATCCAGTGCATCCAGCCAGAACAATCCGTTGATCTCGATGCCGGTCCATTTTTTGATGACCCCTTGGGGGCCGAAGAGTCCAAACATCCTCACAAAGACCGTCAGCCCCAGAATCCCGTAAACGATTGACGGGACTCCCGCGAGGTTGGCCAGATTCACACGGATGATCTGCGTCAGCCAGCCATTCCCCGCATACTCTTCAAGATAGATCGCTGCTCCGACGCCAATGGGCGCGGAAATCAGGATTGTCAGCGAGATAATCCACAACGTCCCGAAGATTCCCGAAATCATTCCGGCCTTGTGCGGGAAACGTGAATCGAAACTGGTGAGAAACTGCCAGTCGATCCATCCGTAGGCGCTCTGGGTCACGGAGATCAACAGAATGAGCAGGACGGTGACGCTGGACCAGGTGGCTCCGCTACACAGCCAGTAAAAGAGATGGCTCTCTTTCTTCCCCTTCTTCGTCGGAAGCGAAGTTCCCGGAGTGTCGCTCTCTGCAGACAGGCCGGGATCTTGACTGACGGGAAGGGAGGCTTCTGAATGAGACTCTTGTGGCGATGGTTCCGTCATTGGTAGACCTCCCGGAATCGGTGCATCCACCACTGCGAAAGGATATTCATCAACAGCGTCATACAGAACAGTGTCAAACCAACCGCATACAGACTCTTGTATTCAATCGATCCAGCGACGGTATCTCCCAGGCTGATATTCACCATGAAGGCAGTCATGGTCTGAATACTTTTCAGCGGATTCAGGGTGATAACCGGACTTTGCCCCGCGGCGATCACAACCGCCATCGTCTCTCCAATGGCCCGTGAGATGGCCAGAAGAAAGGAGGCGATGATCCCTGATGTCGCAGCCGGGACGACGACCTTCGTGCAGACATCGTACTTGGTGGAGCCAAGTGCATAGCCCGCTTCCCGAAGGCTGCGAGGGACCGCCCGGAGGGCATCTTCACTCAGCGAGCAGACCATCGGGACGATCATGATCCCCACAACAATCCCGGCACTGAGTGCATTGAACCCATCAACATCAAACCCCAGAAATGTCTGGAACACTGGCCGCAGGACATACGGTGTGATGAATTCCAGTGCGAAATATCCGTACACCACCGTTGGAATCCCGGCGAGGATTTCGAGGAAGGGCTTCACAACCTTGCGGATGCGTGGACGTGCATATTCACTCAGATAGATCGCCCCGAGGATTCCGATCGGAAGACCTGTCAGGGCAGCGACGCCGGCAACCAGAAGGGTCCCGCATAACAATGGCAGGACACCAAAGTGCTTCTCATTGAACTGAGGAGACCACTTTGTTCCAAAGAAGAATTCCCAAGGGGAGACTTCCTGAAAGAACGCTTTTTCCCCTGTCAGGGAGAAAACGGACTCATTCAGCAGGACCAGAATAATTCCAATGGTGGTGGCAATCGACAGGAGCGCACATCCAAACAGCAGGGTTTCGATCACCTGCTCCTGAAATGTGGCGGCTGTGTATTTTCGTCGTAGCTGCAATTCGGCACACCTGTTTGAGAAGGGGAGAAACTGTTTCACCCCGTCAGTCACGGAGCAATTGCCAGCGCTTTCAGCTTGTTCTGATTCTCAGCGTAATAAGCAAAGCCAAAATACCCCAGCGAAAAGGGGTCGTTCATGATCCCGCTGACGAGAAAATTGTCGTCGGAACTTTGCTGGTAATCACTGCGCGAGGCTCCTTTCCCGCTACAGATCTCTTCGGTGAAATATTCGAAGGTCCCTGAATCGGTGTCTGGTCCAAACAGCTTGATGGGAGCATCCGGGAAATTCGGATTCAGGTCGGTCCACCTCTGGACGGTGCTTCCTGTGTTCCAGATTTTCTGGAGATCTTCCACCGTCAGGCCATCGATCCAGGAGTTCTGCGGATTGACAGCGATGACGATCCCATCAAGCCCGATGCGCAGCTCAAGAACATCGATTTCTGCTTTCCTGCAAAGTTCCCGTTCGGTGTCCGAAATTTCGCGGGAAGCGTCGCAGATGTCGATCTCACCAGCAGAGAATTTCTTGAATCCTCCTCCGGTTCCCGATGTTCCGACAGGGACTCTCACCTTCGGGCACATTCGGAAAAATTCTTCCGCAACTGCAGTTGAGATGGGGGCAACGGTACTCGATCCATCCACCATCACTTCCCCGGTGAGCGTTTTCAGATCCGGATCAGGGGAGTTGGGGACCACCTGCTGAATTGCGTCGTTGAGGGTCTTGAGCTGTTTCTGAAACTCTTCCGCAGGAAGCTTGATGTAACCGACATCGGCGACCAGTTCCTGTCCCTCATCGGAAAAGTAGTACTGAAGAAACGCCCGCACTGCCGGCTTCTGCAAGGCAGCGGTGTTGACGTAGAGATAGAGCGGCCGGGACAACGGTCGATAGGTCCCGGATTGAATCGTTTCAATGGTCGGCAGCACCGCCTTTTCGGGAGATTCGGCCGGGCCCGAATATTTGATGGCGTTAGCGCTGGATCGCTCACATCCTGCTGACAAAAGAGATATCAGCAACAGGATCCAAACCGGTTTCGGAGCGCTCAGCATCATTGTGTGTGCTTTTGTGTCGGATTGTCTGGACGACCCTCGATCCGTCACGTTACGCCAGAATTGTTAAGAAGCCAACGGAATGAATGTTAAGAATTCATGAATTTCGAGTCGGTCGATGCGATGGTGTGATTCTTGTAATCCCTTTTTTGATAAATGTTTGAATCAAATTTTGTTTGCTGGTTTTTGTGAATTTTGATGTCCGGAATTGCAGTCCGTTATTGAGGATCTTTATGAGCGAAAACGAATATGCGGATCATGCAGACTGACGGGGTGGCCTCGCAGTCACAATTTGAGGATGAAATCGTGAGCGAATCCGATGCATTTCACGTCATGACAGGAGTCTGAAAACGAACAAAGTTCTCTCGGTGGGAGAGAACTTTGCGCGTTGTGAACTTGTTGAGAAGGAAGTAGTGCTTTACCAGGTCTCAAATTCTCAAATCTGATCGAGAGCCTGAGAGAGATCGGCGATCAGGTCGCTGACATCTTCTGTTCCAATCGAGACCCGAATGAAATCGGGGGTGACGCCAGCGCTGAGCTGCTCTTCGGTCGTCAGCTGTTGATGCGTCGTGCTGGATGGATGAATGATCAGCGATTTGCTGTCACCGACGTTCGCCAGATGAGAGAAGAGCTTGACCGCATTGATGAACTTGATGCCATTGGCCAGCTGTTCTTCCGGCGTCTTTCCGGTAATACCAAATCCGAAGATCGCTCCGCATCCATCTGGCAGATACTTCTTCGCGAGCTGGTGGGACGGATGTGATTCGAGTCCCGGATAGTTGACCCAGGAGACCTTGGGATGAGCTTCCAGGAATTTCGCCACTGCCAGTGCGTTTTCGCTGTGACGCGGCATCCGAAGATGGAGCGTTTCCAGTCCCTGCAGAAGCAGGAACGCATTGAACGGACTGAGTGCCGGGCCAATGTCCCGCAGGAGCTGTGTGCGGATCTTGAGGATGTAGGCCAGCTTCATCGGTCCGAACGTTTCGTAAAACTTCAGACCGTGATAGGACGGGTCAGGCTCGGTCAGTTCCGGGAATTTCCCGTTGTCCCAAGGGAAGTCTCCCTTCTCAACGATGATCCCGCCGATGCTCGTTCCGTGACCACCAATGAACTTGGTGCAGGAGTGGATGACGACATCCGCTCCATGTTCAAACGGGCGGCACAGGTAGGGCGAGGCAAAGGTGTTGTCGACGATCACAGGGATTCCCGCTTCATGAGCGATTTTGGAAATCGCTTCGAAATCGGGGACGTCACAGCGGGGGTTCCCGATCGTTTCGAGAAAGACACAGCGGGTCTTGTCGTCGATTGCTTTCCGGAACGATTCCGGATCAGCGATTTCGGCGAACTTGCAGGTGATCCCCATCTTCGGAAGGGTATGCCGGAAGAGGTTATAGGTCCCGCCGTACAGGCTGGTGGCAGCCACGATGTTGTGACCGGACTGGGCGATATTCAGGATCGCAAGCGTTTCGGCCGCCTGCCCGGACGCGACTGCCAGTGCTCCGCTCCCTCCTTCGAGCATTGCGACCCGTTTTTCGAGAACATCACACGTCGGATTCATGATCCGGGTGTAAATGTTTCCGAACTCCTGAAGACCGAACAGCCGGGCGGCGTGATCAGTGTCGTTAAAGACGTAGGATGTCGTCTGGTAGATCGGGACGGCCCGGGAGTTCGTTGCTGGATCGGGGACCTGTCCTCCATGCAGACAGACTGTGCCGCGTTTCATTGGAAGATCACTCATAAATGCCTCTGTGCTGCAATAGAATCAAAACACTCACTGGCGGCGAAGAACCTGATCGTGTGAATGAGCTTCATTCGCCGAAACAATCCAGCTGTGTCGAGGGGACAACAGTTGCTGCTCGAAGAACTTCCCGAGGACCGGGGATCGTCACAGCAAACGGAAATGATACTTGGTCGATTTCCTGATCCCGCAGCCACGCTTCTCGAAGGGAGGCTACAGCGACCATGAGGCCATCGCCTCGAGTCGGTCCCGACGGCGAATGATCCCAATCGAATCCTATAGTCCTAAGGACTTCGATACAAATCAAAACTGGCAGCGGCTCAGATCGACCACCCAGGAAACACGATCACTCTTTTGGTGATGCAGGGCCGGTCAAAGGTTTGTCGAGAAATCGCGTCGGAAATCCGCTGGGATCCCCGTATCCGAGTCTCCGATAGAGTCGCTCTGCCAGCGGATTGGCCTCACGGACTTCCAGCGTCACCTTTCCGCACCCCTGAGCGATGGCGTATTCCTCAACCGCCGAAAGCAACCGGGTGCCGATCCCCTTGCCTCGGAACTCTTTCAGGACCGACAGATCGTGGACATTGATCAACGGGCGTCCGGCAAATGTTGAGAACGCACGGAAGCAGACCGCAGCTCCGACCGGTTTTCCGTCCAGAACTGCGAGCATCACAAAGGAACCGGCGACCTGTTTCAAGCCGGGGGCCATTCGTTGAAGGACATCGTCCGGGAGGCTCTTTCCTCCTCCTTGAGGTTCCATGGCATAGGCATTGACAATGGAAGCAATGGCCTCTGCATCCGAAGCGTCATCAAGGTTGGCAAGTCGAAATTCAAGAGAGGACATGGTCAAAGGCTTTCAGGTCTCGGAGTCCCGATCATTCCTTCCCGGAACGGTTTCTCGAAGAGTTCCGATTGGGAGTTGTGGTCCACTTCGGAATCCAGTCTTCAGAATCTGTCCGGGCTGATTGAAGATAAGAATCGATCCGGGAGACGATTTCAGGATGTTCCGCAGCGACATCGGTCTGTTCGCTGGGGTCATTAAATTGATCAAATAACTGAATCGGGTTTGTCGGCCCACCGCTGCGGATTCCTTTCCAGCGTCCCTGATACAAAGCCGCCTGCTGAAATCCCCGTTCGTGGAATTCCCAGTAAAGGAACTCGTGCTGCTTTTGCTTTCCTGCTTCTCCCCGAAGCGTCGGGACGAAGCTGATGGAATCACGCCCTTCGGGGAGGTCCACGCCGGCCAGCTCGCAAGCGGTCGCAAAGTAGTCGCCAAAATAGGCGGGGAGATGGGACGCTGTTCCGGGTGAAATGGTTCCTGGCCACCAGGCGATCATCGGGACTCGAATTCCGCCGTCTTTCAGGCTGCGCTTGATTCCGGAAAACTTCCCAGCGGGCTGAAACCGACTCAGGTCGTGGCCGCTTTCGTTATGAGGACCATTGTCGCTTGTGAAAATGACGAGTGTATTTTTATCGAGCCCGAGATCCTTCAGCCGCTGAAGAAACGCCCCGACATCAGCATCCATTCGGGAGACCATGGCAGCATGGGCCTTGTCTGCTTCGGGCCAGTCCTTGTCCTTGTAGATTCCCAGATCGGGAACCTCCGCCCCGTTCCCCAGCGTCCGTTTCCGTTCATTGTTCGCGTGAGGAGTGACCATGGACCAGTACAGGAAGAAGGGCCGGTTGTCTTCCTGTTCAATGGTCTCCAGCGCCTTCTGGGTAAACAGGTCGTCGGCATACTCAACAGCTTTGGTCGCATATCCTCCGTGATTTGTGACAGGAACGACTTCATTTCGAAGAGTCACTTTCTCTTCGTTCAGCCAGAGGTAATCGGGGAAGTGATTGTGAGCATGCTGTTGATTGAGGTATCCAAAGAACAGGTCAAATCCATGTCGACGTGGTAACCCTGTTTCGGCTTCTCCGATGTCGCCCAGCCCCCATTTCCCGACCAGAAAGGTGCGATAGCCAGCCGATTTGAGCGTCGCAGGCAGAGTGATATCACCATCGCGGAGCGCCTGTGCTCGACCTTGTGAATTTCCCCGTACCCGAGTCCGTCCATGATGCTGACCTGTCATCAATACACTACGGGAGGGGGCACAGACAGTAGCTCCCGCATAAAATTGCGTGAACCGCATCCCTTCACGGGCCATCTGATCCAGGTACGGCGTCTGGATTTCCTTCTGGCCGTAGCAACCGAGTTCGGCATATCCCAGATCATCCGCCATGATCCAGACCAGATTCGGAGGCCCATCCGCATGGGCAATGGAAGGAATTATTCCCGGAAGTCCTGTTAGAAAAATCAGCCAGAGGGAACGGACCATGCAGGTGGTCACGTGTGTCAACGATTTCACCCCGTTCATTCATCATCTCCGCTCATGTAGCTCACCGGATGCACATTCCTCGGGATGATGAAATCGTAGGTGATTCGCGGGCGTGAAGACACTCACCGGGACGAATCGTTTCCGCGTGTAACATTAGCGCGGCCTTCTTCTTCCTCTGAATGAGCCCGGGTGACGCGGCCATAGTCTGTCAGCGACATGGAAATGTAAGAGGCGAGACGGACTTCCGAGTCGGGGAACATCCGGGCAACCTCCGGGCTGATCCGGGGAGGTCGGTCCGACTTTCTCAACGTCTTGCAGTAGTTGACCAGAAGCTCACGGCCGCCGGGGGCATCATTCAGGAGAAAATGAACCCATGCCCATGCTTCCCGGTAGTCCGCCAGACTCATCTTGGGGACGTCTTCAATCTTTTCGAGCCGGGCAAGGTCAGGACGCCAGCCATTTTTCACAGCAATGGCCAGATTCTGGGTGTGTTCCCGATGCAGGCGACCGGGAACATCACGAGCCGTTTCGTAGTATTCCGCCAGACCTTCGTCGAGCCAGAGCGGGACCGTTCGCAGGCAGGAATGCAGGACCCCATGAGTGTATTCGTGACGCAGGTCCTCGTTCACGTTGGGACTCCAGTGGGCGTACACACCGAGTTCGGTGGCGGTGCCAATGAAGAAGGCTCTGCGCGAGGGGAGATTGGGATGCCGGGCCTGCATAAAATTTGCGTACCGGTCCTGATCCTTAAAGAGATGAATCACCACCGGACGCCTTGGTGGGGGGAGTTCGAGGGTGGTGATCAGTTCGTCCCGAATCTCTTTCAGCTCCTCCAGTAGCGGATCATCTTCCTGAATTTTCAGGTCCGACCGGACAATCAGATTGCCGGATTCGATCTCGTATTTGGCCGGAAGAGCAGCGCTTTGATTTCGGGTGGAGATGCAACCGCTCCAGAGACAGGAGCAGATCACAAGCAGCATCACCCCCATTCCCTTCTTCGCAATCCATTCGGAAGAAAGGGAGTGATGCGGGTCGAAACGAGGCTGTGGTGAGAGGGAGTGCAATGGAATGATTGACCGTTCCCGCAGGCTCAGACTCATGGCATCGGTTATTGACGTTGCAATTGCGACTCAGCCCGAAGAGCCGGTAGCCAGATTGGTTCATGTCCCTTCTGCTGGAAGATCTGGGCGAAGTGGAGATGGCAAGTCAAAACGAGAATCTGTTGTCCCTGCTGGGCCACTTCCATGAGTGTCTGGGCCGCCGCTTCTGTCCGTGTCTGATCGAAATTCACCGTGACGTCATCAAGGACAATGGGCAACTCTGTCCCCTTGCGGGCGAAATCACGGATCATTGCCAGCCGGATGGACAGGAAGACCTGTTCCCGGGTTCCACTACTCAGATGTTCGACTCGCAACGACTGCCCCTGATCATCATCGACAAGCAGGGCTTTTTCTCCCAGACGGGTCCAGATCCGGGTGTATTTGCCGAGAGTGAATCGCTGGAGGTAATGGCTGGCTGCCTGAAGCATCTGCGGCTGTCGATCCTGCTCGATGCGATGCCGCAGGCGATCGACGACCTTGTCCGCCAGACGGGTTGCCGCCCAGTTCTCCGTAGCCTGCATCAGGCCGTGGAAAACCTGCTCGCGGTCGAATCGCAATGAGGTCAGGGTGCGGTCTTCTTCGATTTCCCGGATCTGCTTGCGAACATCATTCAACCGGGCCTGAGCCTCCTTGATCGATTGAGCAATCCGTTCCTGCTCGCGGCGGATCTGGTCGATCGCTTCGGCATTCTTTTCTGCGTCGTACGAAATCAGATCTTCTTCGACGATGGCCAGATCGGAGTCCTCTTCGACCAGTTTCTGGATCTGCTGGCGAATCTCCTTGAGTTGGAATTCCAGGGTGTTGCGCTCATCGATCGCAGCCAGTTTGGCAATGATCTCACCCCGTTCCGCCACTCCCAGCCGCTTGAGGAGGGTTCCTCGCTCCCGACGAAACTTTTCGATCTGCCCGGCCAGCTCAGCGGATTGCTGCCGTTTTTCCTTGGCCAGTTGACGCAGACGCATTCGCTCCCGACGACGCTCTCCCTGAAGTTTCAGCTCACGGTCCCAGGTGGCGAGCGCTTCGTAGGGATCTCCCAGCTTGAAATTCCGATCTTCGATCTTGAGGGCCAGATCCCGGATCTGACGGTGATAGGCTTCGAGTTCCTGTCGCTGGTAGTTCTCTTTTTCGCTGAGCGAACTTCGAATCTGGAGTTGCTCGTGGGCTTCTCCAAGGATGCGACATTCTTCGAACGCCTGAGAAATCTTCAGGGTTTCGGTGATCCCGATCCGGCGAAGGAGTTCGGTCCAGTCACGGCGGGTCCGTCCCAGATTCTTCTGGCGTTCCTGCAGTGCCAGACGCATTGTCGCGAGACGGCGGCGCAGGGCATCGATCTTCAGGCCGATCGGCTCGTGCTGATCCAGCTCGAAGAGTTGCTGGCGGATCTGTTTGATCTGCTCTTCTTCAGTCGGTGGAGGGGGAGCCTCTTCCCCGGGTTTGGGGGGAGGACCAGCGGGGGCCTGATGCTCGCGTCGGATAATTCGCTCGATCGCCTGTTCGACCCGATGGAGTTCCAGCTCAAGCGCTTCCCGCTCGGCCGCACTGTCAGGAGGCTCGAAGTCGACAGTTTCGAAGTATTCCTTCATCGTCCAGAAGGTGCAGATGGCCGCCAGTCCGAGGAAGGCAAACGATCCTCCGATGATCATCGCAGCAGGACCTCCCACTACGACCCCGATGTACCCTCGCATTGCGGCATAGATTCCCCCGATCAGGAGAATCAGCCCGGCAAAGAGGAAGAACGAAAGGATGAGCCAGAAGAACGGCGGAAGGTCCCGGATGACCATCTTCGGTCCGAGATCCCGATTGAAGAAGTCGAGCGTCTTACGGAGGTGTTCCCGTTTGGCTCGCAGGCTGCGCAGCTCTTCCATCTCGTGAAGACGTCGCTGCAACGCTTTTCGGGCATCGGCAATACTCTGGTCGCCGAGATCCCGGGTGTGTGCCTTCCACTCTGCCTTGAGTCGTCGGAGGACGGCGTTCACCTGCTTGATCCGCCGGACAATTCGGGCACGGGCGCGGACTGCGGAACGATAGGAATTGGCTTCCTGAGTCAGGCGCAGCCATGTCTGGGCATTGATTTCCGTTTGTTCCAGGCGACGCAGGTCCCAGCGTCCGTCCAGCCTGTTGAGCAGTTCCTGAATGGCCCGGTCGGTGGCGGCTCCTCCGGGAGCATTTTCAAGGGAGCGTTCCAGCCCCTGCATGATGCGGGAGCGTTCCCACAGGTTCTGGATGGTGCAGGCGTGTTCTTCGAGTTCTGGCCGGGTGACAATCGCTTCGGCATCCGCCTGATGCTGCTTGGCTTCGGAAATCAAGGTCTTGCGACGGTCGTCGATTTCCGAAAGCTGGAGTTCCAGCTGGTCAAACTGGTTCAGGATTTCCCGGTCAAGATCCCCCTGCGGGAGCGTCTTGATCTGCGCCTGAATTTCCCGTTCTTTCGCCCAGGGACCCCAGATTTTGCTCAGTAAGGTTCTGCCGCGCAGGTTGAAGGTCAGCTCCGACTGCCGCTCCTGCAAATCCGCAATTTCGTTGTCCAGTTCCCGTTGAGTCGCCTGAAGCCGGGTGTATTTTTCGGTTGCGGGACCGTGGCGGGCCAGTTCCCGGTCGAGTGCTGTCAGTTGAGCGACGTACTTGAAGAGTTCACCGTCGCGGGGTTTGTCTCCCAGAATTCGTCGTTCCTCATCTGCAAGTCCGGCATGGGCTCGGAAGATCTGTTCCCCTTCCGGCCCGAGTGAGAGCCCATAGATATGGCGTGCAACATCATCGCCATGAAGGGACGAGAGCTGCTGAAGCTCATTCAGCCCGATTGCAAAGATGTTCTGAAAGGTGGCTTCGGGAGTGTAGTTGATGATGGACTGGAGCAGGGGATCATCGTCTTTGACGAAGCGCCCGTTGATCTCCAGCCGTCCGCGAGTCCCGGGGTAGGAGGTTCGACGGATTCGATAGTCCTGTCCATGGTGGTGAAGGCGCAGCGTTCCCGAGCACTCGACCGGTTCAGAGTTTGGACCAGCGGATCGTTCATCGTGCGGCTGATAACCATACAGCACGCCCCGAATGAACCGCATCAGCGTCGATTTCCCCGCTTCATTCGGGCCATATAGAACCGTGATGCCGCGATGATTGAATGGAAATGTGACATCCTGCCACACTCCAAAGCGGTCAATTTCAAGTTCTCGTAACTGCATCTGAGTCGATCCTCTTAAGGGGGGAAAGATCCTGATGGGACCACAATCTCCCGGTACCCGTCTCTCGTTCCCCTCTTACTCCAGCCAGTGCCCCGCCAGTGCCTCTGCACGTTTCATGAGTCCGGCTCGGGAGAGTTGCTGAACTGCCTCGCGGATGAAACGTGCATCCGCATGCTTCATCCAGTCCAGCTCCAGAATTTCCCGACGGACTTCTTCAATCAGAGCGTCAGGGGATTCATTGAGAATCACCCCGAAGTCATACAGCAATCCCCCCGAGGCCACCCCAGTTGGTTGAGGTTTCGGCTCTACGGTCTTGCGGGCCCCCACTTCGAGTCGATGAATCCGGCGGACTGCCTGTTCCCCGGTCAACTCTTCTTCCAGCTTCTTCCACAGATCCGCCTGAGCAGATGACTGTGCGAGAGATTCCAGTAAAGGTCCCTCGCCAGAAACACGCCAGGTGATGATCCAGAGTTTCTCATCGTTGTCGGGAACATGCTCCATCAGGACCAGGGCCATTTTCTCGACGAGATCACCGGGATTCGTGTGATTTTCCAGCGTCAGGGAAAATTCTTCCCATCGAATCGGAGCCACTGCGACGAAATCAATCATGATCTCGCCCGAAGGGTCAACATTCACGACACTGCAACCGCGGGAACCGGTAATTTCCCCGGACAGGGACTGCGTACAGCCAGGATCGTGAACAATCCCCCGTCGGAGATAAACGGTGTTGGGAGTCCCCTCTCCCATCGCGATGTAATCGGTATTGATGTCGATTGCTGTATTCAGCAGTGCGACCGCAGCAGAAGACCCATCATGGTATTCCTGTGGAACGGGCTTTCGGTCTTCCCATCGAACGGGTGTTCCCGCACCCACCAGTCCGATTCGGAACGGGGCCTGATGATCCTGAAATGCTGCCGGACCGGAATCGCTCCATCGGGATTCATCCGAATAAGCGGTCGCGATCACAAAGATGGAAGCGAGTACCCGCTGGTCACTCATCACAGCGACCGGTTCATGATCTTCGCTCGCCAGAACAGTGACATTGGGGGGAAGATGAAGCCCCCGTTTCCACGCCGCTGCGGGATCAAGTGTGCCCGGAACGACAAAGACGGAAATATGGTGTTCGTTGAGCCGTTCGAACCCTTTTTCCAGCGCAACACGAGCCCGCAAGCTGTTGGTTTTGGCGTTGAAGGAGTTCCCCGTCAGAAGCAGGAACTCTGCCTGAGACCGGATGCAGGTCTCGACCACGCTATCCCATGCGTGAAATGTCGCATCTTCTGCAAGCTGACGATCTTGTGCTGAAAGTGGCCCGGTGCCGATCAGATGTTCGTCTAGGCACAGGCATGTCGCGTGGACGAAACGAAATCCATGACGGGACATGACGCAGGAATCCTTTCCTGATCGATTTACGAAACACAGGCCAGCGTGTTTTCAGGGACGTTGATCAACAATCGCCTGTCGGCAATTCCGTCGCAGTCTACTGATCCTGGCAAAATGGGAAAAGAGCATTTTGTAATTGCTGCAAAATCGTCGAAAATTGCCACAATGCCCTTCAGAACAGACTGGACAAAAACCGACTGGGGACGCGACCTCGAATCGGAGTCTCATCCGGTCTCTTTCGACCCCTCTTTCCTCCGTTTTGATCGAACCGTGACATTATGTCAGACAGCCCCCCGATTGTTGGCGTCATTATGGGCAGCAAGTCCGATCTCGAGACCATGCAGGAAGCTGCGAAGGTCCTCGATCAGTTCGGCGTCCCGTATGAAATGAAAGTTGTTTCTGCCCATCGGACTCCCGACTGGATGGCGGAGTACGCAAAGACAGCGGAATCCCGGGGGCTGGAAGTCATTATTGCCGGGGCAGGGGGGGCTGCTCATCTTCCGGGAATGGTGGCGGCTCATACCGTTTTGCCCGTTCTGGGGGTTCCCGTGCAGAGTCGGGCACTTCAGGGGCTGGACTCGCTGCTCTCCATTGTCCAGATGCCCGGAGGAATTCCGGTCGGGACACTCGCGATCGGAGCGGCCGGAAGCAAGAATGCCGCCTTGTTAGCAGTGCGAATTCTCGCTACTTCCCGCCCGGAACTCCGCGCCAAGCTGCACGAATTCCATCAGAAACAGACTTCAGACGTGCTGGACAATCCTCTATGACCTCGCAGGCAATTCTTCCCGGTTCGACTCTGGGCGTCCTTGGCAGCGGACAGCTCGGACGCATGTTTGCGATTGCCGCCCGGCGATTCGGGTACGGAGTCCAAGTCTATTCCCCGGAGGGGAACTCACCTTGCGGGCAGGTTGCCGACCGCGAGTGGTGCGGCCAATGGGACGATTTCTCCCGGCTCAAGGAATTCGTCAAGCGGGTTCAGGTGATCACACTGGAGTTTGAGAACGTTCCCGTCGAGACGCTGGAGTTTCTGCAGGAGCATGTCCCGGTTCGCCCCGGTCCCGGAGTCCTGGCGGTGGCACAAAACCGGCTCAGGGAGAAAGGCACGCTGCGGGAACATGGCCTCCCCACTCCAGAATTTCGGGCGATTCGCTCACTCCCCGAACTCGTGTCCGGGCTGCAGGAGTTTGGTCAACGAGGTGTGCTGAAGACCGCGAGCTGGGGATACGACGGCAAAGGACAGGTTCGCCTGACAGAGGCGTCTGATCTCTCTGAGGTCTGGACTCAGTTTGAGAATGGGGACGCGATTCTCGAACAGGAAGTCGACTTTGAGTTTGAACTCTCCGTTATTGCTGTCCGCAGTCCGTCAGGAGAGCTGGCCTGTTATGAACCGATCCTGAATCACCACCGCAATCACATTCTGGATGTCTCTGTGGCAGGGTCGCCTCGAATCTCGCTTGCTCTGGCCGAGCATGCCAAAGAGGTGGCATTGGCGGTGATGGAGTCGCTTGATGTTGTGGGGGTGCTTTGCGTTGAAATGTTCCTGACCAGAGGAGGGGATCTGCTGATCAATGAGATCGCCCCGCGCCCGCACAACTCAGGGCATCTGACTATTGATGCCCATGTCACGTCCCAGTTCGAACAGCAGGTTCGTGCCATTTGCGGATTGCCACTGGGGTCAACCGCGCTTCGTCAGCCGGCAGCCATGGTCAATCTGTTAGGGGATCTCTGGCCACCGACAGCGCAGCCTCGCTGGGAGGCAGTCCTGAAGCGGCACGGAGTCCGCCTGCATCTGTATGGGAAAGCGGAAGCCCGGCCGGGAAGAAAGATGGGGCATCTGACCTGTCTGGCCGAAAGCCCCGAAATCGCAGAAGCCGCTGCGAGACTCGCCCGGGATGAATTAAAGGAGTGACACAGATCGAAATCTGTGCCACTCCAGTTGAGACCTAGTCTTAATTCTTGATGTCGAAGTCGAACGTATTCGATCCTCTGACGACGTTAGCTTTCAGTTCGGATTGCGAGTTCGCGCTGGGGGGAAAGATCTCTGGTTCGCCCGGATCAACGACATTGCCGTTATCATCCACAATCCGTTTTTTGGACTTGGAGACAGAAACGATATGCTCTCCGATCAGGGCTCCATTCTGACCTGCCACATAAGTTAATGTGTACCGCCCATTGGCATCGGTGAGGCCGCGGGAACTTCGCCCCTCTCCCACAGGCTGAAACAGGACAACGGCGCCCTCAACAGGTTCGCCATTGAGCTTGATTGTTCCGCTGACAGTAGCTGTGGCTGGTCCCTTCTGGCCGCAACCCAGAAGCATCAGTGCAAGGAGTGCAAATCCCGGAGCCAAAGTGCGATATGATCTAAAATATGACATGGAAAAACTCCTTGAAGCCTGCTCGACTCAATCACGCATTGAATCGTTGTCATCTCCAACAGGAGGATGAATCATATTGAGAACAGAAAGCAGGAGCCGTTTTCAGGCTCCCGCTTCACATATCTACGAACCTGAGACGCGATCAGAATTCGCCCACAACCTGACCATCGGCTCCTTCAAGAATGCGTTCATAAGTGGAGTCGATTGCGGCACCGTTCTTGTGGTCAATGTTCTGGCTGATGAAATGAACCGACCCATCAGCAAAGACAAAGTGTGCTCCTCCAACATGGTTGCTGGAGAATCCCTGTCGACCATCCAGGTCATTGCAGTCAACCCCGCATGTGGCGGTCTCATTGATTGATGCCTTACCTCCTGCAACGACAGCGATGAATCCATCCTTGTAGTCGGCGTTGTTCTCGATATCGCTGTTGCCGTTATGTCCATAGACATTCCCAGCTCCCAGCGTCACGGTCCCCAGACGGAATGCCCTTTCGCCAATCATGGCTGTCTGGCTGGTCCCATCGGTGATATCGCGCAGCCGTCGAATACGAACCTTATTACTCTGCACGTCAGTTGCCGGAACGAAAATGCCATCCGGACTGACGCGCTGAATGTCGCCTGCTTCATTGACACCGAGATAATTCGATTTCGCAGTAGCTTTGCGATTGGCTTCACTTCCTGAGCCATCATTGAGCCTGTGGTGCTCGTTCGTTCCTGCGCCTGGGTCAGAAGGACACTGAAAGACTTCGAGTGGGGTCTGCAACGTGGCCAGCAACGTCGGGTCCGCGACCGCCTGATGCAAACGCAATGGTGCGCCCGGTTTCAGCTGGTTGTAGGCAGGAGCCTGATCGATAAACGGGAAGAGAAAGACACCCCATCCCCAGCTGGCATGCCGGGCTTCATCTCCCCCGTTATTTTCGTGATCGTAGCTGATCGCGGGAAACGCCTTGTGGGTTTCGTGATAGTTG
>CALLWY010000270.1 GCA_938015865.1 uncultured Planctomicrobium sp.
GAGACGTTATCCCCCCGGCCATGCGGGACAAACGTTCCCGTCATTCCACCTCGAGGTTCGAGGCCATCGGCCCCCAGGTATCGCACACCAAACTGAAACCGCTGAAACGTCACCGCCAGCGCAGCCAGATAGACGTCTTCGATTTCGTATTGATAGTCCCGATTGTTGATCTGCGCCAGTTCGACTGCCTGAGGCAGTGTGACGTTTTTCAACTCAGGAAGGGGACCAACAAGCTCCCCAGTGAGTGGATCGACGTTGTCCGTACTCATGCCGAAGTTCGCCAGCCACTGTGGATTCTCCACAGTCATGGTCTGGCCGAACTTGTGCCAGCCCTTGTATCCATGCCAGCCGTCGACCCAATTCATGTAGACCGCAGCAGCAGAGTCATCCGGAGGAAGTGGCTCAAAGTCGGGATTGTACGGGTCATAAAACCGGCTCTGAGGATTGGCTGTCACATCGATCCGCGGAAGGGCCCATCGGGGATCGTTGAGCTTCTCAGTGATGGCCTGATAGGAATCGCGATCGGCCTGATCCCGCCAGAACGTCCGGGAACACCCGGAGGATCCAGCACACAGAAGGAGAACAGCAGCCCCCATGCGACGAACCCCAGATGAGCCCCAGATCTGACGAACTCGATGCTGCAGCGACGGTTTCCGAATCACGGTCTCTCCGGATTGATGTTGAATTTGCCCCAGGGAGAATGCCTCTTTCAACGGAGAAGTCATCGTTACGCCACCCTCCGCACCGAAGCCGTTGCCGATTCGCCAATCTTCAGACAGTCACTCAGCACAGCAACACATCGGGACACTGTCTCCTGAAGTTCAGGCATGGAACCGCTTTTGAAATCCTGTTCGAACCGACCATGCAGCTCCCGAACAAGACGACATCGGTCCTGGCCAGTCTCGGTCAGAGTCAGTACCGATTTGCGGCGATCCAGTGGAGACCGCTGGCGTTCAAGCAGGCCCTCCAGTCGCATGCGTTCAATCAGGTCACACAAATTGGATTCCGACAGCCCCAGTTCCTGCGCCAGTCCAGACTGAGTGAACCCCGACACCGGCGCAGAGAGAGCCAACAGAACGGCAACGCGATTCTCCGAGAGTCCGGCGGAAGCGTAACGCTCAGAAAGTTGTCGACGGATCACCCGTGAGACATGGCATAGCTCTGCGACCCAGTCCAATGGTGCCGGGTGTAAGCAGGTCGTTTCCGGAGACATGTCGATCATCCCTGATGATTTTGGACGGTTCCCGCAGGGAGAGAGGACGATCGGGATCTTTCCTCTGCTGGACCTGCATCCAACGACACAAACTGTCAGGAGGAGAAATTCCTCCTCTCCAGAACATTCGGACTCGAATCATTGCTCACTGCAATGAATCGCCCGACTTTGACGATTTCAGCGACTTTTTCAGCAGCTCGACTTCCGGAGCGGCGTGATCTGCCGATGTCTGTCGCGAATTGACACACTCGAGAGCCCGCAAAAACAGAAAACCCGGAATAAAAAGAAAAGCTTTTGTCACGAGAGGCTCTTTCCTGAACTTTTTCCTAATCCCAGCCTGCCTGACCGAAAAACAGGGCGCATTGTTAGGCCGAAGGATTGTTTCAATTTCAGAGCCATCCCCGGGCAATGAATCAGCTCCCGATTTCGACACCATCGAAGCACCGGGAAACTGTTCCCGATCGGGGTGCGTCTCAGGAACGGATCTGCGTCTAATGGAACGGGACGCAACCGGCATGGTCCCCTCCCAAGCCAAGTTCAGGAGCAGGCACAGGATGATTGACGAAGCGTACTCAACAAAAGAATTGCGGGTCAGCCGACGGTTCAAGGACCGACGACTCTCCTCCGATCGCCGACAGCAGAATTCCGACGCACTCGGCATCGACAAGACACCCCGCGTCAGTGAGCGTCGAAAAGTAGAACGGAGACGACAAATCGACCCCACAACCTGTGAACGCGATTACAAACCCGATGAAATTGAGTTCATGCGGGCAATGGATGACTACAAACGTCGAAGCGGACGACAGTTCCCCACATGGAGCGAAGTACTGGAAGTCCTTCGCGACCTCGGTTACCGGAAAGTCGCCCCTCCGACGACAACATATGAATCCATCCGGATGAGCTGAGCTTCCTATGGGCTGAGCAACAGACGGAATATGGACAGGTCTTGAATGGAAGACCTCTTCCCGGAGAAAGCCTGCAATGAAAGTTGCAGGCTTTCTTATTGCGCTTTGGAACGGCGCGACGTGCGAGGAGTCGAAGACGATTTTGGACGTCTCCGGGCGGCCGCTGCATCGCGCTGACGTTGGCGGAACATCAGCGGGGTGGTCCCGGTATATTTTCGAAAGACCATGCTGAAGTACTGACTGCTGGAAAATCCACATGCCAGCGAAATGGCCGTAATTGACAGATCAGTTTCTTCCAGCTGCCGCTCCGCTTCCTTTAACCGCAGTTGCAGGAGATAGTGGTTCGGAGTAATTCCCGTCACATCTTTAAAGACAAGGAACAATCTGGCGCGACTGCACCGCGCAGCTGCTGCGACCTGATCCATTGACACCGACTCCGCCAGGTGGGCCTGCAGGTAGGCCTTTGCAGCCTGAACAGCCGCGGAAATGGTATTGGCCCCTCGGACCGTGGTCTGCCGGCCGGTCTCCATTAGCAACGAGCAAATGGCCAATCGCAACTGCAACGACTTCTCCGGATCAGCCTTCCCCAACGCCCCCTCGGGAATGAGCCGTCCAAGTTGAAGAAGCAGACGGCGAATCTCTCCATTCATCCGACATGTCTGTCGACTCGGTGAAGCGAGCTTTTCCCGTAACCGCTCCAGATCGTTCTGCGTGAACGGTGTCAGGGTCGTGGCCTCAGGATGGTCGGGACGAATCTGAATGCCGCACAGCTGAACAGGCCGCCGAACTTCGAAAAGTCCACGATGGACAACCCCCGGAGGAATGACCAGAAAACTTCCTCCAGCGAGTTCCCGCTTCTCCCCGTCTTCAAACTCGTAAGCCGTGGTTCCTTCCAGCAAATAAAGCAGCTCGAAGAAATCGTGTTGGTGCCACGTAATTCGCGATGCCTGCTGGGAATGAATGAAGGAGACCCGATTGACGATTGGCATTCCAATCGACTTTCCGGTTACAAACTTCTCCAGCTGCTCTGCGTTGAGCTGTTCTCTCGCGATCTTCAACCCCTTACTCCCGGATCAGCCTGCCAGAAAGCCTGCCACGAGACTCATCAACAGCGGCCAGTGTAAGAAGCCGGATGCCAGGCGTCACGGCATACGACCGGGCGTTCGATTTGCGGAGCGAACAGACAATGGCGTTTCACCGGATTCAAAACCACCATTTTCGCTGCAGATACTCCCACGCCTCCCCGAAGTAAACAAACATCAACGTGCGTGGACCGCAGTGAATCCGGGCGGTCAGATCGGCGCCAATCCGCTGGATCGGAAGCGTTGTGATATCGACATCACAGTATCCATGAACCACTGTCCCGTATTCCTGGGACAGAGCCGTTCGGTCTCCGAGATGTTTCAGTTGCGTGGTCCATTCCTGCTGCGCCAGGGCAGTCAATCGGTAGGTCACTTCGGGCTGATGCTGTTGCAGGCGCTGAAGAACATGTCCTGCCCGCCGTTCCGGGATCTCCAGTTCAATTCTCCACGGCCCTTTTTCATCCATCACCTCCAGAAGCGCTTCCCCTCTTTGGACGGGACAGTTGATCAGTCGGGATTCCGGCTGCGTCGTGGTGATCGTTCCACGAATCGGTGCGGTAACAACCAGCTTCGCCTGCTCCTCAGCTAGCAGAGCCAATCGTCGCTCCAAAGCATTGATCTCGATTGAGACCGATTCGAGCTGGGCCTGCAACCGTGCTGATTCAGTCCGATCCCGCCCGGTCAGAGAGGTCCGAAGTCCAGCGCGAATCGCCTCCCGATGCTGCATTCGCTCCTGCAGCTGGCTTGCCAGTGTCAACTGACTCAGTTCCAGTTGGGGTGATCGCAGCCTCAACAGCGGTTGCCCCTGTTCAACAATTTCCGATTCCCGAACGTAGACTTCGGCAATCTCCCCTTCCAGCGGGGCATAGACGTGCCGGCGCACCACGGGCATCAGATGGCCCCGGCTTGGAATGCGCAGGTCTGTCTCGCCGGTAC
>CALLWY010000271.1 GCA_938015865.1 uncultured Planctomicrobium sp.
CGCTGATCACTTGGAGATTCCTCACAGCTGAATAGGTTTTGTCCGAAGGCTCTAAATAGGAATACGCCAAAAACGTTTTTCGAGTTCCAATTTTTAAGACAGTGTGGTGACTTTTGAATTCAGCGAGAAGAGAGGGAACGGAGCACGATGATACTATCGAACTCGGTCCTCGAGCAATCCTGTGGCAATCCTGAACGGCCAGGGTAAGACAGAAATGTAATAATGCGAACATTTCCCTAATATTGCGATAGCACTGTCACCCGGAGGCAGAGGAGATCACATAAAACTGACCTTGGGTGGTGTCGGGATCGAAGTCAAAAATTAAAATTTTCGTGCGTGCACGGCATACATCCAAAAAGTTGATTTGGTTCGGCCCTTTTTTCTTTTGAATGTAGTAATCCGGCCCAGGAAATTGCCCCCAGCAGGAGTGCTCCACTGAATATGGACGCTTTTGCCTGGCCTGAGGCCGTGTCTTGAAATTGCACTGAAAAGAGCAAACAGCTACGGCTCGCTTGCAAACATCCTGACAATTCAGGTAAGGAGCCTGTGTTGTGCCGACGAATCTGCGAGAAGTCTGCCCGCGACTGAAAGTACTGATTGCCGACGTAGCGTGTGGTCAGATGGAACTGCCCGAATCGGTCAGGAAAACATTTGGAAGGGACTTGCAGGGGGGGGGATGGCGACCAGTGGGGATCAAGAAACTTATCGTCTTGCCCCGGCGGTGGATTGTGGAACGCACCGTCGCGTGGCGTGGCCGCCACAAGTGACACGCCAAAGACTACGAACGAACACCGGAATTGAGCCAGTGCGCCACCCTCATCGCTATGATCAACCTCATAAGCATACAACTCACAAGAAAGCAATCCTAATTTTCGAATATGTTCTCGGAACGGAAATCATCGTGGAAGAGGCGAAGAGAAATGTGAACGATCTGTAGTGAATAGACAAAATTATCCTGTAACATATGAACTTGAAGACCGCAAAACGATGTTGTATTAAGATCAACCAACAAGGACGGTACAATGGCTGCTATGAGCAAATTTCGCAGGTGGCGACTCGCCCTTGACACGGAGTTACCAATGACATCATCGAGACCTCCAAGCGCAAAAGTCTTCGGTGCGATCGCACTCGGATTTTCGATTGCGACTCTGTGGTTATTGCCCGCGACAAAACATGCCCAGGAATCGATCAATTAGGCCGACCGCAGTATGGCATCCGCGACTCAGGCTCTGGAGGCATTACAGAATCCAGATTACTTCCAAACCGAAGTTATCATTGTTCAGAGTGATCTGGACCATCTTATTGCGAAAAGTGGTGGCGGTGCTTGCCCAAGTGCAGCTGCAACTATCGCAATGCAGACTCTTCGGGTGATGAATGGCCTGCCACCTCATTCGATTCCACACAAATTTGTTCTGAAAGCATTTCGTGAATACCCACAACTTCTTGATAGCCGTGTCAGCAACAAACTTTTTGTTGATTTGCTGAAGTTCTACGAGAGAGGGTTGGAAGGATCTACCCTTTCAGTCACAATTGAGTCAGCTCTCAGTTCGCTATATGTGGCGGATCTCAATGGACTTAGGATTGCTGACGGAACAACTGATGTGATGCGATCCGATGTTGTCAGGTAGCAGTTTGGCTCTAAGTTTTGGAGAATGGCCACGGAAGGAAAGTTGGAATAAGACAGTCGATCTCAATCGAGAATTGAGAAGCGGTGAACCAGTTATCCGATATCATCCTCGAAGTAGTCAAAGTTGACCTTTTTGATGGCAAATGTTCGGACAGTTTCCACACCGACGCCATGTTCGATCATTAAGCGAGTAAGCGATTTGCCATCAAGGAGGACGATCTTGCGTTCGATCCGCTGCACGTAGTCCTCTGCTTCCTTTGAAAAGGTGGATGTCGTAATCAGGACCCCTTTCTTGGCTCGGACCCCTTCCATGCTTCCCGCAAACGCTTGTACTTCCGGACGCCCAACGGTCTGAGACCAACGCTTGGCCTGAAGGCACACCACGTCCAGTCCAAGTTTGTCTTCCTTGATGATGCCATCGATTCCCCCGTCGCCCGATTTTCCAATGGCTTGTCCTGCATCCTTGAGAGAGCCGCCGTAGCCCATCGCGACCAGAAGATCAACGACCAACTGCTCGAAAAACCTGGGAGAACAGTTTCGAATCTTCTCGAGCAGCTCATCAGCCAGGGCTGAATTCAGTTCATTAAAGGCAGCATCGATCGTCTCTTCGGGAGTTGAGAACTCTTCAGGCTTCGGCGAGGGGGAATCGGAAGAAAGTTCCCGCTTTAGGAACTCGTTGAACGACGGATACTGTTGAAGGAGTTCTTTGGTGATTCGGGGCGGTTTCGTTGCCAGAAGCTCCTTTCCAGCGGTCGTGATGGTGACGATCCCTCGTCCTGGATTGGCCAGCAATCCGGCTTTTTTGAGATAGGCCTTGGCCCAGGCCACGCGGTTGGCGATGATGGTTTGTGCACCGCTGGGCAACAATTCCGCACGCTCAGATTCCGAGAGCTCGAAACGATCTGCAATGGATCGCGTGAGATCGGCCATGCGGTGCTCCTGCCCGTCGGAAATCATCTCCAGAATCGGCAACATGCAGGCTTGGTAATCAGGGATGGACATAGTTCTTTAGGACAAAATGAGGTTGAGTCAGATGGTCATAAGATAAAGAGGATTCCCAGAAATCGCACGTGTCGCCGATGTGTGTTTCCAAATCAACCAGAGAGGCTGCCGAAAAAGTCCTAAAGCCCTTTCTGTACCCATGTTCGTAACATCGATTTCGTTGTGAAATTTCTCCGCTCAGTCAACCTTTGTTGATTCTGCGACTCGCTTCTGGCGGCTCTTTGAATAGCCATTCCGATCATTGGATCGCTGCATGACTTTTCAGCCACGACCGTTGCCCTCAGTTGCTCGGCAGCTTTGCCAGAAGCTGGAAGCACCGGCTCAGCTCATTGCACATCTGACACTGGTTCATGACGCGGCGGTGGAAGTCGTGAACGGGTTGCAGCAACAATTCCAGACGCTGAGTTTCGATTCCGAAGCAGTTCTCTTTGGTGCGGCCAGCCACGATCTCGGCAAAGTGCTGCATCCGGACGAACTTACCGGTCCAGGCAACCTCCATGAGACCGATGGGCCGAAACTCCTAGAGGAAAACAATGTGTCGCTGGAACTGGCTCGGTTTGCTCGAACTCATGGAGCATGGAGTCGAGAATCTTTTCCGCTTCCAGACCTCATTGTCGCACTCGCCGACTGCGTGTGGAAGGGCCAGCGGCTCGAAGCTCTGGAGGCCCAGGTTGTCTCGCGGATCGCTGAGCAGACCGGCACGCAAGAGTGGGAAGTCTTTGACAGGCTCGACGGATTGCTTGATGAGATCGCCCGTCGTGGAGACGAACGACTGGCATGGCAGGCACAAAATGTTTTTTAAGACGCTCCAGTAGTCGGATCGCAATCCATCTGAATAATTCTCAAGCCGCTTTCCAAAGATGTTGAACTTGTCCGGACACTCCCAATGGCTGGTTCCCACAAATCGCTCACGCCTGCCGTTCAAATTGGGTGATGCTTTCAGCAATGAATTGTGACGAACACAGTGCTGTTCCTGCTTTGCGACGAACTTCTTAGTGATTCAGGCATCGCGGTCGTACATGACAATCGCCGGTTTGTCTTCCCGGTTCAGAGTCTGATCCAGGAACGCTTCCGTCTGTTTGAGCCTTCTGGCGGAGTCGGAATGTTCCGTCGATTCCGAGACAATCATTTCCCGTGTCTGTGAGTGATCAGCCACGTCAACTCATGGTTCCTCGACGAAAAAGTGGTCGTGAGGTAAGCCCGCAGGATCAGGCACGTGAGCAACTGCTCTGAGGCGAATTGCGATGGGAATAAGGTGCCACTTATTTGCGGTCAATACGCAGCGAGAGAGAAGCAACATCAAACAGTATGTTCGTGCTTAATTGCTTGCTCATGTAGAGGCTTTAGCGCATTCATCACCCAACTTGATGAACACTTTTCAACAGAGCAGAAATCAAGCTGCATCCCAATGATTTTAAGTACGAGGATCACGCGAGCTTAATTTGATCGTTCCAAGGGAAACTTCCATTCAATAAGTCTGCGGATTTCCCCCACAGGCATGGTGTTGATTGAATGGGGCGGTAAAGCGTCCAGTGCCTGGAGTGCGGTGCTGGTTGCATTCAGGGCGTCTTCTTTTCTGTCATTTCTCTCCAGGTGCAATGCGTAAGCCGTATGGTAGATCGATTTTTTTAGAAGTAGTTGTGGATTCAATTTCAGTGAAGGAGATGTCAGCATTGAATCCAGTAGTTCAATCGCCAGGTTAAAAAAATGATCTGCTGTCTCCGGGTCACCTGTCAGTGAGGATATGAGTGCAATTCTATATTTTGTTTCAGCAAGTGTCATTAACACTTCTGGCGAGGGGGTTGATCCCTGGCTGAGACTTCCAAGCAAGCTGTGGGAGAGCTTCAGCATCGGGGATGCAATTTCCGGATCAACCTGGTCTGACTCCTCCCATGCAAACAGTGGAACGGTATTGAGCCCTCTCGCAAGTCCATAGACATACCTGGGGTTCCAGTGCGAGGATGCGACGGCAAGGTTGAGGTAATGAATTCCCAGCTTGAAATCACGCTCGCGATCAGCGGCCGGGCCATACTCATCCTGAGCACGTTCAATCAGGCAATTCGCCGTCAGCAATAGCGCAGTTGAGTTTTCCTCGTCTTCGTACTGTTCTGTGATCAGGTACTTCCTGATTGCAACACGATGATAAGAAGAATGACGCTCATAGTCTGCCGGAGGCAGTTGATAATCGGGATCCAGCGAGCGAAGAGCACGCTGTAACAGGCGAATTGAGGAATATTGTTCTCGCCAGCGATTTGCCAATCCCAGATGAGCCCGGCCAAATTCTGTCAGGTATTGATCCTGATCAAACCGATCCTGGCATTGTTCCAGCTCCGCGAGCGCCATTTTCTGATATTGATCCGCCGCTTCGTACTGCAGACGATTTTCCTCCAACTCGGCCAGATCGTTAAAGATCTGGGATTTGAGGAGATGGACTCCGCTCTTCAAGTCGGGATCATTCGATTCGAAGTTCGCGATCCTCATCAGGGAATATTTTGCAGCCGCTTCTGCTTCTGCAAAGTATCCAAGCGAATGCATCACATTTCCGATCCGCCGCGACGCTGATGCCGCGAGAATATCATCCTCACTCCCTTCCTGGCTCGATCCAGAGTCCGACAATTGAAGTTTGGGACTCATCATCCCTTCCAGAATCAATGGAAAGTCGCGCCTGAATTCGAGCCGGAATTGACTGGCAGTCCCTTTCAGGAATTGCTCGAACTGATCATCTATAGTTGATTCCTGGGTTACATCGAGTTTCTCGACCGCTCGCCGAACAAGTGCATCGACTGCAAAGGAGGCCTGCGTCAGGCTCCGATTATGTGCCATGAGCACATCGTTCGCCTTAACCAGTTTTTCGTTCATTGATCGAATCTTGATCTGGCTCCCCAACAAGACACCAGTGGTCGCCAGAATCAGGACCGCAATCAAACTAACAGAAACTGCAAGGGATGGATTTCGACGTGCCCATCGATACAGGTATCCCATCCAGCCAATCCTTCTTGCACTAACCGGATATCCTGCTTGAAAACGGCGCAAATCAGATGCGAATTCGGCCGCCGTGGAATACCGGAGTTCAGGATCAGGATGGACTGCTTTATTAAGAATCGCCAGCAAATCCAGGGGGAGATGCTGCGGCCTTCGACGTCGTTTCACCGAATGTTGACAGGATGTCTTTGAGCCCTGTTCACCACTGTTGAATTTGGGGTTATACTCCCAATCGATCCCCCCTGCGACATCAAGAAGGGTGGTCCCAAGGCTGAAAATTTCACTGCGGATATCACAGATTCCGTTTCTGCGCTCAGGGGCCTGATAATGCAGTGTTCCGCTTTGACCAATGAAATCCTCAGGTGTCGTTGCGAATACGCACGCCAATCCAAAATCGGACACCCAAACCCGCCCGTTGTCGTCCAGAAGGAGGTTGCTTGGTTTGATGTCCCGATGAAGCATGTGCCGCTGGTGGGCGTACTCCAATGCGTCAGCGACCTGTATGCCAACACTTGCAATCCACTGATCAATGTGAGGGGACGGAATGTTGGCGATTCTTCGTGCGACGTCGTTCAAGGAGCAGCCGCGTATGATCTGCATCGCGAAGTAGTAGTATCCGTCACTCTCTCCATAAGCAAAGATGGGAACGACATTGGAGTGGTGCAAAGAGGCCGCGATTGTCGCTTCACGACGAAATCGATCAATCTCCTCCTGTTTGCCCGACTGTCGAGGGAGAATCTTCAAAGCCACAATTCGATCGAGTGACTTCTGCCTAGCCTCGTAAACGACCCCCATTCCTCCGCGGCCAATTTCGCGCAGGATCTCGAAATCTCCCAACAGATGTGGGACAGAAAATTTTTCGAAGGGTTTTTCGCGAATCTGACGGCTCTGCCTGAGCGCGCTGAGGTCTCGAACCAGATTCAGCAGTGGAGTCACATATTCCGCAACTTCTTTGGAGAGTTCTTCAGTCGGAATCTCGTCGACGGCTCCATGTTGAGTTGTACGTTGCAGAATCGAATCCAGCTCTAAAGCCGCTTCATCACTGATCGATGAAGAGGAAGTCAAATGATTTTTGTCGCGAGACATTATGGCCCCTTTAGTAATCTCGCTTTCGATTCAATTCGACTCGCAATCGGTCCAAGGCCCGGATGTAGCGGATACTAGCAGCTTTCTCGCTGATTCCGAGACATGCAGCAACTTCTGTGTTCGACAGGCATTCGAAGTTCCGAAGCGAGATGATCTCGCGATCGTTGTCGGAGAGGTTCTGTAACGCTTCCTCTAATGCAGAAACTGCTTCTCGCCGTATGGCAGCCTGGCTCGGGCTGCTGGAGCTGCGTCCCCCAACTCTGGCGATGGGTTCCCATGAAGATGTGCACTCATCTCCATGTTGCTCCTGCAAAAGTGTTCGTCTGCGCGCATGCAGATGATATCGATGAAAATTCTGGACCGTCTGAATGGTAATTTGACGTAACCAGACGAAGAAAGGAAAGGCATTCTCCTGCTTCCACTGTTCAAGCCTCTGCTGAGCAGTCAGAAAAATCTCCTGGACAACGTCTTCAGCATCAAGCCGTCGTAACAACAGGGGGTGCAATCGAGCACGGACGATATGCCTGATTCTATTGCGATACTTCTCAAATTCTGCGGCATGTGCTACTGAACTCTTCGGCTCCCAAGTCGCTGCACTGGACAAATCCGGAACACTGGACATTTCGAAGCACCTCTCTGCAGAAATTCCGAACGATGATTTGTCCGAACTCTGCGTTACGTCCCCATGCTTTCCGATTTGCCTCCGACTCTTCAACTGAAATTGAAAAGATCATCCATTCGGATGGCATACGTGAAGCACTCGATGTATTCAGCCCCTGGCGGGAATCGAATCAAAGTGTGTTTCTATGATATAGTGCGCATGCAAACTGTACAAG
>CALLWY010000272.1 GCA_938015865.1 uncultured Planctomicrobium sp.
CCTCGCTGATACTCAGCGGGACGTCGCAGCATTCCATTCCGAAAATCCCTAACCAGGTGAGCAATCTTGACGTTCTTCGTCACCACGTTCATGAATCAGCCCTTTTCTAAATGAGGAAATTGAACTTCAACAAACCACACTCACCGACAGAACCGTGTCCCGGCAGTCTCAAGATGAGGCCCGAGACAGCCAACAACCAATAGGGAGCGGACATGATCTACGGCGTAGTAAATCCGAAAATGCTTCCCCTTCTCACGAAACTTGACGTGGGAAACAGCGTCCAAAGTTTCGCCTCCAAACTTCACCTTGCGCTTCCGCCGCATGTGAGAAGTTCGATTCGTCTGTCGACACTCACGAAGAGCGACTTTGTATCCAGACCGGCAATAGAATTCTGATTCAATATTCCCGGACCGTTGAACCGGATCGAAATACATTCCCCACAGCAAGTTGGCCATTGCCCTCAAGGCCCCTTCAACCTTGGTGCCAATGCTCCCTGAATATTTCTTCGCCGTCCGCCGTGCCTGCGAAGTCAAGGCAACACGCCCCTGAAGATGAGGGGCAAGGTTCGCCCACAGGTCCTCTAGACGCTCCCCTCTTCTGCAACGAACTCGCATACCCACACCCCCTAAAACAGTCACCAAACAGACCAAGAATTTAGCAACCCAATACACGGAACAGGATGATATTAAACATATCGACCCCTAAGTCAACACATATTTAGCATTTTTTGCTAAATGCAACCAAACCCGAACGCAACAATGCAAAAACACAACAACACAACCTGTTCCACAGACACAACTTGCAACCACGCCACAGTCGCCAGCCTGACCAACAACCTCGAACAACCACTGACAACACACAACTAAAACCGCAATTTTTAAATTAATTAATCAACAAAAAAATGACGCTAATTTTTTACTACAATTCAAGTTTATTTTTCGACAAAGAACGCAGAAAAAACAGAATTGTTTCATAATCATGATTGAAGTGCACACATAATGTAAAAAACGCATGGCGTATTTTTTCGCGTATTTTTTCGCGTATTTTTTCGCGTATTTTTTCGCGTATTTTTTCGCGTGATTTTTGACGTGCCTGCTGGGTATAAGACACGCAATTTGAAATCGTTCGGAGCAGAGTCCAACACCTACATCACGGCAAAATGCGAGCAACATCAAATTCGGAACTCGCTTGGTGCAAACACGCTGATACTCACATCAACGCTCTAAGCGAACGCAAACAGGCCGCAGATGCACTGTCAGCCCGCAATGGCACTTGAAGAACACAACCAGTTTTGTGGAAGTCACTTACAAAACCGTGCAATTCAGGCAACGACCAGTTTTTGCGAGTTCTTGAAGCCGGGTTCTTTTCCTCTAGCTCGGTACATGGCAAGCGAGGAGCAAAATAAAGGACACGCAGAATTATTCGCCAACGAACATTCCAGCCGCCGAGTGGCTGATAAACCCAAAGATCTGGAGCGGCGTCAGGCAGTCGTTCTAATGGAGTGGTCCCGGATCACTCCATTTTCCATGCGCAGAATCCGGTCCGAGGGGGTCAGGTACCGTTCATCGTGCGTCACCGTAATCACGGTGACGTTCTGTTCCTGCTGAAGCTCGCGCAGGAGGTCAAAGATGAGCCGGCCTGTCTCGCTGTCGAGTTCTCCGGTCGGTTCGTCTGCCAGCATCACTCGGGGAGCTTTCAGAATGGCCCGGGCGATTGCGACCCGCTGCTGCTCACCTCCCGACATGTGGGTGGGGCGATGATGCCATCGGTCCTTCAGTCCGACCCGATCGAGTAATTCGCGGGCCCGCTGCCGCATGGCGGGAGAGGCCCCGCCGGCAAGAAACGGCACCAGCACGTTTTGAAGTGCGTCCAGATTTTTGATCAGGTTGAAACTCTGGAAGATAAACCCGACCTTCTCGCGTCGAAAGCGGTCTCGCTCCCCGGGACTGAGCCCGGAGAGCGGAAGTCCATCGACAATAATCTCCCCGGAGGAAGGGTCATCCAGAGCCCCGAGCAGATAGAGCAGCGTGCTCTTTCCACTTCCGGAAGGTCCGAGAATGAACGAGAACGTTCCAGCGGGGAATTCACAACTCACCCCCTTCAGGACGTTGAGTCTCCCCGCTCCACTCGGATAGCTCTTCGTGACATCTCGAACCTGAATCATTCAGCGGCTCTCTCAAACGCATCGACTTCCGAGAAGTCACCTGCGCGACTGCTCTTCGTCTCACGCCTTGATGTAAAACGCCCCATCGCCCGTTTTCGAGGAAACCGGCAACCGCTTCTCAGTCCCGATATCGCTTGACAATCTCGCTGTAAGCATCGATCCGGCGGTCCCGGAGAAAGGGCCAGTGCGTCCTCTGGAAATTGATCCGGTCGAAATCACACTCCGCCATGATAATTTCGGATTTCTCATCCCCAGCCTTGGCAAGAATGGTTCCGCTTGGGTCACAGATAAAGCTCTGTCCCCAGAACTGCAATCCTCCATCACGCTCACGGTCCCCTTCGAAGCCGACGCGGTTCGGTGCAGCGACATAGACGCCGTTCGCAATCGCATGACTCCGCTGAATCGTCTCCCACGAGGAGTGTTGAGCCACTCCGTACTGCTCTTTCTCCTCGGGATGCCACGCAATTGCGGTCGGATAGAACAGAATTTCGGCTCCGGCCAAGGCCGTCAGTCGGGCTGCTTCGGGATACCACTGATCCCAGCAGATCAGAACACCGACTTTTCCGAACTTCGTCTGAAAGGCGTTAAAGCCAAGATCCCCTGGCGTGAAATAAAACTTTTCGTAGAACTGGGGGTCGTCGGGGATGTGCATCTTCCGATACTTCCCCGCGATCGAGCCATCCGCATCAAAAACAACGGCGGTATTGTGATACAGCCCCTGCGTGCGGCGTTCAAACAGCGAGGCCACCAGAACGATGCCATGCTTTTTGGCGATGGGTCCGAGAACCTCCGTACTCGGACCGGGAATGGGCTCCGCGAGATCGAAGTACTGGTAGTCTTCGGTCTGGCAGAAATAGATCGAGCGGAACAGTTCCTGAGTGCAGACAATGTTTGCCCCCATTTCCGCCGCCCGTTCAATATCCTTGACCGTCTCCCGCAGATTCTCATCCGGGTCCAGAGTGACGGACCGCTGAATCAGGGCGACATTCACTTTCCGCGACATTTCCATCCACTTTCCATCAAAGTCATTTCAGAAACCGGGGACAGAGCCTCCCCAGCAGTCCTGCTATTCTTTCACGTCCACTCCCGCACGTCCACCAGCTTTGCCAGAGTCTGGCTCCGTTCCGCACTCAGTCGAGCCGGGAGAAGCTGTTCCGCATTGTTGGCAGCCGCCCCCATCCCAAGTCGAATCGACTCCACAACGTCCAGATTTTGTTCGAGTCCCCGAGCAATTCCCGCTGCCAACGAATCCCCACAGCCAATGGGATTGACCACCTCCACCTTGGGCGGAATCAAATGCGCAGAAATTTCGTCGGAAGTCACCCAGACACCTCGTGGACCGTCACTGACGACAACCCAGCGTGCTCCCCAGTCGTTCAACTGGCGCATCGCTGAGATCAGTTCCTCGTCGCTGGTCAGGGGCCGTTTCAGGGTCGCTGCGAGTTCCTCCCGGTTAGGTTTGACCAGAAACGGGTGCATCGGAAGGCAGTGATTCAGGACGTCTCCCCGCAGATCGAGAATGACCTTCTCGTGAAGGCCTCGGAGAACCCGCGCAAAGACATCGGCCGGGGCATTTGCCGGAAGCGAACCGGTCAGGACTGTGACGTCCGCCACATTGGCGTAGACCCGAGTCCGATCGATGAAATCTTCCACCGTCGCTTCGTCGACATCTGGAGTGTTTTCGACCAGTTCGGTGGTCACCCCGCTGGCATCGATCAACGTCGTACAGACACGGGTCGCACTGCTGGAAAAAATCCATTCCGTTCGAACGTTCAGATATTCCAGTTCACGCTGAATGATGTCTCCGGAGATCCCTCCGATCGCCGAAACAATCGTGACGTCACTCCCCAGCGAGACCCCAGCCACCCCCACATTGATGACCTTCCCGGAAGCGCACCAGACCGCTTCCTCGGCCCGGTTCACTTCCCCGAGACGGAGTGATTTGAATCGCAAAATCTGCTGCCATGCGGGAGACAGCCCGGCTGAGAGTATCACCAGTGTTCCTCCAGAATGGCTGTGAGTTCTTCGTCGCTCAACGTGCGAGGATTTCCATTCATGCTGTTCCCGCGGGATCCCGTAACCAGTTCCGGAATCTGCTCTCGCTTGACCCCTAAGTCCCGAAGTCGGGTCGGAATCTTGAGCATTTTCAGGATGGTTGCAATCTGAAGTTCCAGAACGTCGATAGCGGACGTCTGCGGGTCAATCTTTCGGGAGTCTTTCGTCAGCTTCCAGAAGAACTTCAGCTCTTCTGCCTTCTCCGCAATTTCCTTTCGGTTGACCTTCAATGCAATGGGAAGCATCACCGCACAGGCCAGCCCGTGAGGGACATTGCAGATCGATCCCAATGCTGCAGCCACGCCATGCGCCATTCCCAACCCGGAATTGGCCAGAGCCATCCCCGACAGAAGCGCCGCCGCCGACATCTCCTCCCGGGCCCGCTGATCACGGGGAGTGTGATACGCATTCAGAATGCTTCCCAGCCCCATTTTCAGCCCCATATCACACCAGGCATCCGTTGCTGGTTGAGCCTTCCGGGTAAAATAGGCTTCCAGGAGCTGGGTGATGGCATCCATCCCGGACCATGCGGTCTGTTCCGGAGGGAGAGACACCGTCAGTTCCGGGTCGACCAGTGCGATCTCAGGCATCAATTTGTCGGATCGCAGACTCTTTTTGCATGGGGGATCATTGCAGCTGATCACCGCATTCTTTGTCGCTTCACTTCCCGTCCCCGATGTGGTCGGAACCGCAAGAATGGGTAAGGGATTTTCTGTCAGAGTGATTCCCGTCCCGATTCCTTCCAGATAGGACCGAACGCTTCCTCCGGCAGTGTTCGTCGCCATGGCTGCAACGGCCTTCGCCAGATCAAGGGCCGCCCCTCCTCCAATCCCGATGATCAGGTCCCCTACCCCGGGACCAAATATTCGAATCCGTTCCGAAGCGACATCGACATCCTCGATCGTCGGCTCCTGTATGGCGGTCGCGATGTGGTGAAGAGTGATCCCGGACGACTGGAGAGACTCGATCATCTCGTTCCACAGCGGAGTCTCGCGAAGCGTCCGCGATCCGTCGATCAGAAACGCCCGGTTCCCGAGCGATTTTGCATGCGGGCCAATTTCACGTCGTTTCCCCCAACCAAACACAATTCTGCGGGGAAGGAGCAGATCAAAATGGATCGAGGAGGCCATTCGAAACGTCAATCTCGTGAGGCGATTCGGTAAGGATGAGCAGCATTGTCCCATCTCCTGACTGCCTGAACATACTCATTCCGCAGCCGCCCGTATAGAATCCGACAGGTCGACACTCATTCCACTTTGCCAACGATGCTGACGTCATGACTCGAATTCCCGACTCCCTTTCCCGGTACTGCGTGCGTACGCTTCTGGCTGTGGCAGCCTGTTCGCTGTGGGCGTTTTCTTTTGTTCAGGCAGAAGAACTGAGCCCGTCGGCACGCCGGATGCAACACGATGTCAGACTCCTGGCCTCCGATGAATTTGAAGGGCGGGGAATTGGGACCGACGGACTCGAAAAAGCGGCTCAATACATCGCAGACCAGTTCCGGGAGGCGGGCCTGATCGTGACCGCCGACGGAGGGGACCCGTTTCAGGACTTTGACGTCACTGATGGAGCGAAACTCGGTTCTCCCAACAGCCTCACGCTGCACGGTCCCGATGGGAAAACAATTGAGCTGACGTACGACAAGGACTTTCGCACCTGCGCCTTTAGCGGGTCAGGCGAGTTCAACGCTCCCATCGTCTTCGCTGGATACGGAATCTCCGCCCCCGATGTCGAATACGATGACTTCGCCGGTCTCGATGTCAAAGACAAGGTCGTCATCATCATTCGTCGAAATCCGATGCAGGATCAACCACACGGTCCCTTTGCCGTGGGACATGGGATCTCCCGGCATGCTGCCCTCCTCACAAAAGTGAGTCAGGCCTATACCCGCGGAGCGGTCGCTGTCCTGCTGGTGAATGACCCCTACACAGGGCGGACGCAGAAGGAAGAACTCGCTGGCCAGGTGGAGAAGGCCCGTCAGGCGGTCATTGATCTGGCGGAAAAACTGGTCGAATCTCAAGCCGAAGATCAGCCAGCCCTGCTCGACCAGCTGCGGAAGGCATTGATCCATCTGAAGCAGGTCGGGGAAATCCATAACAACTATGATCCGGATCCCCTCATGGAGTTTGGCTATGGAGGAACCCGAAGCGGTCGATCACTCCCCTGCTTTCAGATCTCCATGAATGTCTGCAACGAACTTCTTCAGGCCGCCACAGGGAAGAACCTCAGCCAGATTGAATCTCTGATTGATGAGTCCGGAAAGCCGCACAGCCAGCTCCTCACCGGCTGGACCGCCTCAGGACAGGCGACGGTCGAACTCGTCAAAGTCCCAGTCAAAAATGTCATCGGGGTTCTGGAAGGTGAAGGACCACTCAGCGATGAAACCATCATTGTCGGTGCCCACTACGATCACCTTGGACGGGGAGGAGAGGGCTCACTCGCCAGCAGCTCCGACCGCGGGGAGATCCATAACGGAGCGGACGACAACGCTTCGGGAACGGCCGGGCTGCTGGAACTGGCGCGTCGCCTCGGAAAGCGGGACAAACCATTACCCCGGCGCATCGTATTTATCGCGTTTACCGGTGAAGAACGGGGACTCCTTGGCTCAGCGGCCTATGTCGACAAACCACTCTTTCCGCTCGAAAAGACGATCGCCATGTTCAACATGGACATGATCGGGCGCATGGAAGAGGACAAACTTGTTGTCTTCGGGACTGGAACCTCCAGCCGTTGGGACGGCCTGATCGACCAGCAGGCGGCCGCTCAAAAATTTGACATTTCCAGAAAACCCGAAGGGTTCGGCCCCAGCGACCATTCGAGCTTTTACGGAAAAGATATTCCGGTTCTTCATCTCTTCACCGGAACACACCCCGACTACCATCGCCCGGGCGACGACTGGGAGAAACTGAATTACTCCGCAATGGATCGGATCATCAGTTTTCTGGAAGCCATTGTCATCGACACCGCTACCGTTGAGGCACGCCCGGATCTGATCAAGCTCAAAGGGATGGCCCAACTGGAACGCACAGGGAGCCGTCCTTACTTTGGGAGCATCCCTGACTTCGGAAAGGATGTCGAGGGATACGCCATTTCGGGAGTTGCTCCGGGAAGTCCAGCCGCACTCGGCGGGCTTCAGGGAGGAGATGTCATCATCAAACTGGGAGAGAGCAAAGTCGGGAGTCTGGATGACTTCGACTTGGCCTTACGGACCTTCAAACCGGGAGACCAGGTCACCGTTGTTGTCCTGAGAGACGGCAAGGAGGTCACTTTGACGGTCACACTCTCCACGCCAAGAGGCTGATCGGACGTCATTCTCCCTTGAACATGCATTCAAAATTCAAGCGGCACTCAAAAAGAGTGCCGCTTAACGTTGAAACAATTGTAATAAATGGCAACGCGTCCTCAATTGGATTGAGCAGGAATGTCAAAGTCCATCTGGACATTCTGTTTCGCGAAATCAACCCGCGTGACGTAGACAGGAAACAGAGGATTTCCGATCGCAGAAACCTCTCCGTCTTCGGAGGTGGCTTCACCAGTGAAACCTCTGATACGGACGATGTACGGTCCTCCCACAACTCCTTTCCCGGGGAAGGTCTCGAAGCGTCCATTTTCAATGGTTCCACTTCCGCCGGGGCCACTGTTCCCCTTTTCAGAATCGGGCTCAAAAAGGATCGTTCCAGCAGGGACCGGGGATCCGTTATAGGTAATGTTTCCGGAAACAGTGAATCGAACCGGTCCCGATGGGGATTGACCGCACCCTGCAATCAGCATCAAAAAAGGGAGGCACGCGGCTACAGTACACTTAACGTTAAATTCCATAATTATGGCAATCCTCCAACAGGTGCTGCATCATTACGAATTCCGAGTGACCGATAGACGTTCAGATCGATATTTTCACTGACGAAGTGAGACGATCCGTCAGCCATCAGAAAATGAGCCCCCCCGACATGACGGCTGCTGAAGCACCGGGATCCGAATCGAACGCCTTCCCTGTAATTTGCAGCTAAGGGGTAAGTATTGATCTGATCAAACGCTCCAGCGAGATTTTGTACTCCCGCAGATGTTCCTCCTTTACCAGACGCAGTCCATCGGGGCCGCTCGTCCGCCAAGGAGGAGTAGCAGGTTTCACCAACAAGAAAGACATTCGTTGTGCCATCACTGACGTCGGCGAAACGTGTACGGGAATTGACATAGAGAATGCCGTTGACAGCAAAATAGCGAATCCCGTTGGAACCTGAGCAATCAGGAGTATCCCCACCTCCCGAGACGCCGACGTAGCTACTGGTTTTATTGTCCTCACAATGGGTCTAAAACCCTCGCCTTCAGGCGAAACCTTCAGGTTTT
>CALLWY010000273.1 GCA_938015865.1 uncultured Planctomicrobium sp.
CGTCTCTTGGTCGAGATCCCCAAGCTTCATCCATCGCTGAATCAGATATTGATCCCGACGAGGGGCAAATCCCTGTGGAGCCCGCATCAGAATCATGATGGCGGAGACGTAGTTTTTCTGAGTCAGCATACAGTCGGCCAGATATTCAATGGCAGTCCGGGACATTCCGGGACTGCGGGCCTGATTGACGACATAGCGGTCGAATGTTCCCAATGCGACGCGAATCTTCTGCGTCTGGTACTGACAGACCCCGGTCCAGAGTGTTCCGAATTCCGCTGCCATCTGGTTTGCGGGGCTGGGATACTGCTTTTCAACAGTCCGGATCGGAACATAGTCCCGAATCGCGTTGCTGTATTTCCCTCGCAACTGTTCCACCCGCACGAAGTGCAGCGACTTGTCGACGGGAACCTGCTGAAACTCCTTCCCTTCCCGATCCAGCGGGCGAGGGACATAAGGACCGCGGAAAATGGTCTGATAGCTGGCCAGCATACTGTCTGCGGCCCCTTCCCCACGGGTCACTTCGAATTCCCGTTCTGCTTTCTCCGGGTAGCTCCACAAGACCACCTGGTCCCGTTTCCACAATCCATCCTGCCCCGCTGCAACAATCCGCTCGATCAACCCAGGAGCGCGCAGCTGATTCTCACCCAAACCGTCGTAGAGTTCGACGCTGGTCCCTTCCGGAAGAAGGAACTGAAGTCGGGCCATTCTGGGCGCCCAGGAACTTGTGCTTCCGATCACAGACACCTTGCAATCGGCGAGGTCGGCAGAACTCAGCGGATAAGGGGAATCCGGAACATCCAGTTGCCGAAATGCAGCATCGCTGGAAAGAACCTGTTTCAACGTCGCAGGCTGCTTCGGATAGGGGGTATCAATCGGAGCCCCTTCTGCCGGAATCGGAAGACCAAGCCGTGCATCAAACAGCAAGACTCCCTGCTCGGGATCAATCACACCAACCAGCCAGTGCTCCGCCTTTTCTTCATTCGTCGGAGTGAGGATGACGGCATCACTACGAATCTGCCGCAGAAGGTCAGCAAAAACCCAGGCCCGATCCTCCGCAGTTCCCAGCCCGAAGACAAGGCATTCGTAAGGAGTCATGGGAATCTGCTGACGGATTTCGTCATCGATCAGCATCACATTCCGGCTGACGAAATCAAACAACGACACTGCCCGATCGACATTCGAAATCTTCCCTTCGACAAGGGACGTCGCGATATCACGCGAGAGCAGACTCATTCGAATGTGAGTCGCATCCTCCGCCAGAAACCGGTCACTGACGGCACGGGCGAGGGTGTCACCAGTCAGCAGCGAGTTGATCAGTTCTGCATCGCTGCTGGGCAGACTCTCTGTCGAGACCGATCCACATTCCTGCAGCCAGTGATTCAGGCGTTCAATAACCTGTGCACGATCGGACGAAATTCCGAGTCGTCCCGGGGAAAGGGCCTCGAACACATCCGCAAGCTGATCCTCGCAGCGACGAGCCTTGTCATCGATGCTTGCGTTTTGGGGTGTCTGCGGCCCATCCGTCGTCCTGTTCGGCAGGACGAGATACATGACTGCTCCCAGAGCGATTAATACCAGCAGGCTGCCAAGCATCTTGACCGCCAGCCCGCCGCTACGCGGATGTGTTTGTTTCAACATCGTTGCCACCATCAGATTCCGCCCGCCGACGATCTGCCGCCGGTGTGTGTCTTTTGAAACGCAATATCCTGAATACTCTGGTCCAGACCATCTCAAAGACTGCCTGAAACCCAGTGACCGGCCCATCCCATTCACCGAAAATCGATCGAACCCGGGCGTAGTCGCCGGAAGTACATCCATGCCTTCTCCATCATGCCGCATTCCTCATCAAAACGGAATTGACAGGACCACCAAAACAGCCCGGCAATGAACGGAGTTCGTCAAAATCTTCAAATCGGGGAAATTCGTTTTGACAAACGCCCGCCACATATCTAACCTGATTGATGTGACATCCTGCCAGGCGCTCCGCACAGGGATGTCCTAAATTCGCAAGCGCTCAAAAGCTGCTGGTTTCTTTCCGGTGCGCTCCTGAAAGAAGCCAGTGGCCTTTTTCTTGCGCTCCCGCTTTCATAACCTGCCCTCTTCTCCTCACCCCGGCAGGGATCTCTGTCCCTCTGGCGGCCTCCTGAATGCAGTGACAGCGGATTGCAGCGAAATGAAGATTGGACTTTTCGGAGGGAGCTTCGACCCCGTTCATCTGGGACATCTCCTGTTAGCAGAATCTGCACGCGAGGCATGCGAGCTGGATCAGGT
>CALLWY010000274.1 GCA_938015865.1 uncultured Planctomicrobium sp.
TGGAGCTTCAACGAGACCCGACGGAGTTGAAAGTCGGGATCCTGTGCGGAGAGAGCCACCGGAATCCTGGCATTCGCGGGGACGGTCATGTCCTGATCGGGGTGAATCAATGTCACCAGCGGCTTCTGGTCCGGGCGAATCTGAATCCGGTGAATGGTCGGAGTCGGATTCTTCTGATTGCGTTCATTCCAGACTTGCACATGGTAGAAGCGGGCAAAGGTCCCATCATCACGAAACCGCAGCTGCCAGCGGGCAGTCAGACCATCATCGCTAGTGGTCATCGGGTATTCTTCGGCACTCGGAGAAGCGGTTTCCGTGTCGGTGCAGTAGATGATCGCCCGTTTGACCGGCATATTGGCCTTGGCCCGAACGGTCACCGTCGTTCCTTCCCATGCTTCAATGGTGCTTCCCGGTTGAGTGGACGGGCTCAGTCCCATGTAGCGGGGATACTGGTATTCAATTTCCGTCACTTCTGCAGAGGGGGGCTGATTGACCCGAATCTGGTAGTCAGGAGAACGGGCGTCGCCAGCCTGAATACGGTAGGTGACATCGCTCAGAAGACCTTTGCCCCCATCGCCGGTCAATCGGGCCTGAAACCGGGGGAGTTCCCCTTCCAGACGCTGCATCCGGACCGGCTGATTGACGAAACGTCGGTCTGTCGTTGAGAACAGCAGCGTCACCTCCTCCGGAATTTTTCCTCCGAGTTCCGCAATGACATCGACCTGATCGCGTGCCAGAACTTCGGTATCGCCCGGTTTGACATCCCGGATCTCGGTCAGCGTGGCTGGTGAGACGCGTGAAACGGGAAAGAGAGCCCGCCAGACTGCGGTCGACATCTTCTTGGGAGATGCAAGCGTATAGATGCAGATCGCGAAGACAAGTCCCAGCAGGATGTACGACGCCCGCATGAGCAGCCGGCGGTCAATCGCCTCCTCGACATTCACACGGGAAATCTGGTGAGCCGTTCGCTTCTCCAGTGCCCGGAGAATGGAAGGGGGGATTTCCCGTCCTGTCTGACGGAAGTTGACCCACGCAATCAGGCTCCCTTTCAGTTCAGGATGGGCCTGTTCAATCTGCCGGGCGGCATAAAGGGCATTGATCGATTGAAGCCAGGGATAAACGATCTTCCAACCAACCCATCCCAGCCCAGCGAGGGCCATGACAGCAAAAAATCCAATCCGCGCCGTCTGGCTGAAACCTCCGGGAACGACCCATTGGTCCAGAATCGCGAAAACCAGCAGGTAGGAACAGAGCAGGCACAGGAGCATTACTCCTGCGGAGACCAGATCGGTCTGATGAATCCCCGTCCGTGTCTTTCGCAGCTGATATTCAATGAATTCATCAAAGTCGACGTAGTTCGACTTCGCTGATTCTGCGGGTGGCTTCTGGGTGGTCGTCATCGATTCCGTGTCTCACTGAGAAGGGAAGGTCACCGCAGGACTGGGACCGTCAGGAGCACAACTGGCCCGTCTCCTATCTTACTCGACGACACGGGAGGGGTGAACGTTTCTGAAATATTCTGAAAATTTGAAGTTGCGGAAAGAAATGGAGTCTTGCCCGCAAGGAGTCCCCGGGCACGAGACCGAATCGCACCGGGTTGATCCTTCCCGTCGCAATCGGCTCCAGCAACTCCCTCTGGCAGTCCATTTTTTCCATTTATTCCGTTCAGTCTTCCTATTTCGACCAATCCGCTATGATGCTCCTTCTGGCCCCAAAAATGGGATCGGCGCCCCGGGAAACAACAGTTGGGTTTAGAATCAGGATTGAAAATGGATTTTCTGCAGGCAGCAGTGGAGGCAGCTCGGCGCGGCGGTGAGATGCTGGAGCAGTGGGGAGAGAAATTTACCGCCCGTGAAAAAAGCCCGTCCAATCTCGTCACCGAAGCCGATCTCGCTTCACAGACAGCAATTTACGAATTTCTCAAAAGCCAATTCCCGGACCACCGGTTTCTCGGAGAAGAGGGGCTTTCACAGAATGAAGGGGATTCTCCGTACCGATGGGTCATCGATCCGCTGGACGGGACGTCCAACTATGTGCATCGATTTCCCTATTACGCGGTTTCCATTGGACTGGAGAAGGATGACAAGCTGATCGCTGGTGTCATTTACGATCCGAACCGCGACGAAATGTTCACCGCCACCCTTGGGGGCGGGGCCTTTCTGAATGGAAAACCGATTCATGTTTCCGAACGGACCCAGCTCTCGGAAGCGATGTGCATGGCGAGCCTCCCCGTAAAACTGAACCGGGAACATCCAGCACTCGAACAGTTTATCCGTGTCCTTGAACAGGCGCAAACCGTTCAGCGGACCGGATCTGCCGCTCTCAATCTCTGCGCCGTTGCATCCGGACGCATCGAAGCATTCTGGTCAAAGAGCCTGCATCCTTGGGACATGGCTGCCGGCGTCCTGATCGTGACGGAAGCGGGAGGAACGATCACAACGACCGACAACCGCAAGGAGTTCTCAATTCATCACCCGGATATTTTGGCGACGAATGGAACCGGGCTGCACCAGTCTCTGGTTGACATTTTTTCGTCATGACCTGTCGTGATCTTTTGTCGCGACCGAACGAATCATCACAGCACATCGGGGGAACCAGACAGGAACATTGGTGTCTCTTTGTTGAAGGCAAACGGCGGTGCGGCTTTTCCTCAAAAGAACACCGTAATACCGGGGTCGATCGGGTGACCGGGAGGAAACCTTTGAGTATTCAACATCCTGTCTTCCGCATCGTAGGACTCATGTCGACATTGAGGGATTTCGGGGATTTTTCACCAATTTCCGAAGAACAGAAATCTCTCCCGGAATCAACTCCGACGAATGGTCGGAAGCGGAATAACGACATATGATTGGTGAGTTCAAAGGGGAATGGTCTGATCGCCTTTGAACTTCGATTTCGTTGACGGGAGGGCTCATGAGATTCCGGTCGCCGATCAATGCGTCGATCGAGCATTTCCGTCTCCGGGCTCAACGTCTGCCGTCATTTTCAATCCTTTCTGAAACGACTCCATCGTTCACTGTCACCAGAAATCCGATCCGTCCTCCAGACAGGACGTCACCCGATTTTCCAATGCCCTTTCGTTCACTCCGATCGCTGCTGCCTTCGTCGAGCCGCACTCAGTGCAG
Source organism: uncultured Planctomicrobium sp. (assembly GCA_938015865.1). GTDB lineage: Bacteria > Planctomycetota > Planctomycetia > Planctomycetales > Planctomycetaceae > Planctomicrobium. Next base: position 3,126 of record CALLWY010000274.1, read on the forward strand.
GCGGGTCGCTTCGAATCGCTTGGGGCAGCGCTCGTCGATGGCATTCGTGATCGGGTTTTGGCTCCTCATTGTCGGGCTGATCATTGCCACCCCTGTGACGACGTGGGGGCAGACTGAATCGAAAATGCCCCCAATGGGGACAGGGACTTCAACCCCCAATCCAATGGCAGTCCCTCGCGGGAGCGAGACCGCCGTTGTGGCTGAGATCCCAGACTTCCATCTGACGCAGGTCCAACTCAATGCGGATGTCGTCGCCGATCGCGTCAATCTGGTGGCGACCATTGAAGTCATGATCAACCGCGGAGAGAACTGGCACCGTGTGCCGTTGCGTCTCTCCGGCCTGCATGTCTTCCGCAGGGAATATGTTG
>CALLWY010000275.1 GCA_938015865.1 uncultured Planctomicrobium sp.
GTCCCACCCTGGATCGGTTGTTCGCGAACAGAGTAGCCAGCCCGTGAGAATGACTAACGGGAGGATCACTCCAATGACCGTATCAACGCCGCCAAGTTGTTCCTGAATCGCAGTAAGCCAGCTGGGGGAAGCAAACTTGGAGACTAATCCACATGTGAAACAGATGACGGCAGTTGACCACATGGCTGCGGAACTGATGCGCGAACTCAAGAGCCCGAGAAGGGTCGGCGCAAGTAACGGGGTGACGATCAGGTTTGTAATTGCAACGACCGTCTTTTCTGCCCCACCGAATTGAGGGACTGCCATTGCAAGCAGAATCAGCACCAGTCCTAGAAGTCCACTGAAACAGCGGCCCGCAAAAAGGTAATCCGATTCGCTCGCGGATGGCCGCAGGGGACGATAAAAGTCCTCCGTCAGGACCCCGGAGAAGACGTTCAACTGCGAACTGATCATGCTGGCTGTTGCTGAAAACATGGCCGCCAGCATGAGCCCGATCATGCCGACCGGCAAAACACTGACGCAGGATCGAATATACGCTTCCTCATGAGGAACATCGGGATCGATGAACCGGTACAGGAAAGGGGGCAACATCCACACCCACGGGCTGATCAGGTAAAGAATTCCGAACAGCCACATCGATTTTCTTGCGTCACGATCTGTTGGAACACAAAGAAATCGCTGCACGAATGCCCATTCCGCACCAATGATGAAAAAGTGAATCGTTGTCCAGCCGGCGAGGAAGAGCCAGGAGTACTGACCGGAAGTCAGATGGAAAAATCCCTCAGGGGCGGAATCCAGTTGCTTAAAGCCGCCTTTGAACCGCAGAAGCAGCAGAGGGACGATGATGAGAACGGAAAGATTCAACACGAGAAACTGCAGAACATCTGTCAGCAGCACCGCCCAGAGCCCGCCCAGCATTGTATAGAGAACCGTCACTCCTCCGAAGAGAATGATCGCCCAGACAAGTGAAAGATTTCCCGTTGCCGGGTCTCGAAGTATGACTCCTTCGGGCAATGGCATTAACGCACTGAGCATGACCGCCAATGCATACAGCGCCACTGCCGAACCGAGCATTCGATAAACGATCATCGTCCATGTGAAGAAGTGCAGGGCAGCATCCCCGAATCGCAGCTGAACGAACTCCGCCGGAGTGCGGATTCCCAGCTGTTTCCATCGACCGGCAACAGTCCATCCTGCAATCAGGGCGGCGATTCCATAGCAAAGGTTAATTGCGATTGCGACGAGCCCCAGTCGATAGGCGACGCCTCCCCAGACGACAAATGTCCCGGCGGAGAACATGGTCATGAATGAGCTGAGTCCCGACGCCCACCAAGGGGACTTCTCTCCCGCGCCAAACATGTCTGCGGGTGTCTTGATCCTCCCCATGACGGTGACACCAATCAGCAGCATGCCGACGAGATAGAAGATCAGTACAAAATAGTCGACACCCTGCATCGCGGTTTCAGTCTCCTCCAAACGGCTTTAATGGAACGCAGCAAATGAACCATGCCTTGCGATCAATCCACCGAAGACCGCGGAAGCATTTCCAGTCTTGTTTGAGTCAGTACAGGGGAAACGCCGGTGCGTCGCTCCAGGGTTGCTTCGGAAGAATCCACGGTCTCCCCGGTTGGCCGCCGGATTCGAACTGAAAACCGAAACTGCGTGGCGTCGCGATGGACTGGGACCGTGAATTCAAAGGGATAGGCCTTGTCCGTCTGTGAGCCGTGCTCCTGACCATCGTGGTAAATGAGAGTGGCTTCTGTAACTTCATTAGGAGTCGATTCCAGATAGACATAGGCGCTCGTGAGTTCCGGGCCGAAGCTGAACATCATGCCTGTTGTTTCGCCGACATCGAGACGTTCTGGCCCAGTCCAGTAAACTCCGTCGTTGTTCTCGACCTTGTTCTGGAATCGAACCTGTGGAACGATCCCTGTGACGTAAAAGGCGGTATGTCCCCATGATGGAATTGAGACATGGATCTCCTTCCCGTTGAGCTCTGCGTGTGAGCCGTTCCCGGAGAGGACTCGCAGGCGAGATTCGGTGTTCACTGGTGATGTAGCGTCTTGAGGATGCTTATCTCCCTTCCACTGAACGTGCTCCGGGTTGAGAATGATCTTCTCGCGGATGTCGCTCGAAGACTCATTCATCAAGATCACATAGAGACGATCATCCTTTCGAGCGGTCAGATAGTTGAGTTCCGGCGTCGTCATCCGAAGGAGATGTTCCGGCATCCACAGCCAGACCCCTTCGTCCCCATAGAATCGCCCCTGACGATCTCCGTAGGCCTTGGATTGGAGATAGGCATAGCCCTCGGTGAATTGTGACGGGAAATCGACCTTCCCCTCGCTGCGGACGAACGCCTCGGTCACTAGTGAGTCGATCATCAGTCCGATGTGAGACCAGATGTGGTTGTAATGAATGGAGGTGACTCCATTGAGTTCTGTATCCGGGCGAAGCGGGAAGTCAGCACTCATGAACGCTGCGGTGCGGGCCGTGTTCATGTGATAGCCCGGAAAGTTGCGATATCGTCCGATGACGGCCCAGCGGGCCACTTCGATCAGGAACGGATCTTTGGCATACCAGCCGATCCGTGCCATAAAGGGGGCATAGTGGGCGTTTAGAATTGCGCGGTGACCTTTGCAGGTGCCGGCGGATTCAGGTGTCAGGCCAATTTCAGAGACCTGCCAGGCTTCGACCTCGGTCGGCTCGACGCGAATGTCCTTGTAGCGGCTGTCCGTGCGATATCGCGGGGCTCGACCGCTTTGATCCACAGTGATTCGTTTATCTGGGACCTGCGGACACATCCAGCAGAACATCGTGTAGTGTCGGGCCCCGTCATGTGCAGCCTCAAGGAACTCGGGCTGTCTGGTTTCTTCATACAGCTCCAGATAATCAATCCAGGGCGCAGTAAAGGAAGGCCAGAAGAAACTGCCGGGTTCGTGTTGGTTCGGCAGGCGCTGCTGTCGAGCGGCGATCTCGGCTCGTGCTTTCTTAATGGCAACTTCGAGAATCGCCGGATCATTGTTGGCACGAAAGAGCGCCAGATAATTCTGCCAGCGGTCCCCTCTGGTCGGCGTATCCAGATTGAAGACCTTCTCTGTTTCGAGCAATTTCGCTGACAGCTTTACAAGTGCCGGGTTCCGGCCCTGAGACATTCCGTAGGCGCTGATCAAATCGGGCGGGGGAGAAGCGGGGCCTTTCAATCTCCAACTCGGGGACTGAACCTTGATCTTAGGGCTCACCGCGAAAAGAAACTTCTCCCGCGAGCAGACGTACTCAAGTGTCGGGAGAGCCCGTTCACGAAAAATGGCTGGCTGATCGACGACCAGAGCTGCCCCCAGTGGTGCGATTGGAGACACATTCTTGACGGCACCAGGAACATCCGTGGAGTACTCACTTCCTCGTAGATCGGAGTTGAATTCGCTCCAGTGGCTCATCCCATACGCGAGCATCCGGTCTAATGTCTCGTTCATTGAACAAAGGCGATTCTCGCGAACATCGCGAAATCCGAACTGGTTTCGGGCCACTTCTTCATAAAGTGAGGTCACGGGAAGAGCGGACGCGTGGAGCGTGCAATGAAAGGAAAGCACCTCATCCGGCTGGCAAAGTGATTTTTCACCCCCAAGAATCGGGGCAAAGATCATGGGCCGGGCCAGTCCCTCGCGATCGCGGAGGGCGATTCCGAAGGGGTTATTCCGCTGCTGCGTCGGCATCGGCTGAAATGGAAATTCCTCGCTCGCTGCCATGACTGTGATTGTTCCCTTATTGCTGTTCACCATCGCCCCCGGGAGAGGACACAAGAACGCTGGTGTGAGGAACGAATCCGAGGGGAAGCGGAGATCATTCCAGATCATTGGCTGCCAGATTTCACGGGCTTCACTGAGCGAGACCGCCGGAGCCCCCACATACCCGATGGAGAAATAGCCTTTCTTTGCTGGCCGCCATGTCCACCTTAAATCCGCGACACCGGTGTGATCCTTGTTGGGAGTCACTTCCGCCTCGAGTTGTCCCCACGTATGTGCCGGGAATTGCCATTTCACTCCGGTCGCTGTCTTTTCCGATTTCGATGCAATCAGCTCAACGTACGGTGCCGCCGAGAAGACGTTAGCTGTTCTTCCTGCTCCAAAGAGGCGATCAACTTTTGGATCGAATCCGTCCTGAATGTGAAGGTTTGGATCGATTTGAACCTCTTCGTCCCGTCCCCATGTCAGGACGTTATAGTTCGGAACGTTCGGAATGTTCGCATACCGAAGAGCGGGTGTCGGATTCTTCTCGTTGAAGAAGACGAGAAATCGCGGACGAAACAGGCACATCTCCCCCGGCGCCCCTGGCAGCTGAACACCGTCCTCCACAACAGCCATTTGAGCGCTGACATCGCTATTTTCGGAGATGTTCTTTCTGTCACCGGAAGTTGCCTCCCGATCGGCCGCAGTTAAACCTGCTCCCGTGATCAGCAAGGAGGAGACGAACATCGCGGAAAGCAATACCAGACGGCATGTCATTCGATCAAATCCGGGACACGAAAAAGGAAGCGTATATGCTGCCGCAGACGTCATGGCAGCAGACAAGGGACGAACGCAACTTCACGTGAGACAGATCGACGATCTATCTACGATGTTCGGCCTTACTGGCTGTGTGAACGACTCCCTGACCGAGGTGTTATCCGGGAGTCTGGAAATCGACACCACTACTCCAAATCAAGAACCAGTTCATTGTTTGGATGGGTTTCGACAGTAAACATGATTTTGGAAAATTCACCGTACTGCTTCGGAAGCACCGATTCCGTCACAATGAATTCCTCTCCTCGATCACCCTTGATGACTTCACCGGTCGGTCTCTCTGAGATGATCTGGACATTTTTCTCACCCGCTGTGGCTTCCCCTCGAAATTCGCCATTCTGGATCTGGGCGTAATACGCCTTTCCACCACCAACCTCAGTTGGAATGAAGACAACTTTGCCGGTCTCCAAAGGCTTCCCCTGGTAGGTGATGCGACCTGAGATTGCATAAAGGGGAGGCTGCGGATCCCGAGAGCCGCAACTACTGGCGGCCACCACTATCGTGAACGCTGCGAGTACGTGAATGAATGACTTCATACCAATAGTCCGAAACAGGATGACTCCTCAGGAACGGTTTTCAGCGCGCAATGCGATTCCTGATGTCAAACCACGAGTCCGACGCGAGAGAGACGGTCGCTCCCATTAAAACTGGCCTACGACGTTTCCATCAGCGCGTTGACCGAGGTACTTGTACGTTTGAAGATCCACATTGTCGGAGATGAACCGTACTGAGCCATCCGCCAATGTGCATTGCACCCCACCGGTGTGATAGCTTCGCGCCAGCATTCGAGTCCAGGTTGTGTCATTATTGCAGGGGGCAATGTCATCCAGACCAAAACAGATGGTCCCCCGTCCTGCGTCCTTGTAGATCTTGTCGTTCGGAGCGTACAGCACGGTAAAGGTCACATTTGCCAGGTTATATCCGTAGGACCAGTAAGCCCCGCGACGGTCTCCGGATTGTGGACTGACTACAATCTCGCTGAGCATAAAAGTATTCGACAATCCATCGGAGATATCACGGAATCGAATGCGAGAGTTCATGAAGAACAGGCCGTGGTGGGCATGTTCATTCGAAGTTGAGATACTGCCATTCCCGTGAATACCGACGTAGTTGCCGTGAAATCCCATATTCGTGACCTTCCTGGAGGCTGGATCAGAAGGGCAGTTCATGGTACTGATGACCGTCTTTGATGCCGGGAAGTTCCACGGTTCGATCCCTTGGGCAATCCCCTCCTGAGCGCTCTGGAACAGGTTCTGCTGGTCGATGTAAGGGAGAATCGGGACCAACCATGAATAACGATTCTTTTGTGTAGCGCCGGAAGTCTGGAGGCTGGCAAACATGCCTGGCGGGAGCGTTCCATAAGTCTCATGATAGTTGTGCATGGCCAAGCCGAGTTGCTTGAGATTGTTTTTGCAGCTCGAGCGGCGCGCGGATTCCCGGGCCTGTTGCACTGCGGGCAGGAGCAGGGCAATTAAAGTCCCGATGACCGCGATCACGACAAGGAGTTCAATTAACGTGAAGCCTTGGCTTCGGGGGTGTCGCTGAAGCCTATTGGTCTGCATGAACCATCTCCTCTCAAAGGCAAAAAGGACAACCACAAAAGGGGATAAAAAACGAATGGCAATAACGGGAAAATACATGACACTTGGTTGATACGAAAGGGGTGATTGCGTAGATTTTCTTTTCAAATGCGACAAACTCCGCCAGCGCCGTTCAAATCTGCCAAACCTCATTCCCTGTCGATTGCTGTACTGGTTGATACAGCTTCCGGATGGGGACGGCGTCTCATTCGAGGTGTCACCGCATATGCCGACCGTCATGCGGGGTGGCGACTCTGGTTCGAACCGCTCGGACGCAGTGAAGCTGTTCACTTACCCCACGACTGGGACGGGGATGGCGTGATTGTCAGAATCGGCTCGCTGAAATTGGCGGAGAAGCTTCACGACCTGAAAAAGCCAGTTGTCAATGTCTCTGCCATCGACATCAAGCCGTACTCTTTTACTCGTGTAACCAATGACAACCTGGAGTCGGCTCGACTTGCTGCAGAGCACTTTATTGAGCGGGGCTTTCGAAACTTCGCCTATGTGGGGCCGCTTCATCATGAATATGTTCGGGCACACGCGGAGGCCTTTGCTCAGGAGACCGCCGACCGCCGCACATTTTATGATTCCTTTGACTATCTGCATGAGTCGATGACACGGCGCAGCTGGCTCGCTCGGCGTGAGTCTCTCGGAAACTGGCTGGAAAGTTTGCCGAAGCCTGTCGGTTTATTTTCGTGGGCAACAACTGCGGCAGTTCAGGTGCTGGACGTTTGCCGAATACGGAACATCGATTCTCCTTCTCGAATCGCAGTACTGGCAGGTGACGATGACGATCTGTTGTGTGAAGCAACGAAGCCTCGACTTTCTGCGGTTGTAACGGCTTCGGAGCAGGTTGGATTTCACGCAGCCGAACTACTGCATCAACTGATCCTGAATCCTCAGGCCCCCGTTCGTGAAGTAAAGGTGAAGCCGCTACATATCAAAACCCGGCAGTCGACAGACGTGCTGGCCGTGCCAGACGAAGATCTCGCAGCCGCTCTGGCAATCATTCACAACGAGTTCTCCCGCCCGATCACCGTACAGGAGGTGGCAGACCGGGTCGCGGTTTCGAGGAGAACTCTGGAACGGGGATTTCAGGAGTTCTTCGGTCGAACTCCGCTTGAAGAAATCCGACGACTGCGTCTTGAGCGAGCACGGCAGTTATTGATTGACACCGATCTTCCCATCAGTCGCGTCGCGGTGTTGAGTGGGTTCGGCACTCCTGAATATCTCTCCGTCAAATTCACGGCAGAGTATGGGAAGACACCATTGCGCTACCGCAAAGGAATTCGCAACTCCAGCGGGGGAAAATGAGTACGCAGAGTTTCGGTGCCGCTATGATATCACCTGCGCATAGCTCATTCCGACAAGAAACACATCATCTCCGGTTCCCCAGATCGATGAGTCTCTCATATGACGCATACGGGAGTATCCCGGCGCGACCACTCCGGCCTGCTGGACTTCCGCCATCGACATGCTGCGAAACTTGGCCAGATTCAGGTTGACTTCATCCTGAAAGATCACCACGTCGTGGGAAGATGGGTTCGGAATCTGGGACCCTGATGTCGGAAATACAGGTATCACGCTTCCCCAACGACGCCTTTCGCCATCTCGGCCCCGAAAACCTTAACTGCAAATTCCAGCAGCTCTGGCGTCTGAAGCACGGGGGGAGGCATCAAGCAACCGAAACTGTTTACAGGAGTCGGTCGATACCTTCTTGAATACCTGGATTTTCGTTGCCCAAACGCCTCCCGAAATTCTGGATGCGAATCCAAACCATATGCTCTGAAGTCGTGTCGGCAGACGCCGTATTTGACTCCTTTCTTGATGACTTCAATAGCAACTTGCTGATAGCGAGAATCCTTCATTGCCATAAACCAGTAGATAGGGATAGCAGCTCTGTAACTATCCCGAGACCTTGCCAGATCCGGGTGCTTCAACACAGCTTCTGCCACCTCGATACGGGGAACATGACCATCGTTACGACAAGCCTTTCCCTCCAAAAACGCTTCGTTCAGCAAAAGGGAAGGAGAAGATATCCCCAAGCTCTTGGCATACTCAATTGTCTGACTCGCTTCTTTCAACCTGTCGAGACGAACGCGACAACAAACTAGGTTATTCAGGATATCAATTCTGATTAGTCCTGCATCAACGGCTTTGATCAACTCTTGCTCTGCGAGCTCAAAATGCCGCCCCCTTCGGCATAATACATACCCCAGCAATCCCCGCAAATCTGCAAGCGGGTGCTTCCTGATCAGGTGACGTAAGTGTATCGCAGCGTCGCCCCACTCACCCGATCTTGCCAATGAACACGCCAACAGAAATCGCACATCCTTTCTGTGTGGTTCAACCGAAATAATGGCCGAAAAGTGCCTCGCGGCGTTGGAGGGAGCATTCTTGTGCAAAGACTTGATTCCAGCCTGATAATGGTCGGCTGTGCCTTGACCGAGGGACGACATCATCCAATGCAGCGTGACCAACGATGTTGTCGCCCCAAGAGCGACTGTCAACAGCTTTCTTCTTTCGACCAGCCTTCTTTCCGTGCCCTTCAGAAGATAATTCAATAGCTGAGCGAGCTCGATTGCCGTTGGCCGTTCCAGTGGATCGAGGTCCACACATCGCTCCAAGACACTCGCAAGTGGGCTACCAATTTCCTTGCGAATTCGATCTGCAAACTTAAATCGACTCTCCCGGAGACCAAATCGGGACGCTCGTCGAGACAGATCTTCCTTTTCTGATTCCAGAACCGGATAAGGGACCTCGCCTTGAAGAAGCTCAATAAGCGTTACTCCCAAAGAAAACACATCAACGCTTCCAGAGGGAGTGCTCTTCGCTCCCAGAGATTGCAATTGTGCCGAGCAAATGTATGCAACTGTGCCACCTCGATAGCTGTGCGAGGCATCGGAGACAGCAAGGTTAAAATCTAAAATAATTGGATAGCCTTCCGGACGCAAAAGAATATTTGCGGGCTTAATGTCGCAATGAAAGCAATTTCGAGAATGCGCATACCCCAACGCCTCTGCAATACGGGCGCCAATCCAGATCACCGTTTGGACAAAAGGTCCAAGGGGGGCCTGAAAGACGCCTATGGATTGGAGTTTGAATTCCGCATTTTCGTTTTCCAGAAAAGATCGGAAATCAAAATGCCCACCAGGATCGATCGCTGAACGCCTGGCTCTGATCAGATCTGCGAGGGTGGCCCTGCCATAAAATGGCATAACAAGCACATCCATTCCCGGAATCAGGTCTGTGTGACGAGTCAGTGGAAACACGATCCCAGGATGATTGAGCTGACTCAGCGTTTCGACTTCTCGCTGGAACGGTCTCGCGATTTTCAAGACAACTTCGCGATCGTTGAAAGAGCGATCCCGTGCGTAATAAACACGAGAGAATGATCCTGAACCGATTTGACTGATGATCCTGTAGCAGCCGATCTGCGAAGGCACCTCGGGCCAGATGGGCTGAAGCAGATTCAAGAAGACTTCTGGCGATTTATGGATGACCTCACCGACTTCGATGACCCTTAAGAGTTTCTCGCTTACCCCGGGAAAGCGATTCGCGAACTGAGCGGCATCGATGTTTTGCCCCGCCTGAAGACGTCGCCAATACTCTTCATACGCCAGGTCAACAATTAACGAAGGATTATTCCCGATCTGTGAATTTGCAGCGACAATCTCAGCGGCGTCGAAAATCTCTCCTTCCGGGACACGACTCAATATCGACTCTAAAAACTCCTCAGAACTCGCATTGAGTGCTGCTGAATGAACTCGGTGGCGCATCATTTGTCATTGTTCACTTTCTCTCGGGCATTTTTGAGTATGCGATGCAATGAGCGAAGCGGAATGCCTAACTCGACAGAGATCTCAGAAAGGGTCGCGCCTTCAGCTCGCTTCTGGATTACTTCTGCAAATCGTGGCGGGACAGTTGCAATCAACTGTTCAAGCGATTCCTTCGCAATAAGCTCCTTTAAGGGCGAAGCGTTTTGACCTTCTGGAATTGCGCTGAGGTCGGTTGTCCACCGACCTTGTGCCAAGTCACCCAAGTATCGCTGCCTGACAATGTGCCGACGCCCCAAATCAATCGTTTTGTAGGTCGCGATTCTCTTCAAAAGGGCGTGTAGCTGTGCCGAGGTGTCTATCGTGAGATTCTGGCGTTCCGAGAAAAAAGTTCTCCAAACCGATTGAGCAATGTCTTCTGAATCGACTGAACTTCGTGATGACCGGACCATCGCGCGTCTGATTGCACGAAATATTGTTGGAGTAAACTTTGCCACTAGTTCTGATATCGCCGTTTGGGAGCCGGATCTTGCGTTCTCCAGCAGTTGGCAAAACTCGCGTTCAGACATCGAACCTTACATCTTATCCCTTGGTGAACCGAAAGATTCGAATACGACAGAAATGAACAAAATCAACCTAGCAGAATGTCACCTGTCTGCCAACCTTAAGCAAAGATGTATCCAGAAAAGACCAGTGTTCTCGTCATTCAGTCGTTCTGCAACATTCTGGAGTCTACCAGGCCAAGCGAGAACTGGGGCGAATGCAAATTAGGTCAACAACGTACTATTGAGCAAATGCGGTCTGCACGATTCGCCACCGCAGAATCTCATCCGCCCGGGGGGGCTACGCCTCTTGTAGGCCACGCCCTTTTGCCTCCACCTCACTGTTTTCACCGGTAAGATCGCCAGAGAAGAGTTGCAACTGAGGCTCATGTATCTTACGCAAATTACCTGCTACCAATGGCCTTGCAGGTTCATCGTTTCAGGAGTTCTGTTCACAGGCGTTTCATTTTTCACTGTATAAGAAGCAAGTGAATTGCGCATTTCGAGGTCGGCAATTCAGCGTTACCTGATGAGGTCCTGGTGGGGCGTTCGTAGTCGCATCCCGATCATTGATCCTGCCCCAGCCCTCTGACGGTCCGATCCAATACCTCGCGGCGCGGTGGCAGAATTCCCGTCTTCAACTTAGCCTGTTTGGCGACATCCGACATGAGCACCTGATCAGCAACCAAGTTTGCTGCTCGTTCTTCAATTTCGGTCAGGCCGAAAGAGCTCAGTTCATCCTGACTGCCCGCAAGGTTTTGGACCGGATCTCAACAGCCAATCTACCCGCCCCCATTCCTGTACTCTGTCCGGCGCGATTGGTGTTGCGAGAGAGCCTCAGAGTGTCGACCGCTATATGAGTCATTGAGTCATGTGCGGAACGAAAGTATTCGCCAATCGAAGAGCGTGATTTTCGGCTCGAGCAACTTCGCGGTCAGAGAATTGCGAGTCGTCTATGTTCGAGGGATTCCGATTAGCACTTGATGGTTGTCTTTACTCAAGTGCTGCCAAAAAACTCTCAGTGCGAATCGACCGGTGGCGAGGTCAACGGTTGTGGCATGCGGAAATCGCTATTGAGTTCGGTGGAGTCAGGAATTCATGTCAGGCAGATTTATGCTGACATGTGATATCACACCATAAAATAGTGAGCTCTGGCAACTTGCTTGCTAGTCGCCAATCCGCAAAAGTTCTCCGACATCTCGATACTGTGAACTTTCATACCGATCCTCAACTCCGCTTCCTGGGAGATCAAATCGATATGTACTGGAGTCAAAAATGACTGTCGTTTCATAGCCTGGAGATTCGGCGAACGATTCTTTCGGCGAAATGGCATGAAACATCTGTCGGATTGGATTGAATACCATCCAGACTGAATTGCCTGACAGCTCAACAGTGGCCTCCTCTACAGTGGCTGTCCCTTCAGATGTTACGGAAACCTGCGTCACCAGTTTGCTCTCAGGCCTCCAGATCATGTATCCCATTTCTTCAGACACCTGAGATTTTCTGTTATAGAACTCGCAAATCCGTGTTTTGAATGAGAGCGGAAAAAGAGACTCTCCAGTTCTGGGATCACGAAAAGAGGGACGTCGCTTGAATGTGCGCACCTCGTACATGTGTTCAGACGCGCCGGAATTCCACCTGCGCTCACGCGCACCTACCCACTTTCCAGCTAAGTAACCTAATGGCCCCCATGATTTATTGTCTAGTAATACTTCCAGCATATCAGACTCTTGCTTCTAATATTTCCTCGAGCAGAGCGAGCGGTCCCCCGAAGGATGCTGTCAATATAGCCAGATACACTCAACAGCCAGATACGCTCACCTCAATTGGGGAGAACTAGCTGGATCCGAAATTACTCCAGCAGCAAAACTCACTTTGTGTTTGTATGAAGGCATCGTCCCGACTGACGGGCGGCACAAGCTTCTGTGTGTTAACCTACTGCCTCTGAATTTGATCGAGAAGATTCAACGCTGTCTGTATCGCTGAAGTATTCTTCTGTCAGCTCGGTTGTCAAAATTTCAGCAACATTGATCTGCATATTTCGACAATGAAAGCTGGACCAGCCATGAATGTGGACTGCCGACTCCTCGACCAAGAGCTTTCTTGGGGTAAACAGAGTTCCCTGAGGTCCGAGTTCTGATTGGTATGTCAAGCGGACGCGTCTTCTTGACACAAATCCAGCGAAGAGATCTTGAAGGTGACTCGCGGATGCGAATTGCCCCGCAGCGGAAGGGGACACTTCCACAAAGCTTAAAGCAGCTTGAAACGAAGCGGCAGAGGACTGACTCAGCCGTCGCACGAGGAGCGTTTCAATCTCTGCAGCTGCAGCGGCAAATTCTACCGGAAGCCCCTTGAGGGCTCCCAGTGCCATCGCTCCTGCCAAAGGAAGAAGACCGGGTAGAACCGGGCGAACGTGAATGTCGATTGGCTCCTCGATTTGATAGGACCTGGAGCCGAAATCATACTGGATCTGGATGCCAGATTCTTGGAGAGCTTCGAGATCTCGAAAGACCGTTCGTCTGCTTACACCTAGTATTTGCGAAAATTCATCGATATTCCTGCGGACACCAGAACTCAGAAGTTGCAAAAGTTTCAACAGTCGGCCCAACCGTGAAACTGATCCAACTTTATTGTCCAGTCGGTAGTTTTCCATAATCGCAGAGCGCCCGTTTCTACAAAATGATGCTTGCACATATGTAGATCGCAGCGGAACGAGCTGATCTGCCTAGAATTTCCCGAAATTGTGAACTTCGTTAAGAATTTTTAGCCCTATGATTTTTCAGGTGATCGGATGGACACTTCGCAACTCTCCTCGAATTCCCAATTGCAGGGATCTGTGGAATCTGGAAGCTGCTCTTCCATTTTGACAAGAATTGCGTCCAAGGAATCAAGATCCGCTTGGATTCGTTTGTACAGCGTCTTCAGTTGCAAATAGAGTTCAGTTCTCTCAGGATCAGACATCGATGATTCCAAACTAGCTGCCCTTAACTTCTTCAAAGATTGGCAAAAAATGCAGCCAGTTGCAATGTAAGTAGGGCACAAATTGGTGTTTCCAAATCACTCGAAAATGTCGCTAGCGACAGGTTGGAGGCGAAAATTGGATCATCCAGTGCAGTATTCTGAGCGCATTAAAAGCAGCACCCATCCCCCCACACACCCACCTGTAGCGAAATTAGACAGAGTTCTCTTGTCTGCTTGCCTGGAAGGCGCCATCTGCGACAGATCCCTTTTCAGAAAACGCTGACTTGACGACGAGCATTGGCGATCGCAGGCGGAACCAGAAATGGGAACACTTCAGAAAATGTCCCCCTTTTCGCCCAAATTGAGGTTTTTCACAGCCACAGTCTGTTCAGCTTCACCTGATGATTTCTGGCTTTTTAAAGCCAACACGAAGTTCTGCCGCATCGATTAAGGGATGTACGGAACCGAAAACATCCCAACCATCCCCGCAGGGCCGTTCCATCTCCCGACGTCTCGGAGGCAGCGGGAGGCCTTTCTTCACCTCGCGGATTGCTTCACGACTTCCAGTTCGATGCCAGTTTGGCCCCTGCGTTCGTTGCTCGTTTTTCAGTGTCGCCCTCATCGACAAAAGCCAGTTGCTCGTGAACCCCGCGAGGTTCCTGTATCTGTTTCAGGAGTATTCCATACACCTTGTCGCGTTACTGTTCATTTCACAGCGTGATTATGATTGCGGTGAGTTGACCGATGACGCTGTGAGCTGGCTCTATCAGTCGACGGACGCAAGTTTAGGGGGCATGCGAGCAACACAAATTGTCTGAATCGACAAATGCAGCCACCAACGGTCTGTTGTGGTCGGGGCAATCGTCGTGTTCGGGGCGTCCAATTGGGCCAACATGGCTTCACCACATTTGCGAATTTAATACCAGGATTAGCGATACTCCTGGTCCGCAAGACCTTCGCCAGTTCTTCAGTCTCGGGTAAACTGATGAAGATTCAGCGTCTTTGACCTTCGAAATGCCTGCCTCCACCATTCCCGACAGAGTACCGAGACCTTTGATGTGACCATCTGGATCTTTTCAATCAATTCAGGGGCTGTTTCCAGTTCGCGGAGGACGCTTAATGATTCCGGGTTCTGAAGCAATGCGTATGTCGGCACGGAATTCTGAATGTCATACGACTTCTGGATCGCCTTCTCTGCATACCGCTTCCACAACGTTCGGTAATGTTCGTTGCGATTGACGTCCCACGTCGCTGCATAAATCATTAGCAGCCGTGCAGCTTCGTGAACATGAACATTCCACATGCGGTCAACGTTCAGCTGCAGGATCATCCAGACGGGAGGCAGCCACGTGAATCTAAAAATGAACGAGCAGACGTACCTGCAGTCGTCTATTTATTAACAACTGGTCGAACACGTATTGATCTCAGAGCTATTGCAGGAAGTGTGGTGACGACACCGGAGAACAGTGGAGGTGCTGAGAAGCGACTTTGATGCCTCGGTCTCGGATCTTCTGCTGGAATGCCAGAACTGCATGAGCTATTTTCAATTGAAAACTTCGGCGAGTAATTCCAAGATGAGAACTCAGAGGGTGAACATCGCCTTGTCTCATAAGTCGGGTGGCTGTGTCGTCTGGCTGATTTGTAAGGAAGATCCGATGGATTGTCGGATGCAGCTTCAATACCTGTTCTTTGGAGACGGCCCTGAGAAGCCGCTCCCTTCACTTGATGACTTTTCGCCCGGAACACATACCAAAGCATCAGCATCGGGTATCAAAGCAGTGCTCCCTTATTTTCGTGAGATTCCAAAGCAGTACTTTGAATCGATCCCAACCATCACGGAGCTGGCGAAAAAAGCTATTCTGATTGAGTTGGATATTGGTCTCTTCGCCAGGATCAGGACTGCTGTGGAATGCCTAGCGTGTATGGATTCAGAAATAGAGAGTTTATAATGAAAACATTCGGTTCAGCGCTATTGGCTTTCCTCGCAGCTGTCGTCGTTGTCGATGTGTCTCCCGCGGTCGCCCAAGTGCAGGGTGGCCCACGCGCATCGTACTACAAGAACGGTGAGATCCATGTCACCGAACTCGGCTTACCGGAAACCAGGCCCCTGACAACTGGTCACTGGGACTTCAAGCCATCGTGGTCGCAGACAGACGATCGGCTGGTATTCTTTCGACGTCTCAAGGATGATCCCGATGTCACGAAGTGGATCACGGCGATTTACATTATCAACGTGGACGGAACCGGACTCCACCAGCTCACCGACGGGACATTCACGGACTTCAATCCCACTTGGACTCGTGACGGTTCGAACACGCCGGTCTGGAACCGTAAGAACACGGCCACTGGCAGTTACTACATCATGTCCGGCAAAGTCGGGGGAAAGCCCGGCGAAGAAATTCCCCTGACGGACAAAAAGTACCACGCCTGGGTTCACTCGGCCCTCCGTGACGGGCGATTACTTGTTGCTGCAACATTGCCCAAACTCGGACGCGGATACTATCTGATGACACCGCAGGTGGGAGGAGAGCCGCAGTTTGAGCGAATTGAATGTGAACTCGCAGACAAGGGGATTCTCGACCGCATCAGCGTTTCCTCCAGCGAAACTAAAATTTGCTTTGAGTATCAGACCGGGTTCAAATATGAATTCCCCGGGCGTACGCTCTATGTCGCTGATTTCGACATTGAGCAACGTACCATCCGTAATCTGAAGCCATTTGCTAACGTCGAAGGGAAAAAGGTCTGGTTTGCGTATCCACGTTTTACCAAGGGCGAACAATCGATTGTTTATCATGCCGGTGGCAAGCTCTATCTTTACTCTCTGGTCGATGGAACCACAAAGCAGGTTTCGACTGATGATCGCGCTGATTATCGCTACCCTCATGGAGAAGCCACGCCAAACTGAAGGTCGCGTCTGATCAGGAGGTTTTCTGCACGATCGGGACTCGTCAGCCAAAGTTGACGTCGTTCATCAACGTCGTTGACGCTCTTGCTGAGCTTCCAATTCTCGAGGGGACTCCGCAGCGGGAGTATGTCAGGCATGGTGGAATTTAACACACGTTAAAAAATGCGATCACCTCGGCTGCTCAATTTGTGAAGCAAACGCTCATGTTGGGATTGAGACCGGTCACATTACTGCCTGAGGTTGAGACGACCGGTTGGTTTGTGCAACAATATCTTCATCGATTTCGTTAAGACACACTGGATGATTAGGACTGTCTCTGATGACGCTTTCACGACGCCAGTTTTGCGCTGCTTTCGGAGTGGCGGGGCTTTCAGGAACTGTTCTTCCTGTTTTGTTTGCTGATGACAAAAGCCCACAGCCGCTTCGAGTGATTGCCTACAACGTCTATGCCTGCAAAGGCTGGCCCGATGGGCGACCGCTGGCGAAAAAAGTCGTGCAGCAGGGACAAATGGCACGGCGGCTGGCGATGGAACTGGCTCTTTACGAACCGGATATCATCAACTTTTCCGAGTCCCCCAGCGAAGCGATGGCGAAAGAAGTGGCTAAGCTTCTCGGCATGAATCATGTCCGCTTTCCCAGCGGCGGCAACTGGCCCGGGACGTTGCTCAGCCGGTTCGAGATCGTTGAGTCCGCGAATGTCCCTCTTGGGTACGAGCGGCCGAAAGAGTTGTTCACTCGACACTGGGGACGAGGCGTCATCAAACTTCCCAACGGCGAGACGTTAATCGTTCATTCCGCTCACCTGTATCCGGGGACCGATCCAACCATACGGCTGAAGGAAGTCAAGGCGATGTTGGCCTCGATGAAAAATGATCTCGCTTCTGGCTGTTCAATGTTGCTGATGGGTGACCTGAACCACAGACCGGATACCGAGGAATACAAACTGTGGATTGATGCTGGCTGGACTGACACGTTTGCTAAAGTCGGTAAGAACGATGGGTGGACAATCAAAGCCGATAAGCCACGGGGCCGCATTGACTATGTCATGGCAGCTGGGCCGATTGCGGAACAGATTGTCGAGTCGAGACCGCTGTTCGAGGGAGCGTTCCGGGTCAATGTCGCTGATGAGAGCTCATTTGCCCTCAGAACGTGTTTGAAAATTAGGATTTTATCTTTGCGAGTCGTTTGCTCATGAGGTT
>CALLWY010000276.1 GCA_938015865.1 uncultured Planctomicrobium sp.
CAGGGGGTTGAGCGCCATCAGCCACGAAAGCCAGACACTTTTGTCACCCGGAAAGAAGGCTCCTGAAATCAGCCACATCGGGAGCAGGACAACGCTCATCACGCCGTGGTATCCCTGAACGGAATCGATCTTCCAGGCGAAGAAGTATCCGAGCGCACATAACCCCAGCGAAATCAGCGTCAGAAACAGAATCGCTCCGAGGACGGAGACGATTGAGACAGACAGTTGCATGGGAGGAGCGAGTCCAATGAACTGGAGGAGGGGAGCCATCAGGATGAAGATCAGCGCCTGAAACATGGCCAGGAATGTTCCCCCGAGCACCTTCCCCATGACGATCGACGAACGCGGAACCGGGGCGACCAAGACCCCTTGAAGGAATCCTTCATTGCGATCCTGAATCACGGAAATAGAGGAGAAAATCGAGGTAAACAGGACGATCAGGACCGCTACACCGGGGAGGAAGTATTCCTGAAAGGAGATTCCGCTGGTGGTGTCGGCACCCCCCATCTGAAACGATCCGGCCAGTCCTGCACCGAAGAGAAACCAGAAGATAATTGGTTGCCCGACGGCACTCATGACCCGGGAGCGCTGGCGCAGGAAGCGAACGACTTCGCGGACAGCAAGGGTGTAGCTCGACCAGAGCCACGCATTCGACGAGGTCGGCGCGGTTGATGTTGTCAACGATGCTTCAGCCATGGGAACTACCCTTCTTGTTTTTCTTTGCCTTGTTGTTCTGGCTGTCTGTTTCAGAATCGTGAGTTTCCAGCCCGCGTCCGGTCAGCTTGATAAACACGTCTTCGAGTGTCGGTTTTCCAAGTGTGAGTGACCGGAACGTCCCCGGAAGTGTTGTTGCGATGTCCGAAAGCAGCTCGTGTCCCCGCTCCCGTTCCACTCGCAGAGAATCCCCGATCCGGTGAACCTCCACGCCGTACCGTTCTTTCAGCATGTTGGAAAGCTGTTCCGGCTGATCCGACTGAATTGTCAGGCTGTCTCCTCCGACCTGTGCCCGCAATTCGCCCGGTTTCCCGGAGGCAATCAGCTTGCCCGTATCAAGGATTGCAAGTCGCGTACATCGATCTGCTTCTTCCATGAGGTGTGTGGTGACAAGGATCGTCACCTTGTCTGTCTGCTGAAGTGACAGCAACGTGTTCCAGAGATCGTGCCGCGCCCCCGGATCGAGTCCCGTGCTCGGTTCATCGAGCAGCAGGATACGGGGGCCATGAAGCAGGCACTTGGCAATCTCGACGCGACGTTTCAATCCTCCGGACAGTGTTTCGGCAAAGTCGCGGGCGCGGTCAGCCACTCCGAGTTGCGAGAGAACCTCGTCAATACGCTTGCTGAGTGCCTTCCCGGAGAGTCCATACAGGTGCCCCTGATGAACCAGATTCTCGCGGACGGTCAGTTTGATATCGAGGCTGGGGGACTGGAACGTGACCCCGATTTGTCGGCGCACATCATCCGGATTCCGGGCCACGTCGTACCCTGCGATGGTGGCCGATCCCGCCTGCACCGGCAAAAGAGTGGAGAGGATACGGAAGAGCGTGGTCTTTCCACTTCCGTTCGGGCCCAGCAGACCAAAAATTTCCTGTTCGCCAACGTCGAATGAGACGCCGGCTAGCGCGACGCGCTCGCCGTAACGATGCTCCAACTGGCTGACTGTAACAGCAGACATAATCACCCGATCGCCGAAGAGATTGATTCACAGGTTTTGTGCGAACCGTCAGTTTAAGGCACACGAGTGATGCGGGAGTAGTGTGCGGCCCAAAGTTCTCGTCAAAGGGCCTGCTTCAAGACAGCAAATCCCGATTTCGGGAGAAACATTCGGGAGAAACATCGATATCCCCGGACGGACCATCAATTCGACGAGGTTACCCGATGTGGATCAGGATCGGTGTCACTTCTTCCACTTCAAAGGGCCATTGCGACCCCATATTGCAGATTGATCCGAATGTGCTGATGTGACGGTGTGGGGAGTCTATGATGGAGTATCCGCCTGTCCTCGTTCAGTTTCCGTTGCCTTGTGGGACAGGTGGCAGGTCAATGGGGCCCTGCTAGAATCAGGACATAGCAGCGTCACATGGGAATCCACGTCAAGACAGGTTGGAGGTGTTTGTCATGAAATGTGCGTACATCACTCAGCAGGGAGCCCCTGAGCAGCTGATCTACGGCGAGCTTCCAACCCCCGAAATTCAGCCTCATCAGGTTCTGGTCAAGATTGGCGCTGCGTCGCTCAATCCGATCGATACCTATTTACGGGCAGGGTCAATTCCGATGCCCATCGAGCTTCCTTACATCCCCGGCTGCGACTTGGCCGGGACTGTGGAAGCGGTCGGAAGTGGAGTGACACGATTTCGCGTGGGGGACAGAGTCTGGGGATCGAATCAGGGACTTTTCAAAAGACAGGGGACATTGGCGGAGTATGCAGCTGTCGATGCGGACTGGTTGTATCCGACTCCCGACAAGATGACCGACGCTGAAGCGGCTGCCGGAGCCCTTACCGGAATCACAGCGCAGCTGGGGTTGTTTCAGCACGCCTCATTGAAGACCGGCGAACTGGTCTTTGTGAATGGTGGGGCCGGCGGAGTGGGATCCATGGTGATTCAGTTTGTGAAGGCCGCTGGTGCCCGGGTGATTGCCACTGCCGGAACGCAAGAGAAGCGGGATCTCTGCCTCAAGTTGGGGGCGGATCAGGTCTTTGACTACAAGTCCCCCACACTTGACGAGGACCTGAAAGCCGCATCGGCTGCCAATGGGGGATTCGATATCTGGTGGGAGACACAGCGGACGCCGAATCTGGTGCGGACTATCAGTATGATGAAGCAGCGGGGACGAATTGTCCTCATGGCAGGTCGGGATGCTCAGCCCCAGTTCGTTCTGGGGCCGTTCTACACGAATGATCTGAAATTGTGCGGATTTGCGATGTTCAATGCGACCCCCTACGAGCAGCGGGTTTGCGCCGAGCGCATGAATGAATGGTACACAGCCGGGAAGTGGAAGCCCGTGATTGGGGCGACTTTCCCATTGAGTCAGGCTGCAGAGGCCCATCGTCTCCAGGAGGCAGCGACGCTCAAATCGGAGGGGAACCTGACAGGCAAAATTGTTGTCATTCCCTGAGATGCCTGAATCATTGTGCCCGTTGTCCGGAGACGAACTGAGAATCTGATGAATGTTCCCGAATTTATGAATGCCAAAGCGCAAGGACGCAAACTTGCTGTCCTGACCGCTTATGACTGCCTTTGGGCACGCCTGCTGGATGAAGCGGGGGTCGATGCGATTCTCGTTGGAGATTCGATGGGGATGGTGGTGCAGGGGCACACCAGTACATTGCCGGTCACGCTGGAACAGGTCATCTATCATGGAGAGATTGTGGCCCGTTCCGTCAAACAGGCGATGGTGATTGTCGACCTTCCATTCATGACCTATCAGGTCAGTTCGCGTCAGGCTGTTCGCAATGCTGGAAAAATTCTGAAAGAGACGGGGGCTGCTGCCGTCAAGCTCGAAGGGGGAGTGAATCAGGCCCGCACAATTGAACGGCTCGCTGCCTGTGATCTTCCCGTGATGGCTCACGTTGGAATGCGTCCACAGTCGGTCCGCAAGCTGGGGAAGATGTCTTCCGTTCAACGAGACGAGACCCAACTTCTGGCAGATGCCGTGGCTGCGGAACGTGCCGGAGCATTTGCGATTGTTCTAGAGTTGATCTCTGCTGAGGTCGCGCGGCGTATTACAGAAACACTGACAATCCCCACGATCGGGATCGGGGCAGGGCCCTATTGCGATGGTCAGGTGCTTGTGACCCCCGACATGTTCGGCATGAGCGGATTCAAGCCAAAATTTGTCAAGCAATATGCGGACCTGCGATCGCAGATTCTCAGCGGAACACAGGCCTTCATTCAGGAGGTCCGGGACCGTACCTTCCCGGACGAGCGGCACAGCCATTCCTGAATCGAACTCGTTGATCACGCCCAGTCGGCAGGTCGTCTGCCTCTCACGAAAAAAAGGCGACCAGAGGATTTCTGGTCGCCTTGGATTTTTGAATGATCAGACGGAAGTCGGATCAGTCATCCGCATTAGAATCGAATCGGTGCGTTGAAGGTGAAGCCGATGAAGTTGAGCAAGGCATTCGCTGCACCCTGTCCCGGCTTGAAGTGGAGCATGACCAGATCGTCCGGTTGAATCAGGATACGTTCCTTTTCATCGTGCATGGCTTTGGCGAGATCCACCCGGATCGTCAACTGCGATCCATCAGGCAACTTGCGAAGGACGAGTGCGCGAGTTGGCTTGACTATCCATCCCGGTGATCCAGTCCGTAACACATCTCCGCTTTGACCGAGAGGACCACCCACAGAGCTGACAGACAACGCGATCGCTTCGAGGATATCGAGGTCTTCGTCCGCAGGGAGTGGGATCTTGGCTCCGCCGAGGAGTCCACCGGTATAGAAGTATTCCAGTCGTCGGGGGACGTAAACGACATCCCCAGCATTCAGAATCACGTCTTTGGGACTGAAGGGAAGCTGCTCACCTGGATAGGCATACAGTGGAATACGAATCACGCTCGGGCCGCACTCTTTTCCGTGCGTGTAACGATCAATCATCTGTTCAAGAGCGTCGGGTGTAATTCCACTGGTGCCGTTCAGGGCACAATTTCTCATGATCCAGACTTCCCTGGCTCCATCGGTTCCGGGCATCCCGCCGGTGGCAGCCAGAGCATGCAGAACGTCGTTTTCAAACGCGGGAAGGTCGATGACTTCTCCGGAGCCGCGGTGAATCTGGTCGACGACTCCCGGTTGAGTCAGAGAGACCTGAGGGCTCGGAGTGTCTTGACGAATCACAACGACACGATGAGTACGCTGGGTAATTAACGAGACCTGAACTCGCTCGCGTCCGGGGGCAATCACAGCGAGGTTCCTGTAAAGATCCTTGATCTTGTCTGAAACCTGCTGAAGTGTCAGGCCCGTCACCGGAACGCGCCCGACGAGCGGGAGTTCCAGTGATCCATCCGCTTCAATGGTCATTGGAAGACCTGTTGACGGATGGACAATGCTTCCGTGTGGTGGATAGTAACGCTGGTTCAGGGTCTGATACTGCGAAAGGACGGGTGTCTCATCCACAGAAGGGGGAAGCACCCCGTAAACAAAAATCGCCAGAGTGTCGCCCGGACCGACGCGATACGCCTGTGGAGCTTCCTGTCCAAGTGCGGACAGAAGAATCGGGATCTGGGCTTCTTTGACAACACCGAACAGATGTGGATCAATTCGACTGGCCGGAACGGAGTTGCTGGGGTTCGTCAGGGAATGGCACCCTGTTCCCCCGAGGACCAATGCCAGTATTGCGCTGCACAGCCTTGCCGTAAGCCCGTTTTTCTGTGTCATCTGCCGGATCATTTTGGAATCCTTTCCCTGTTGATCGTCCGTCGAACCCTGACGTATCGCAGGGGAAGCATGTTGTTAACTGGTGTCATTCGAAGACTGCGGTATCCACTCCAGAATGACTGGGTGGAGTTACTGCAACGGCATGGGGCGTTCGGGAACTGGAGGGAGCTGTCCTCCACCCGGTAAAATCGGAGGCATTTGCATAGGAGCCATTGGCGATTCAGCTTCGTTCATCGGAGTCTGAATCAGCCCGGGACTATCGCTCGGAGGAGCCGGATTGGGCTCATGAGTCCCTTCCGTCGACTCCAGTGCGTAGTACCCTCCAGGCGGGCATGCAGGAGGATTCCATACCTTGAGATAATGAGTGTCGGGCTGCAGCGAGGCCATCATCGCCCCATCCTGAAACCCTGTGTACCACTCTTGGCGGTTTTTATCGCCGTGCTTGAGAATTTGCGAAGGCTTCCAGTAGCAGTGCGGAGCAAACATCGGTGGCTGCCCGTCGCCGCCTGTGATGACATCGAGATAGCCGGCTTTCCAGCCCTTCTTATAGTCGGCGCTGCAGCCTTCCTCGCATGTCCACCAGAATTTCAGATAGGCCAATTCCGTTCGGAGCTTCTGAGTATGCTCGTAATGGGAGTCAACCAGACCGGTACAACCGGCAAGTGAAGCCGCGCACAGCACGGTAGTTGACCAGCGCCTCAACTTGGAGAGAAACATTCCGTTGAACTCCTCTACGTCCCTGGGGAATCCCATCTTCTTGATCGGATTAAAGCGGCTTTGACAATCACTCCCGTCGCATGGCTGTTGCCGGTCAGGCGAAGATTCAACTCGCTTCTCCGAAAATTCTTCTGCTACCGGCATTGCCTTCGCTGTCTCTCTATTTTCACATGGCAGATGGGGGATGAGAAAATCCGAAGTCGGTGTTCGCTTCGGAACTCCAACCACCGCAGATGGTTAGAGCGGCCCTGCAAGGTCTTGTCCCCAGCGGGTGAGGGATGAATCCCAAAATTTTGTTCAATGCGTCAAGAAGACATGACGGATTCATTCGCATTGCATGAATCTGTCATTCTGAAGTGGCAGAATACGCCGATCAGATCAGTTGATCGGGATGGTATTGACCCCCTTCGTGAAGACATCTTTTGAAGTCATGCCAGACTGGTCATGCTGAGGTTGAGTTGCACCTCAAAGAAATGAAATGAGTGGTGACACAACTTGTATCGAAGCCATTCTTTGAGAGAACGGATAAAGAAGTCGCCGACAACAGGCAGCAATTGCCAGAGTATTTTTGCAGGTGAAACAGAAGAGTGTCTGTCCCGCAATCCGATCATGGGACGCGGGTCGCAGGCCCTGAAAGTGTTGTTTAAGTGAGGAATTCTGCTTCTGAATTCGGTCAGATTCCAGGACTCATAGCGAATTAATTGGAGTTGGGGATGTTGCACTGCGTGATTATGGCGGGAGGATTGGGAACGCGATTCTGGCC
This sequence comes from uncultured Planctomicrobium sp., assembly GCA_938015865.1. Taxonomy (GTDB): domain Bacteria; phylum Planctomycetota; class Planctomycetia; order Planctomycetales; family Planctomycetaceae; genus Planctomicrobium. Next base: position 6,850 of record CALLWY010000276.1, read on the forward strand.
TCTGAGTCTGAGGACATGTCCCAAGCAGTTCCTGTCATTTGACGGGGGAGACTCTCTGATCCAGAAGGCATTTCATCTGATCGAGCCAGTGATTCCTGCTGACCGGGTCTGGGTGGTTACCAGTGAACGTTTTCAGAAATTAACAGTTCAGCATCTTCCCGCCGTCCCTGCTGACCAGATTTTATTAGAGCCTTGTGGTCGAAATACCGCACCATGTCTGGGACTCGCTGCCATCAGCCTGCTGGCAAAAGACCCGGATGCGATCATGCTGGTGATGTCGGCAGACCATTTGATCACACCAGCGGAGGAATTCGCCCGGAATATTCAACTGGCACAGCGAATGGTTGAGGAGACTCCGGAAAGCCTGGTTCTGTTCGGGGTTCCCCCAACGTATCCCTCGACCGGATTCGGCTATATCGAGCGGGGCGATTCCACTTTCCCCGGTGTATTTCAGGTGAAGTCCTTTCGGGAAAAACCGGATCGGGAAACCGCCGAGGCCTATCTTCGCGATGGTCGATTCTTCTGGAATTGTGGCATCTTTGCATGGCGGGCGGATGAAATCCTTCGAAGGCTTCAGCAGCATGAACCAGAAATTCATGCCTTTCTCGAAGAGCTGCGGCCTCATCTCGGGCGACCTTCCTGGCAGAAGGCATTGCAGGAGATCTTTCCACAAATGAAGTCGATCTCCATCGATTATGCTGTCCTTGAACAGGGAGAGGGGATTTCCGTTGTCGAGGCGTCATTTCTTTGGGATGACGTGGGAACATGGGAGGCGCTCGGCCGAATTTTTCCGGCAGATGCTGACGGGAATGTCACCGTGGGGAATCACGTCGGAGTGGAGACCCGAAACTGCATTATTCGGTCTGTCGGAAATCATCTCGTTGGAACGGTCGGGTTGGAAAACCTCCTGGTAGTGCATACCGAACAGGCGACACTGGTTGCCCGACGTAACGACGATGCTGGAATTCGTCAGTTGCTTGCTGCAATAGAAAACCGCTCTCTCGACGGATATCTGTAGTCAAACTTCGCGCTGGCGGTGCTGATCATTTACTGAAAAGCAGCTGGATTTAAGCGTTTTAAACGCTCATTTGTTTTCCATTGCCTGTGCTGCGGGACTGTCCATTGGGGCGGTTGTTAAACGTTCTTTGGCTTA
>CALLWY010000277.1 GCA_938015865.1 uncultured Planctomicrobium sp.
GCCTGAATGTTCTTCTGGATGGTCGATTCGACAGAGCGATCGTCGATCGTGACATCGCGGGGCTGCCCGTTCAATTCGAAGAAAACGGTTCGGGTCCCATCGGGATGCGGATTTCCGGTTGTCAGAAACTTGATAAAGAGCGTCTTCCCCGGCTCGATATCAACCGCGAATTCTTCGCCCGACTGCATCCCGAAGAAGAAGACCGGCGTGGGGAGAACGCTGGTGTCGCTGTATTCGGTGCGATGCTTCGCCCAATCCTTGAAGACAGCCGGATATTGAACCGAGCTGAGAACTTCGCGTTTCGTTGGCTCCCGATTCAGAATCGGCACCAGCTTGGCTGCTTCCGCCTCGAAATCGACAGGGGGGAGCGTCTTTCCGGGGCGGTCGAGGAATTCCTTGCCCCCTCTGAGAATCCGCTGCTTCACCGCCTCCGGGAACCCTCCCGGGGGCTGTCCCATCGCTCCGCTGATGAGATCGATGACCGATTCCGGGAAGGCCAGCTCACGGTCGCTGGCCATCAGGTCTTCGGGGGTCAGATCATTGGCGACCATGAACAAGGCCATATCCCCAACAGCCTTCGACGTTGGAGTGACTTTGACAATGTCGCCGAAAAGTCGATTGACGTCGGCATAGGCCTGACAGACCTGCTGCCAGCGATCTGCCATTCCCAGTGCGCGTGCCTGCTCGTAAAGATTCGTGTACTGACCACCGGGCATTTCGTGGTTGTACAAGTCGGCTGTTCCCGGAAGCACCACACTTTCGAACGGCAGGTAAAACTCACGGACACCACGCCAATACTCGGCCACATCATCCAGCACTTTCGTATTGAGTCTGGTGTCACGGGACTGATGGGCCAGAGACTCGCAGAGCGTGTTCAGATTCACCTGCGATGTTCCTCCCGACATTGGGGCCATCGCAGCATCGACGATGTCCACACCGGCCTGTGATGCCATCAGCAGGGAAGCGGCCTGAATTCCGGCGGTATCGTGCGTGTGGAAATGAATCGGGATTCCAACCTCCTGCTTGAGCGTACTGACAAGCAGGTGCGCTGCCTCCGGCTTGCAGAGTCCAGCCATGTCCTTGATCCCGAGGATATGGGCTCCCATCTTTTCAAGCTGCTTCGCCAGATCGACGTAATACTTCAGGTTGTACTTCGTACGATTCGGATTGAGCAGGTCGCCGGTATAGCAGATTGCCGCTTCGCAAATGGCACCGGACTCGCGAACGGCCTCCATCGCGACTTCCATATTCTCCATCCAGTTCAGGGCGTCAAACACGCGGAAAACATCGATTCCCGCGCTGGCGGCTTCCTTGACGAACTCCTTCACCAGGTTGTCGGGGAAGTTGGAATACCCCACTGCACTCGAGGCGCGCAGAAGCATCTGAAAGAGAATATTCGGACACTTCTCACGCATGGAGGTGAGCCGGTCCCACGGGCATTCTTTCAGGAAACGCATTGAGGTGTCGAACGTCGCCCCTCCCCACATCTCCAGAGAAAACAGCTCCGGAAGCAGATAGGAATACGCTTCAACGACCTGCAGCATGTCATATGTCCGGAACCGTGTCGCATGCAGCGACTGATGAGCATCCCGGAACGTGGTATCGGTGATCAGAAGGGGCTTTTGTTCCAGAAGCCACTGGCTGAATTTCTCAGCACCGAGTTCCAGAAACCGGTCGCGAGTCCCCTGTGGGCGCGGCTGTGAATGATCGTACTTCGGAACAATCGCTGCCTCTCGTCGTGTCGCCACCGGGCGTCCTTTGACGAGAGGATTTCCGTTGACGATCGTCTCGCCGATGTATTTGAGAAGGCGTGTCGCCCGGTCCCGACGACGGGGAAAGTCGAACAGCTCCGGAGTGTTGTCAATGAAGGTCGTTGTGCAGGTGCTGTCCAGAAACGAGGGGTGATTCAGCACGTTCAGAAGGAATGGGATGTTGGTTTTCACCCCGCGAACGCGGAATTCCCGCAGGCAGCGGTCCATCCGTCGAGCCGCTTCCGCGAATCGACGTCCCCGGGCGGTCACCTTGACCATCAGGGAGTCGTAATACGGATGAACATACGCTCCGGAAAAGGCTGTTCCTGCATCGAGCCGAATTCCCATTCCCCCGGCCGAGCGATAATGGGCAATCCGTCCGTAGTCGGGAACAAAGTTGTTTGCCGGGTCTTCCGTCGTGACACGGCACTGAAGGGCGAAACCGTTGACTCCTACCACATCCTGCGACGGAATACCGATTTCCGGATCGCTCAGGCGAAGACCCTGGGCAACCATGATCTGGGATCGCACGACATCGATCCCCGTGACTTCTTCCGTGACTGTGTGCTCGACCTGAATTCGCGGGTTGACTTCGATGAAGTAGAATTTCTGCGTGTCCGCATCGACGAGAAACTCGACGGTTCCCGCATTCTGATAACTGACCGCCCGTCCGATCTTCAGGGCCGCCTCACAGATCTCTTCACGCAGACTCGCGGGGAGATTGGGAGCAGGTGCGATCTCGACGACCTTCTGATGGCGCCGCTGAACGGTGCAGTCCCGCTCATAAAGGTGGACCAGATTGCCGTGCTGGTCCCCGAGGAGCTGGACCTCGATATGCCGGGCATTGCGAATGTATTTCTCGATAAAGATATCCGGGCTTCCGAAGGCGGTCAGCGACTCCTGACGGGCCGCCTCATACGCATCTGTGAACTTGTCCGCAGATTCCACAATCCGCATTCCCCGCCCCCCACCACCGTGGGCGGCTTTCAAAATGACGGGGTAAGTCAGCTGTTCTGCCAACTTCAGTCCTTCCTCAGCATCCTTCAACGGGTTCTCTGTCCCTGCGAGAACAGGGACCTGAGCCTGAATCGCGATCCGACGCGCCGCCGTCTTGTCTCCGAGGTTCTCCAGGATCGAGACGCTGGGACCGACGAACGTGATCCCCGCTTCGGCACAGGCACGGGCAAATTCCGGCTTCTCCGAAAGGAATCCGTACCCGGGATGAATCGCATCGACTCCAACCTCCTTCGCCACCGTAATAATCGATGGGATATCGAGATAGGAACGAATTGGCTCGCCCGGCTGCCCAACCTGATAGGCCTCATCCGCCTTGAAACGATGCAAGGCGAACCGGTCCTCATAGGCGTAAATGGCAACGGTCCGAATCCCCAGCTCCGAGGCACTTCGGAAGACCCGGATGGCAATTTCACTTCGATTGGCAACCAGCAGTTTCTGGAAGGTTTTCATGGAGAGCACGTCATCAATGAAGTTCACAGCGGGGGCGCAGCCCCGGCGCAGTCAGTGGGATCGATGGTCTGTCTGGCAAGGTATCGTTGAAGTTGGATGGGAACAAGGGGGCGACATCAATCACTTCCGAATGAATTCCGGAACCGATCCCATTTCACGTCTCTTGCCGAAAAGACGGAGGAAATACCCTCATTGCGAACGTCACGGACGGTAACGGAACAACAGACCAAATTCTCTCAACAGCATTAGGCACAATAAGTTACAAAAAACTCATGCAAGTAACGCTGCGAGGATTCCAGAAAGAACGATTCCATCAAACGTACCAGCTCCGCCAATCGACATCATCGCAACGGGCGTCCTGAGGATGGTGCGAAGATGAAGGAGATCGGCTCCAATCACAGGACCTGCGACGCCCGCAAGGAAGGCACAGGCCGCTCGATCCGCAGAGTCCTCGCTCCACAGGAGGAGCCAGGTCGCCAGCACGCTGACCAGCGGGGGGATGAACCCCGGAATCAGGATTCCGATCCCCTCCACCGGACGGGCGACCCGCCAGCAGACAAAAATGCTCATCACCGTCACAATCAGCGCAGGGACAACCACTTCGTTCCCTTCCTTCGCCAGTCGGAGAAACTGGACCACCGCCAGTGCGATCGGAATGACTCCCCCTCCGATATTGATCGCAATCACTGTAGAAGATTGAACCCGGCGATATGTCTGTTCCAGTTCCAGTGTGAGTGGTCCAAAGTTCCACTGAGGCTGTAATTCATCCTTTTCGATCCGGTAGATCGGAATATTAATGAACGAACCGAAGAGAATCCCAAGGACAGTAATGGCGGCCCCTGCCGGGGAGAGCCCCAGCTTCATGAAGGCACTTTTGGCCGTGTCATAGAGAAACATCGGGAGCAGGCACATCAGCACCAGAACAAGAAACATGGGAAGGCACCCCCAGAGCGGAGACACCGAACGGGAAGGGCCGTGACCAATCCGATACTGAATGGGCATGACGTCAACATTTCCTGAAAATTGAATGCGATCACCGGACGAGGTTTTTGACCATTTCCCGGTTGGAAAATCTTTGGCCCGCCGATCTCCACTCTCCAGTTGGAACTGCTAGAATTCCGCTATGTCGAACAAGGATTATTATCAGATTCTCGGTGTGCCTCGCGATGCGTCTCAGGACGAGATTCGCAAGGCCTTCAAAAAAATCGCCCGCGAAAACCATCCTGATGCCAAGAAGGACGATCCAGCCGCAGCCCAGCGGTTCAAGGAGGCTGCCGAAGCCTACGACGTTCTGGGTGACAAAGAAAAACGAAAAAAGTACGACCAGTTCGGCTCGAACTGGAAGCACTTCAAAGATGGGCAGTCTCCGTTTGGAGCGGGTGCAGGGAACCCGTTCCGGAATGGGGGTCCGGTCGATATCGACCTGCGTGATCTCTTCGGCGGGCAGGGGGCTGTCGATTTAGAGCAACTCTTTGGTGGGATGTTCGGTGGGGGGGGACGAAGTCGGACGCCGCGCGCCCAGAAAGGGGAAGACCTGACGACCTCAATCACCATCCCGTTCGACGTTGCCGCCCTCGGGGGGAATTACGATCTGACGCTGGACCGGGGTGGAAAGCGGGAAAGCCTGACGATCAAGATCCCGGCCGGAATCGAGTCGGGTAAGTCAATTCGCCTCGCTGGACAGGGGGCACCGGGCTTCAACGGGGGACCTGCAGGGGATTTGCTCGTCGCCGTTCAGGTGGCTCCCCACCCGTACTTCCGAAGGGAAGGGAATGATCTTCACATCGAAGTCCCGGTCACGGTGTCTGAAGCCATCCTGGGGGCCAAAATTGACGTCCCGACACTGGCAGACGGAACGGTCACGGTGACACTTCCCCCGGGAACATCCTCCGGCGCGAAGCTTCGCCTGAAGGGGAAGGGAGCACAAAATCCGCGAACAGGGACGCGTGGTGACCAGTATGTGATCATCAAAATTGTCGTCCCCAAGGGAATCGACGAACGATCTCGCGAACTGCTGGAAGAGTTTTCCGCACGAAATCCTCTATTACCCCGATCTAAACTGCGAGTCTGAGCTCTTAAAGAAATCTCGCTGAATTCAATGGCCATGCTTCCAGTGATTCACCTGACTGGAGGCATGGCCATTCTGATTTTTATCGCCCACGATCTATATAAATTCGACTACGATACAATAACCGGATCATAGCCGTCCCAAATGCGGCGATTTCTCTATTTATTACGACAGGACTAAATCGTCTGCGATTTACTAAAGTCTCTTTTCCAAGAAAACATTAACAATCCCAATTTACCTGGATTGACACCGATTATCCCACCTGTATTTATATTGCAACTTGTTCCCCGGTCACTGTGACAAACGGGTCTCTTAGGTCAATCAAGTAACTAGAGGGAAGTATTATGTTGATGAATCGCCGTGAAATGTTGACTTATTCACTGGCATCAGCCGCGCTGATGCTGACGGGCTGTAAGTCAAACACAACGACGGTCGTCGTTGTTAACAAGACTGGCGCAAAGGTGTCGATCGTCGCCTCAGCTTCGGCGCAGGGCAAGACTTACAAGTTCAACAAGAAGAACATTGCGAACGGAAAGTCTGCCAAGCAGAAGTACGTCACCAAGCTGAACAAAGGCTCGAAAGTGAACTTTGTCGTCAGCTCACTGAAGATCGGCAATACAAACGTCCCCCCGAACCAGATCCCCAACCTTTCTGTGGTCGTCGGGAAGACGAATACCTTCACAATCGACAAAAATGGCAATGTGACTGTCAAGGTGAGCTAAAGTCACTGCTTGAACATCCTGATTCGATCGAGTTCTCGGCAAATCAGGATGCTGATGCAACGATGGTTTTTCTCAAACCAGTAACAGACGATTGCGTCTCAATGGGCCACACCATCTCGCTTGCATCAATTTGTTGGTGATGACAAACCGTGGCAGAGTTGTCTGATAACTTGGACAACTCTGCCTCTTTCTATATCAACTTAACATCAACTGAGTGGGCCATGCATGTTCAGCAAATTCCCTTTGCCGGGCGAGCCAAGTCCGGGTTCACGCTGATTGAACTCCTTGTCGTCATCGCAGTAATGTCCGTGTTGATGGCGCTGATGCTGCCTGCCGTCCAACAGGTGCGAGAGAGTGCCCGCCGAACGCAGTGCAAAAACAATTTGCATCAGCTTGGAGTTGCTCTTCACTCCTTTGCTGCGGATCGCCAGCGATTTCCACCAGGAGCCGACTATAAGAATTCCTGGAACCACGCGTGGACCACGCGAATTCTCCCGTTCCTTGATCAGAACGCTCTCTATAACAGCTATCAATGGGACCAAGCCTGGGACGATGTCACCTCGAACGGGTCAGATGAATCCAATGCTCATCTGGCAACGACAAAACTTGCCAGTTTTCTCTGCCCCAGCAGTACCCGGATCGCATCAGGGGCCACAGACTACAGCGGATGCTACGGGACATCCCTCACTGGATTGAATCCGGGATATAACTTTGAAGACGGCTGGGAAGCGGGCCTGCTTGTTCCCATTAATGCCAACACGGAGCGACCACGAACAAAGGGGGTTGCTTTTGGTGAAATCACCGATGGAACCAGCGTGACCTTTCTTGTCGTTGAGTGCACCGGCGAGCGTCCTCCCATTCCGCTATGGGCGAATGGAGCAAGCAACTGCCTTCCAATTGAAACGGGCATCAATGCGATGACAGATGATAGCGATGAATCGGACCTGACCTCCATCTACAGTTTCCATGTTGGCGGCGGACATGCCCTGTTTGGCGACGGGCGAGTCTCTTTTCTTTCTGACAGCACTGATCTTCAGGTATTGGGAGCTCTCGCGACCCGGGCGGGAGGAGAACCCGTACAGGGGGGCTTTTAATCACACCGCTGTGAGTTAAACGTCAACTTGAAATTGCTGACAGACTCTCATGGAGCATGATTATCCCTGCCATTCCATTCGACTCAAAGCGATTCATTGGGCAAGCAAGTCCGAAATCTCACGAACCACGGAACTGAGCTCCCCGCAGCGCGGAGGCAACTCCTCCAAAGAAACCGAACTCACTAACGTCACCCAGCTGTGGCATCCATCGTATTCAGCCCGATGAGGAAGGATCACCGGCTCAGGAAGCGATCGGACATCCACTACCAACACGTAAATGCCCGGATTGCGGTAGTCGAATCGTCTGGAAATGCTTTCCTCGCTGAGAATATGGAATGGGGTCAGCCGGGGCAGAAGCACACGGTCTTCAATCCAGTGTGTGGCGAGTACACGGCAGTAGTGCTGAATGGGGATGTGATGTGCCGGAGGAGGCTGGTCGAGAATGTGACGGATTTCGTCCGCAAATTCGGGGCGGACCCCATCGATCGACTGATGAAATCCGGTCGGGAAAAGCCAGAACTCCTGGTGCTCTGGCTGAAATCCTTTCGGCCCTTCGTGAATTCCCCCTTTTCGGAAGAGGATCTGCTGCTTCCCGCCGGCAATGGCGTGGCAAACAGCCGCCCATTCCTTCAGGGCAATACTGGATTCATTCGAACCAACTGAAGACATCAAAACTCCCTGTGAGGCACCGATCGAACTGGAGTGATTCCCGAGCTTGGTCCAACGCAGTCCGATTCCTCTCACCTTTTCTCGATCCCAAACCCCAGCAGCACGATTCTGCTCACATGATACGGGCGACAGTGTTTGACAACATCTGTTGCAGACAACTGTTGCATCATAAGTGTTGCACCATACGCCGCACTATTGACCGGACTCCGCACATGACGGTTCGGAACACACAAGAGCTTGTGGAATCCTTATTTTCGTATTCAGAACAGCTGCGGAGGCGCGAATCTCGCCAGCGACCCCGGCAAGCAGGCTTGCAGTCCTCTCTTTCAATGGTCAATCTCCGTGATCAGGTGAAAATCTCCCCGTCGATCGAGAGACATTTCCGTGTCTACAATTGTATGGAATCCCGCCACAGCTCAGGAACTGGGCCGGTTGGTGACTGAAAATCATGATTCTCCTGCACTTCGCCGCCCTCTTTTGCCAATGGGCGGGCGAACAGCACTGCATTTTGGAGGGGCGGTTCCCTCAACGTCGATTCACGTTCTTACGGAAGGACTGAACCGGATCGTCGACTATCCCGCCCGGGATATGACCATCACCGTTGAAGCGGGAATGAGAATCGAGACACTCCAGGAGCATCTCGCATCGGAAAACCAGTATCTCCCGATCGATATTCCACAAGGACACCGGGCTACCATTGGCGGGGCCATTGCAGCCAACGTTTTTGGCCCCTCCCGATATGGTTGCGGAACGTTTCGGGACTATCTCCTCGGAATCTCCGCCATTGATGGTCGGGGGCGTCTTTTCTCTGCCGGCGGGCGGGTTGTCAAAAACGTTGCAGGATATGACCTGTGCAAGTTGATGATCGGATCGCTGGGGACCTTGGGGATCATCACCCAGGTGACGTTGAAACTCTCGCCGATCCCTCCAGAGCGGGCGTTTGTTGTCGTCCGGGCACAACAACCATTCCAGATCGAAACGGTTCTTACAAAGCTGAATCTTTCTGAAACCCGTCCTGCGATTCTTGATGTTTTAAATGCGAAAGCGGTGAGCCAGCTTGGAATCGAGACTCGCAGACATCTCCCACTCGATCCGTATCTCATCTGTATTGGCCTGAAAGGGAGTCACGAAGAAACCGAATGGCAGATTCAACAACTCGCCCGGGAAATTTCGAGTTGTCAGGTCCTTTCCCCGATCCCCATCCGGGAAGAACTTGCGACCAATTTGTGGACAGAGTTGGGAGAGTATCAGGCCGCTTCCGACGATCCGGTGACGTTTCGGGCCATCGTTCCCCCCTCGCGTGTCGTCGACTACCTTGTGGAATGCGGTCGATCAGACATTGCAGTCCAGTCTCACGCTGGAAATGGTGTGATCATTGGACATCTCCCCGACCGATTTGGCCAGGCCGGGCAAGCCGGCCCGCTGCTCAAGGAACTGAGAAGTCTTGCTCAACGTTACGGGGGATCGCTGGTCATTCTAAACTGTGAGGATCATGACAAATCCGATCTGGATGCGTTCGGCACACCTCTTCAGGCAGAACCGCTCATGCGAAAACTGAAAGAAACTTTCGACCCTGCAGGAGTCCTGAGTCCCGGACGTTTCTGGCAGCCGCAACACACATGACGATCATACAGCAGAATCAGAACGGCAGCAGCGGGGCCTTTCAAACTTCACTTTATCTCCTTGATTTCAGAAACAAAGCTTCGTTATGACGACTCCATATGCCCCTCCTCGAACCATGCGGTGGATCGGTGACAGCCAGGGAACCCTGTGGCTGATTGACCAGACCCTTCTTCCGGGTGAGTTTCGTGAGATTGAATGCACGACTGTCGAACAGGTCTGGGAAGCCATCAAGATGCTTCGCGTCCGCGGTGCCCCGGCCATCGGCTGCGCCGCTGCGTACGGAGTTGTTATTGGGCTTCAGGGACTGACTGATCAGGATTCCCGGGCTACGTGCAATGCCCGTCTGGAAGAGGTTGTCTCCTATCTGGCTGAAAGCCGGCCGACGGCGGTGAACCTCTTCTGGGCATTGGATCGAATGAAGACCGCAGCTCAAGCTCTTCCAGATCTGTCGACGGAACAACTTCGCAGTCGACTTCTCGATGAGGCCCGCGCGATCGAAGAAGAAGACCGGGAAATGTGCGCGGCGATCGGTCGCCACGGAGCCAAACTGATCTCCAGCGGAATGGGAATCCTCACCCATTGCAATGCCGGAGGACTGGCGACCGCAGGGGACGGAACCGCACTGGCGGTCATGTTTGCTGCTGCTGCGGAGGGGAAAGAGATTCATGTCTATGCCGATGAGACTCGCCCACTCCTGCAGGGGGCCCGGCTGACAACCTGGGAGCTGCAACAACGCGGTATCCCGGTAACCCTGATCTGCGACAACATGGCGGGCTGGGTCATGAAGGAGAAACGTGTCCACGCCGTCATTACCGGAGCCGACCGAATCGCTGCCAATGGGGATTCAGCGAACAAGATTGGGACCTATTCCGTCGCACTTCTCGCCAAAGCCCACGGGATTCCATTTTATATCGCAGCCCCTTCCAGCACGTTCGATCTCTCAATCGAATCAGGCGACCAGATTCCCATTGAAGAGCGGAAACCTGAGGAGATCACCAATGGATTCGGACGCGCCACCGCCCCGGCAGGGACGCAGGTCTACAATCCGGCGTTCGATGTCGCACCTGCAGATTGCATCACTGCAATCATCACGGAAAAGGGAATCATTCAACCCGTCACGCCAGAGAACGTCCGGGCACTCATTGAAGGATAAACGCACCCTCCTTGCTGAATCGTTGATCCCTTCCAGTCCGACATGTTTTTCCTGAAACTTCCGGTGGGATCTTCAGGTACTCCGGGCTGAACCTTCTCCTCGACAGAGAGGATGACTCAGTCGTGTGCGACGTAAAAACTCGCTGCCAAGAAGTTCATTTTCGGTGCCACTTTTGAATACTGAGTCAAGCACAAGTAGGATGCCGAGACGTTCGGGGAGAGCAATTAAGTCAATTCCCACTGTGGATCAGAAGGACCTTGTGATGTCGAATTCCGGTTGGAGAGCATGCACTGCATTTCTGCTTGTCTGGATGATGTCGGGGACATTGCCGGCACAGGAGCAGATCACTCCACAGACCACGGAGGCTCCCCCGTCCTACCTGAAGGACTATGTCTCTCGCCCTGACGACGCATTTCAATGGTCTTTGGAAGAGTCCATCACCACTCCATTGGGAAAAGTGCATCGCCTGCGTCTGGTCTCCCAGAAATGGCAGGGAATTGTCTGGGAGCACGCACTGATGGTGTACGAACCAGAGGTCATTGTTCACCCCGGGAAGATGCTTCTTTTTGTGACGGGAGGGAGCAATGGGAAAACTCCCGCCCCCAAGGACTATCCACTGGGGCTGACACTGGCGAAATACTGCGGAGCACGCATCGCCATGTTGCATCAGGTCCCTAACCAGCCCCTGTTTGATGGCCGTCGCGAAGACGACCTCATCACGGAAACATGGCTGAGATACCTGGAAACCGACGATGCCACCTGGCCGCTTCTGTTCCCGATGGTGAAGAGCGCCACACGGGCCATGGATGCGCTGCAGGAGTTTTCCAAATCCCAGTTTGACCAGACGGTTGATGCCTTTGTGATTACCGGGGCCTCCAAACGAGGGTGGACAAGCTGGCTCGCCGCTGCTGCAGACCCTCGAATTATCGCGACCGCCCCGATGGTGATTGATGTCCTGAATTTCCCCGCGCAGATGAAGCATCAGAAAGCAACCTGGGGCTTTTACAGCGAGCAGATCCAGGATTACACCAGCAAAGGGCTGGTTCATGAAAGCGGCATTCCGGAGGATGCGCGCGAGGGGGCACTCTGGCGCATGATGGACCCGTTCACCTATCGGAAGCAGATTACCGTTCCGAAACTTCTCCTTGTTGGAGCAAATGACCGCTACTGGACGGTCGACGCTATGAATATTTACTGGGACGAGCTTTCCGGGCCGAAATATCAGATCCGGATTCCGAATGCCGGGCACAATCTGGATGATGGAGCGGATGGCCGAAATACAGCGTTACGAACTCTGGCGGTTTTCTTTCATCATGTCGTCGCAGGGAAGGCATTGCCGGAACTGAAGTGGGAAATGACGAAAAAGGACAATGAACTCGGGCTCTCAATGACATCAACACAACCGCCAGTCGAAGCGTATCTGTGGTCATGCACCTCTGCGTCCCCTGATTTTCGCGAGTCAAAGTGGACTGCGACAAAACTCGTCTCTGAAGATGGTCGTTACTCAGGAACTTTCAAACGTCCCGATGACCAACACGCTGCCATCTATGGAATGATGGTCTTCAAATACAAGGGCTTGAAGTATGCGTTAACCACTCTCGTCAGCTGGGAATAGCCCCTGTCTCAGGGGAGTGTCGCGGTCACCTGTTGGTCAAACACTGTGTTGATGACCGCAGGAATGCAGTCCCCTCGTGAGATGCGCTCTCGTCGTCATGGACGAGCGGGCGACCGATGATGTGGAATCGGTGAGGCGACCAGAACATTCAAAAGGGTCTTACGTTCCCCAGTTGGCCGGGTCCAGTCCGTAGAACCTGGAGAGCTGTTGATAAATATCCGGATGCCAATAGCGAAGCGGAGTGGGCGCTTCAAAAAACAGTTCTGTTGTGACCGCGAAGAACTCGGCCCGATTCGTCGCCCCATAGCAGTCAATGAGAGTCCTCTCTCCGCTGCGGCAGGCCCGGGAAAGCTCCTCGAATCCCCGCTGCATGACTTCATCCCATTCGCGATACCGGTCCGGTGACGGCAGCTGCGGATTCCCATCAGCGAATCGTCCGTTCAGCATGTCGAGCTGATGGGCGAACTCATGCAGGACAACATTCCGTCCGAATGATTCATTCCGTGCCGTTTCCGAAACGTCGCTCCAGGAAACAATCACCGGGCCACGGTAATGAGCTTCGCCGACCCGCGCTTCGTGGCTTTCCAGCACCCCGGTCGCTCCGAGTGCACTGGTCTTTTTCATCACGTAGAGATCAGGATAGACCAGAATCGACAAAACGTGATCAAAGTATTCCTCTTCAGGCAGTCCCACAACAAGCAGGGCCATCATCCCGGCAATGGTTACCTGAATTGTTTCCGTCAGCTGGAGGCCATCAATCCCTTCCCAGTTTTTCTCCGCGACGAACACCTGAGTCTGTCGCCGAAGTCGGTTCTGCTGTTCTGGGGTGAGAACTTCGACCTGCGGGATGTGGGTCTCGAGAATCGTATTCCAATGCTCTGGAAATGGAGTGGCCAGAATTTTCTTGCGACGCTGTTTTTTCAGCCATCCGAAGATCATGCCCCCATTCTCCAGTTCGATTGATATCCCGTCAGCCAAAGTCAGCGATTCTCAGAAGCCTACCGGCAATGTCTCACTGTAGTCGTAAGGAAGCGTTCTGCCCATTCAACGAAAATGACCCCGCAGAATTACTGCAGGGTCAAAGGGGTAGGAATTAGTGTGATGACGATTCACGCATTGTGAATCATCAACACAGTCCTTATCGAATGAACAGACCGAAGCTGGGGGTCGAGATCCCGAAGCTTGGAGCCTGATAAACGGGATATGGGGCGTAAACAGGGGCAACAGGATACACCACTGGTGCACGATAGATCGGAGGAGCATGGTACACGTGGCTATGATACCTCACCCCATGTGAATGTCTGTGTCCCCCATGATGGTGGTGATGGCCCCCATGGAATCCTGAATGGTGGCGTGGTCCACCGGCCTGAACTGGGGTCCCGGCTGCGAAGAGAGTGGCCCCCAGAACAGTTGCAGTCAACATGGCGAAAGTCTTCATGGCTTAGCTCCTTATCAGCAGTTAGCTGACTCCTCATGACAGGAACGTCGCCGACACCGGCGAACAGGATAATGGGTGACTGCCTCCAACCGGCAGATCCTGCCGATGAAGAATTGCATTTTCCGTCCCGAGTTCGTGCCAGTCGCCACACAATTTTCTCAATGTTGCTCTACGAAGAAACTTACAGCGACTCAAACATTTTCTGTTCCATTTTTTGAGTGTCGCGAATTTGAAAATTTGACATCGAAGGGATGTCAGATTCACCGGGATTGATGAGCCTCCCATCAGGTCATTCCAATGGGTGGTGATTCTGCACGGGCTTCATGCCAGGGAGCAAACAACCTCCGGATCTCACCCTGAGTTTCAACCTGCCGCTTCCCCGTTACAATCAGGGGTCATCGAATTCACAATCTTGACCAGAGGGATGCATCATGTTGACACTTGAAGGTTGTCAGGCACGTCGGCAACGTTTGTGGGAGATGATTCCCGATGCGATTGACTGGCTCCTGATTGCAGATCCCCGTCATGTGCATTACCTCTGCAACTTTCTGGTTCAACCTCTCAGTTTCTCCGGTGGGGAGCGGGGACTGCTGCTGCTTGAACGGGACGGCACAGCCACTCTGATGGCAGACAACTTCACATTTCGCTCTGCCATCCATCAGCCCTACGTGGACAAGACCAACATCACGACGTGGTATGACCACAAACATTCGGTGATTGACCGGGACCACGCTCTGTTCCGGGCCGTGGGAGAGGTGGTCTCGACTCTGAAGAGCCGTCGGGGTCTGGTCGAAGCGGAATGGCTCCCGGTGGGAGCAGCCGCACTGCTGGATCCTCAATTCTATGAGTTCTCTTCCAACCAGAGTCCGGGGGCCAGCCCGTTCCTCGATCTGGGGGCGATGCTCCGCTCTCTCCGGAGAGTGAAACATCAGGACGAAATCGAACTTCTCAAGCAATGTATGGCGGCAGGAGAAGCTGGTCAGGCTCGATTGCTTGAAGTTGTCCGGGAAGGTGTCAGTGAAATGGAGGTCTACGTGGAAGTCCACAAGGCCGCCAATCTTGCTGCCGGCCGACCGGCAATCGTCTATGGAGACTTCCGAGCCTGCTTTGCAGATGAACCCAAAAACGGCGGACTCCCAGTCAATGGAGGGCGCCGCC
>CALLWY010000278.1 GCA_938015865.1 uncultured Planctomicrobium sp.
ACCTATGGACCTCGAATGGACCCCAACGATGGCCGGGTCGTCTCCAACTTTCTGATGCAGGCGCTCCGGGGAGAAGACCTGACCATCTATGGCGACGGCAGCCAGACCCGATCGTTTTGCTATGTCGATGACCTGATCGATGGCCTCATCAAGATGATGGAGCAGGAGGACGAAATCGGCCCGGTCAATCTGGGGAACCCGGTCGAGAACACCATGCTGGAGCTGGCTGAGGCGGTCCTTTCCGTTGTGAAGTCCAACTCGCGCGTGGTGCACAAGCCTCTTCCTCAGGACGACCCCAAACGCCGCTGCCCCGACATCACCAAAGCCCGCAAGGTCCTGAACTGGGAACCCAGGGTTCCCCTTTCAGAAGGGTTAAAGCGGACAGCGGAGTACTATCTGAATCAACTGAAAAATGGGCAGACTCCTCCTCACATTTCAGGCCAGAAGTGAGGCCCAAAAAACGCCAATTTGGCAGCAAGCCAAACTTAAACGCTCGCCCCAAACACTGCCACTTTGACACCACAGTTACGTCACCATACACGACTCAAAGGCATAAACAAATATAGAACAAAAACTTAAGACAGAAAGACAGTTCTCCGTTGTTCGGTATACCGATTGCATCCTGATGCTGTCACACTCTGAGAAGGGAGCGACAATCAATGGCATTCAAGATGGACAAACTGACTGCGAAGTCTCAAGAAGCAATTCAATCGGCTCATGAGATTGCTCGCGGGATGAATCACCGACAGCTGATGCCGCTGCATCTGCTGAAGGCGCTGCTTGAGGAGGGAGACAGCATTCCCCGGGCAATTCTGGCCAAAATGGGGACAAATACGACGCAGCTTCAACGGATTGTGGACAGCGAACTGCAACGCCTTCCGTCCTCAACGGGATCGAACGTCGATATCGCTGCATCCCGCGAACTGATGCAGGTCTTTGACGAAGCACAGAAATTCGCCGCCAGTCTGCAGGATGAATACGTCTCGACCGAACACCTCTTTGTCGCCTTGATGCGGGTTGAAGATGCGGCCAAACGGGTCCTTCAGATCCACGGAGTCAATGAAAACGACATCATCTCCGCAATGAAACAGGTCCGCGGAAACCAGAAGGTGACCGACCAGCACCCAGAGGACAAATATCAGGCTCTGGAGAAATACGGGAAAGACCTGGTCGAGCTGGCCCGGGCAGGCAAAATTGACCCGGTCATTGGCCGGGACAACGAAATTCGCCGCGTCATTCAGGTTCTCTCGCGTCGCCGGAAAAACAACCCGGTGTTGATCGGAGACCCGGGTGTCGGGAAGACCGCCATCGTTGAAGGACTGGCTCATCGTATTGTCCTCGGGGACGTCCCGCAGGCGCTCAAGGACAAACGGGTCATCGCTCTGGACATGGGAGCACTGATCGCCGGGGCGAAATACCGGGGTGAATTCGAAGACCGGCTGAAGGCCGTTCTGACCGAGGTCGAAAAGGCTTCCGGGAAGATCATCCTTTTCATCGACGAACTTCATACCGTCGTCGGAGCTGGAAAAACCGATGGCGCGATGGATGCCTCCAACCTCCTCAAGCCCGCTCTGGCTCGCGGGGAACTCCACTGTATCGGAGCGACCACGCTGGATGAGTACCGGAAATACATTGAGAAAGACGCCGCCCTCGAGCGTCGGTTCCAACCGGTCGTTGTGCGCGAACCGACGGTGGAAGACACCATCGCGATTCTGCGGGGTCTGAAGGAACGGTACGAACGACATCACGGCATCCGGATTCGCGATTCGGCTCTGGATGCAGCAGCCACACTTTCGGACCGGTACATCAGCGACCGTTTCCTCCCGGACAAGGCCATTGACCTTGTGGATGAAGCCGCCTCGCGGGTCTCCATGGAACTTCACTCCGTTCCAACGGAGATTGACGAGGTTCAGCGGCGATTGACTCGACTCGAACTGGCAGCACGCCAGCTCGCGGAAGAGGACGAAGAACACGCCGCCAAGGAACGAGCCGAGATTCAGCAGGAAACCGAAGCCCTCAAGCAGAAACTCGCCAGCCTGAAGGAACAGTGGGAGTCCGAAAAACTCGGGCTGGGAGATGTCAAAGGGGTCCGCGAAAAGCTCGAACAGATCGAGCTGGAATTTTCGCAGGCGGAAGCCGCCATGCGTGAAAAGCAGGCCAGCGGACGCCTCATTGATGAAGCGGATTACCAGCACCTGTTCAAGCTCGATCAGGAACGAAACCGGCTCCGCAAGCAGGTGCAGGCGCAGGAAGAAGAGGCAGAAAAACAAGATACGGATGCCACTGAACAACGTCCGCGCTTGCTGAGGACGGAGGTCGGCCCCGAAGAGATTGCGCAGGTCGTTTCTGCATGGACGGGAGTCCCTGTCAGCCGGATGTTGAAGACGGAGCGGGAAAAACTGCTCCAGATGGAAACCCTGATTCATCAGCGACTGATCGGTCAGGAAGAGGCGGTTTCCGCCGTCGCCAATGCCGTTCGGCGGTCCCGCTCGGGATTGCAGGACAAGAACCGACCGATCGGCTCGTTCATCTTTCTGGGTCCGACCGGGGTTGGGAAGACTGAACTCTGCAAAGCCCTTGCGGAATTCCTGTTCGATGATGAACGGAACATGATCCGCATCGACATGAGCGAGTTCATGGAACAGCACGCCGTCGCGCGTTTGATTGGGGCTCCACCGGGATATGTGGGATACGAAGAGGGGGGGCGCCTGACGGAAGCGGTTCGCCGACAGCCCTACTCGGTCATCCTGTTTGACGAAATCGAGAAGGCCCATCGCGACGTCTTCAACGTCCTGTTGCAGGTCCTCGACGATGGCCGCCTGACCGACGGGCAGGGGAGGACAGTTGACTTCACCAACACGATTATCGTCATGACCTCCAATATCGGTTCGCAGCAGATCCTCGAACTGGCAGAGGAGGGGGATGAAGAACAGATCCGAACCGTCTGCATGGAGGCACTTAAGAGAGAGTTCCGACCGGAATTCCTGAACCGGATTGATGATGTGATCGTGTTCCGACCTCTGGAACGAGCCGATATCCGCAAGATTATCGAGCTTCAGATTCAGAAGTTGCAGAAACAGCTCGCAGCAAAGGACTACGGTCTGGAAGTCTCCGAAGAGGCCAAGACGCTTCTCGCGAACGAAGGGTACGATCCGGTCTATGGAGCTCGCCCACTGAAAAGGGTCATCCAGAATCGCCTCCAGAACGCACTGGCGGGGGCAATTCTGTCGGGCGAATTCAAAGAAGGGGCGACAATCCATGTCGGAACCCAGCACGGAGAGCTGACCTTCCAGTGAACCAACAGTTGACGCGGACGCTCCCTCCCATAAGGAGCTGACCGTCAACGGTCGATAAACTCGTCAAACGGAATCCGCCTTGTTGACCAGCACTGCTGTCCAGCAAGGCGGATTTTTATTTCCCGGGCTTCCCTCGGCATCTTCCAACGGCGCATTCATTTGGGCACGATTTGTCCCCCGGGTTGGACTCGTTAAGATGCGTTCTCGCGAAAATGCCGTCTGGAGCGCCGCCGCTTTTGACCCCTTCCGCGAACCTTGTCCGTCGTGCAGGTTCTATCCCGAAGCAATGAAGCGTCCCTGTCGTGACAGCAAAATAACCTCCGTTCCCCGATTCACCATCAGCAGCCAGAACCTCTCCCACAACGGTGAGGAGAGACACCTTCAAAAACTGACTTCAGAGTCTTTCGATGCATCACCCTTCGTTTGATGAGTTTTCCCGCCTTGCTGCCCAGGCACCGCTGGTCCCGGTTTATCGGATGATTTACAGCGACACGCTGACCCCTGTGTCTGCGTTCTGCAAAGCGGGCTGGACGAAGAACCGGTTTCTCTTTGAAAGCGTCGTCGGAGGAGAGAAAGTCGGGCGTTACAGCTTCATGGGGGGCGATCCGTTTCTCCGCATCGAGGCCTTCGGGAAAGAAATCGTCATCACGGAAGGGGACAAAGTGACCCGCAGCGTCGTCGATGACCCGCTGACGGAACTGGAATCCCTGATCCAGAAGTATCAGGCTGTTCACCTCCCCGGACTCCCTCGCTTTCTGGGAGGGGCTGTCGGATATGCCGGGTACGATGTTGTTCGCTATACGGAGAAATTGGAGAATCCACCGGAGGATGATCGACACCTCCCCGATCTTTCATTCGGCCTGCACGATGCGATGATCATCTTCGATCATATCCGCAAGATCACGCTCGTGGTCGTTCATGCCCGAACGGATATCGATGATCCTCAGCGGGCCTACGAGCGGGCCTGTGCGCGCGTCGATGTCTTGTGTCAGCAGCTTCAGGACCGGGATTCCGGTCTGGCCATGCCGGATGTGGAACTGGACCAGGCGGAGCTTCCCAACTGGACATCCAACTTCACCAAAGAAGAGTTCGAGCAGGTTGTTGAATCGGCCAAGGACTACATTCGGGCAGGAGACATCTTTCAGGTCGTTCTCAGCCAGCGTCTGGAAGTCGAAACCGATGCGGACCCGATGGATGTGTACCGGGCGCTGCGGGTGGTGAATCCCAGTCCGTTCATGTTCCTTCTGGAGGCTCCGCAAGCAACCCTGGTCGGAAGTTCTCCCGAGATCATGGTCCGGGTGGAAGATGGTATCACGACCATTCGTCCTCTGGCTGGCACACGACAACGTGGGCGAAACGAAGCCGAAGACGAAGCGCTGGCGGCCGAACTTCTGGCAGATCCGAAGGAGCGGGCTGAGCACATTATGCTTATCGATCTGGCCCGCAACGATGTCGGGCGGATTGCCGAATACGGCTCCGTTCGCTTGAGTGATGTCATGGTGGTTGAGAAGTACAGCCATGTCATGCACATCACATCAAACGTCACCGGAAAACTGAAACCGGGACTGACCTCGCTGGCAGCGCTGAGGGCGGGACTTCCTGCCGGAACCGTTTCCGGAGCTCCGAAGGTCCGGGCGATGGAAATCATCGACGAGTTCGAGAAACACCGGCGCGGTCCCTATGCCGGAGCAGTGGGGTACATTGATTTCACCGGGAACATGGATACCTGCATCGCCCTGCGGACTCTCGTCATGATGAACGGGAAAGCGTACGTGCAGGTCGGAGCGGGAATCGTGGCCGACAGTATCCCTGAAAGTGAATATCAGGAGACACTCAACAAGGCCCGTGGTCAGCTGAAAGCCATTGCCGTTGCCGAATCGATCTCACGATTCGAGACATCACAGGGCTAAGAAGGGACATCCTCTTCATAAGTATTCGTTTTTCTTCTGAAGAGGGATTTGCATACACTGATATGTCTGTCTGATGAGTCTCCACAGGTTTCAGGGGAGTCCGCGATTCCGATGTCAACGACCGTGACCCAGCACTGCCCTCACTGCAAGACGAAGCTGAAAATCAAGGATGACTCTCTCTTCGGTCAGACGGTGAAGTGTCCCGGGTGCAAGGAGCGGTTCGTTCTCCGTGATCCCCGGGTGGAGAATCCCCCGGAGAAGGTCTCCCGCCCCGCTCCGCAAGCGTCCAAAGTTCCAGTCAGTCCGACACAGCCCAAGCCCGCCCGAAAAGCAGAGGAGGGGACATTCCCTGCGTTCCCCTCTTTTGATGAGAGCGATCACGACCAGTCGGCATCGCCTGCAGCTCCTCCAGTTGATGCCGCCGCGCTCTCCAGCGACGACACGCTGAGCTTCCCACCACCTGCGAAGAAGACCTCGGACAAAGGGGGCTTCCCGGTCTTTGAGGAGCCAGTCCTTTCCCCCCCTTCTGGCTCCAAGCCAGCAGAGAAACCCTCCGCAACCGGGCCCGGATTTCCTGTCCCGGCTGATCTGGATGAACCCATCATCCCGCGTCGTCAGAAGAAGAGTCCGGTCAAACTGATCATGCAGGGTGTCGTGGGCATTGCTGCCATTGGAGTGATTGCCTTTTTCGCCATGCAGGAACGAAAGGCATCGACGGCTCCCGCCATTCCAACACCCGCTGCGCGGAACGTGCCGGAAGAACCTGCTCATGATCCGACGCAGCCATATTCGCGAGAGATGCTCGAAAAGAACGAGGATCTGGTCGCGGAATTCAACCCCACTAATGGGAATCCAGTCACGCTGCAAATGATGCCCAGCGGCGTCAACATGGTGCTGCACCTTCATCCCGCCCGACTCTGGTCAAATGATTACGAAAGCAAGGTCCTGCGGGCCAGCCTGACAGATGGGCTGGTCAGCTGGATGGCATCACAGATTGAATCACTGACCAAATTTCGTCCGGAGCAGATTGAGGAACTGACGATCGGAGTGCTGTTCGGAGCCCGAGGCGTTGCCCCTCAATACGCCTGCGTGGTTCGGCTGAACGAACCACAGAAATTGTCGACGATGCTGGACCTCTTCCCGGGGAAACCTCTCTACGACATCACCGAGCGTCCGGACCTCCGTATCATGGTCGGCGATCTGACTGCCTGCCTCATCAAGGATGAGAGGACATTTGCCCTCTGTCCCGCCTCACAGGCAAGTGATCTGGAGTATTCGATCAATACACCGAATCAGGACGCCTCTGCTGGTTTGCTGGAACTTCTGCAACAGACCGATCGGGACCGCCTTCTGACGGTCGTCACCGACCTGCGCGACCTCCAGATCCATCAGTCCCAGCTTGTTCCTGCCGAATCCCAACAGTTCCTGACCGCACTGACAGAATGGGCAGGAGAAGATGTGGAAATGGCCAGCTGGTCTCTCCATCCGTACGGTTACTTCCATTCGGAACTGATCATTCGTCCGATCCCCCTCCGCGCCCCGGGTCGGCTGGAGGCGTCGCTTCGGGAAAAACTCGCCCAGCTTCCGGAAACGATCTGGAAAGAGGTCGCTCTGAAAATGCAGCCTCGCGAAATGCGGTTCCGACAACTGATTGGCCGCTTCCCGGCGATGCTGGAAGCTCTGGTTCAATCGACAGTGATTCGGACCCGGCAACGAAATGTCCTGCTGACAACCGTTCTTCCAGCCAAGGCGACACCGAATCTCGCGCTGGCGACCCTGTTTACGATCGATGAAGCCTCGCGAACCAATTTCAATGTCGCTGCTCAGACTCCTCAGCAGCCGACGAAGCCGCAATTGCCGGAGACTGTGGCGGAGCGACTGAAAGTGAAGATCGATGTTGAATTCTCAAGGACCCCGCTGGAACAGGCGCTGACGTATCTGTGCGGGGAAATTGAGGTGAAACTCTATGTCGATGGGGATGCCCTGAAAGACGCCGGGTATACCAAGAACATGCCCCAGACGATGAACCTTGGAAAAGTCTCTGTTGAGAAGGCCCTCTTCACGATTACCAACGAATATCAGGAAGCTGGGAAGGAGATGGTCGTCTCCATCAACGAGGAGACAAAGACACTCACCGTCCTGACGAAGAAGTTTGCCGAAGTGAAAGGGCTCCCCATCTACACACTCAAGGACGAGTAGTCGCCAGTGGCCTGAGAAAGCAGGGGACAGACACCTCATTTCTTCAGTGTCCCATCGTTAAAGTCCTCCCCGTCAAAACGATCCGCCAGGAATCCGACAGGAGCGGATGCCGGTTGTGCCCGATGACGACAAACCGACCAGCACGATGAGGGTCAGTCTTCCCCCGGATCGGTCGCTTGATCAGGTCCCTGAATGCGGGCAATTGTCCTGTGTATCTTGCGGTACTCACGGGGGGACATCCCCTGAAGTCGGTGAAATTGCCGATTGAAGTTCGATGTATTGCTGAAGCCCGCACTCTTGAGGATCTCGGAAATGCTCAGATCAGTGTCTGCCAGAAGTCGGCACGCCAGACTGACCCGCATCTCCGAAATGTAGTTCATTGCGGTTTTGCCAGTTGTGCCACGGAAAAACCGGCTGAACGCGCTGGCATTCATCTCTGCGTAGTCTGCAAGCGTTTGATGTGTCAGATTGGGATTCCGGTAATTCTGCCCAATAAAATTGCAGATATCTTCGGTTCGGGTCTGAAGGGCATCACTGGGCGGCGTCGAGAATCCGACACTGGCCAGCGGGGTGAAGGTTTCGATCTCTGCCAATTCGATCAGACACTCGAGTAGATGAATGAGCTTGAGTGAAGGCTTTTCATGAATCATCGAGTTCAGTTGCGTACCGATACGCTGGGCGGTCGCTTCGTCAAACTTCAAACCGCGAGACGCCCTGTCCAGCAGTTCCCGCACCCGCATCAGCTCCGGAGCGTGGAAAAACTGGTCTCCGAGAAAGTCCCGTCGGAACTGGACCACGACAGCGGGGTGCAGATCAAGCTGGCTCCCCTGATAGTCGTCTGAATGCCAGGTATGGGGAAGATTGGAGCCAATCAGGACCAGATCATGATCGCCGTAGCTGGAGATATTGTCCCCGACGATCCGGGTTCCCGAACCATGCTCCACATATGTGAGTTCGATCTCTGGATGACGATGCCAGCGAGAGGCTGCGGTAATCGTTTCGCGATTGAAACAGCGAAATGAATGACCGCTTGGAGGCAGAAGCTTTTCAAAAGCAGGTTTCATACACCGTCGATGGAGAGAACGTTCAGGTTCACAAGCAAAACCACGAAGGCCGAGTGCTTCAACTCATCACCTTTTCAGGCCGATGAGCCTGTCCGGATTCAGGACAACATTTCGTCGAATCTCCTCACTGCTGGGACTGCATCAGGCAGCGATCCCTTACTGAAAATGCTCAAAAATCAAGCAACAATGCTCCCAAGTTCATCACGCCCCGAGCGGCAAGTCGATGCCGTAATCTGTCGCTCAGATTCAAATGATTGCCCCAATCACAATGGAGAATCCGGCCTGCTGTGCATTGAATTGCGCACAAAATGAAGCATTCACTGAATATAAACGGTAATCCATCCTTTTTGCCAATCCAGTGATCGACATTTTCGAAGACGCAAAAAACCGCATCAAAATCAGGATTCCCGCTTTTGAAGCCCCGGTGCACGTCCCGCACCAATCAGGACAAATTTTTGAATTCAGAAGGAAATCTTCCTCATCAACTTCCTGATCATTTGCAGTTCACCTTGAGTTAAGGAGCCCGGCAATCAGGAGAACGACGGCCAGAACACACAAAGCTGCGAATGTGATCCTGAGCCAGCTATAAGGACGTTCCCCCTGAACATTTCCGGTCAGCGCATTCACAAAGACCCGGTAGCTCCGGTCACGATATCGATAGGCCAGCATCCAGACTGGAAGAAGCAGGTGCTTGTACGTGATCGCGTCCATGCGGCAGTCAACGTGATGAAGACGCTGCTCATCCCCACCAATTCGAGACCGGCAGAGCGCATGAACCTGATGCTCGATTTCCCGTTTCGCCAGCAGGAAGGCGTCATCCAGATCAATGTCATAGGTCCGGGAAAAAAATCCCGCGAGGAACTCCGGGGTAAACGGAATTGCATCGTTTAATGGCCAGGGAGCGAGGCGGGCAATATTTGTTGCCGGCAGCCCCGTCGCTGCGTGAATGAGGACATCGTCAAAGAATTTCTGAAAACTTCCACTGGCCGGGGTCCAACGGACCCGTGTTTCACTCTTACTGTCTTTTCCAGATCCACCTGTGGTGACCGTGTAACGCTCCCCGCGTTCTCCCCGATACCGGTTAAACGTCATTGCATCAAATGTCCAATAGGGGAGATAGACGCCATTGAGCTTTCCCCGCTCCCCGGCATGCCGGAAATCACCGGGAGCAAACCAGCGTGAATGAACCCAGCGGGTGAAGAGTTCGTTGGCCTTCTCCTCCGGAATACGAAAGGGGATGACCCCATCGACCGGGATTCGAAAACCGCCCCGGTGAACATTTTCCCGCTGAATGGGAGACCCGCAGTAAGGGCAGGTGGTACTGGTGAGCGTTCCTTCAAAGAGGACGTTCGCCCCACACGACTCGCAGCGAACTTCATTCTGCTCGGTCGGCGCGGTCTGAGACCGTTTTCTCTCGGCCAGCGCATTAAGCGCGTCGTGAAAGTCCTGTTCTCTTACTTCCGCATCGGGAGAGAGTTCAATTTGCACCAGATGCCCGCAAAAGGGACACCCCAGCGACTGATGGCCAATCTTGAAAACAAGATCCGATCCACACTGAGGGCAGGGGAAGATACGCCCACGCCCGTCATCGATGCTCTGTCCGGGCAGCGACGGTGGATTGGATTCGGCCATAAAAGACACCTTTGAAATTCATTGATGACCACACGGAAAAGTCATTTCTATCGGAACAGACTCTCCTCCATTCGCCGCTTTTTCGCAATTCTGTCCGGCTGTTCCTTCAATGGGAACTTGCATTTGTCTGAAGCGATCGATTCGATACACTTCGGAAACGGGTACATCAAAAAACTGAAATATGAACCGTCCGATCGGGACGTTGGTGAATTCGCTACGGGGGCTGATGGCATCGATCCAGGATGTCAGGTTCAGTGCTCCCTGAGAGCGATGATGTCCCGCATTCGGTCAAAAAATGCCGCCGTTGAACGGCACAAATTGAGAGAGGATCCATCCCCCATGATGGTTACGGTTGTTCTGGTGTCGGCAGTGATCCTGCTGATTGCGTATCGGACATATGGTTCGCTTCTCGTGAACTTGCTGCGGCTCGACCCGAATGCGCCGACTCCAGCGTACACACTCCGTGATGACCTTGATTATGCCCCACAGGAAACCGGGGCGCTGTTGAACCAGCACTTCTCAGCCATTGCAGCCGCAGGGCCGATTGTCGGGCCCATCCTCGCCGGGGCGGCATTTGGATGGATGCCGGCTCTGTTATGGATTCTGCTCGGCTCGATTTTCATTGGGGGAGTCCACGATTTCACCGCACTGGTCGCCTCCGTGCGTCATCAGGGAAAATCAATCGCCGAAGTGGTGCGTGAAAACATGAGTCAGCGGGCCTTCCTGCTGTTTCTCACCTTTATCTGGCTGGCACTCGTCTACATCATCGTCGCGTTCACTGATATCACCGCAGCCTCCTTCATCGGACAACAGACACTTGAGAACGGCGAAGTGGTCTCCGGAGCGGGGATCGCCTCGTCTTCGCTGATGTACCTGGTGCTTCCGATCATCATGGGACTTCTGGTCCGATACACGAAACTCAGCAGCGGACTAGCCACACTGATCTTTCTTCCTTTGGTCGGCGTGGCGATCGTTCTTGGACAGCACATCCCGTTCGACGTCGCCCAGATTGTCAAACAGCTTTCTCCGGGGATCTCCGATGCGGATGCTTTGGCACGTGCTCATGTGATCTGGGACGTCGCACTGCTGCTTTATTGTGCTGTCGCCTCCGTGGCTCCGTTATGGATTCTGCTGCAACCCCGCGGCGACCTGGGGGGATATTTTCTGTTTATCGCTCTGGGAGCGGGGGCGATTGGCCTGATCATGGGTGGAAAGCCGGTGGAGCTGCCCGCCTTCTCGGGATGGGTCAGTCTGAAAGGGGACACACTCGCCCCCATGCTGTTTATCACGATTGCGTGCGGGGCCTGTTCCGGATTTCACTCGCTGATTGCAAGTGGAACGACATCGAAACAGCTCAAAAACGAGATGAATGCCAAGAGTGTCGGATATGGGAGCATGCTGCTGGAAGCGATGGTGGCCATTGTCTCCCTGTGCTGTGTGATGTCACTGGCAAGTGATCACGAACTGGTCAAAAATCCGCAGCCGAACTTTATTTATGCTCTGGGAATCGGCAGTTTTCTGGAGTCGGTGAATATTCCCCCCGCGATTGGGGTCTCCTTCGCCCTGATGGCGTTCTCGACCTTTGTCTATGACACGCTTGATGTCTGCACTCGACTCGGCCGGTTCATTATTCAGGAGCTGACCGGTCTGCAGGGATCCGCCGGGCGCTGGCTGGGGACGATCGTCACAACGGGAGCCCCGATGTTCTTCGTCTTTCAGACCTTCACGGACGACGCCGGACGACGGATTCCGGTCTGGCGAACGTTCTGGGAGCTATTCGGAGCAAGTAACCAGCTTCTGGCCGCGATCACTCTTCTGGGAGTGACCGTCTGGCTGTGGCGGACCCGAAAGGCAGCGTGGGTCTGGTTTGTCACCGGAATCCCGATGGTCGTGATGTCCGTGATGAGTATCTGGGCACTCGCGGGGATGGTTTACAAGCAGTTCAAAGGGGGGGTGACCGCGAACCCAGTTGCCTGGATTGCCATCCTTCTCATTGGACTGGCGATCATGATGATCTGTGAAGCAGTCGTGATCATTCTTCGCAATCGTCCGGTCAAGCCGGAGCCACCTCTGGGGACACTGGCAACAGAGTGATTGAGCCACTCTCTGTGATTGAGCCACTCTTTCGGGGGCGAAGTCATTCTCTTCGCCCCCGCGTCTCTCCAACTCTGCGTTTTTTCACCAGTTGCGAGAACTCGGTAGGTCTGGCGCCGTTGAAAGGAGCCAACTCCACGATCGGGGAAGAGAATTGATCGCGAAGACGTGAAGGCGGGGAGACGCAAAGGGAGAAAAGACCAACGTCCTTTCGAGCGCATCACCATTCAGCGGAGATCAAGAGTGTGATGGAATAACAAGTAAACGCCACACTCCCCCGAGACAGAGGCTCGCGATTGGGACAGCAATGCGGGGCTTAATCTGCCCCGTGCATCTGTCGGGGCGGATAACCATGCCAGACCAGCGGTTTGGCGACTTTGTCCGACTCCCGGGTCTCCAAAGCCTTGAGGATTTCCTGAACGGTTCGGTTGGTCGCGATTTCCCGTTCCAGACGTTTCAGAACATCTCCCGGGACCTGCAGCGAACCGGCCCCCGGTCCCCCTTCCTGAAATGATCCCTTCTGGTTGAAGACAGCCCAGTAAATCGAACGTGGATGGGCTTTCGCTCCGTCGCGGGCTTTTACAGCCGCACTCCCTTTCACCCGCTGACCACTGACCTTGTAGAGATCCCGGCGCTCAAAAATGACTGCCAGTACGTTCCAGTCTTTCCCGCCAAACAGGCCAAACATGAGAGACGCCCTTCTAACTGATCCTTGAGGTCCACGGGGGCAGGATTTTCGCTTCATTGAACCGGAGTCTCTTCTGGCGGTCAATGGAACAGACTGGAAGGGACCATCGATCGTGATCTCTCTGACGGAAATCCCTGAATTCGAACGTTACAGACTTGAACTCCTCAGCGGAACAACTCAATTTCCATCATGTGCATCAGGCACTGAACTGGTTACTGCATTGGTGCTTTCGCGGCAGGTTTCTAGAATATTCAGGAACGCCGTTCGATTTCCTTTCGAGACAGTTTAACGCGCCATGAGCCCTGTTCCGCAACAAGACACTCACCCCGTCCGTCAGATCCTGATCGTGGAGGATGAACCGATCATCCGGAATTCGATCGCAGAATTTCTGACCGGGGAAGGGTATCAGGTCACAACTGCCGGCAGCGTTGAAGAAGGGGTGGCCCGGGTCAAGGAACGCGACTATCACCTCGCCGTCTGCGATATCCAACTTCCCGATGGAGACGGCATCAAACTGATGCGGCAGATGCACCGGATCAATCCGTCCCTCTTTGTCCTGATCATCACTGCCTATGGAACGGTAGAATCGGCAGTGGAAGCGTTCAAAGCCGGAGCGTTCGATTACCTGACCAAGCCGGTCATCTTCGAGGACTTGGCCAATAAACTCCGTCGCGTCTTTGAATACCGTGACCTTTATCTGGAAAACCAGAAGCTCCGTCGCGAGCTGGCTCAGCCGAATCGATTTGATCAGATTGTCGGCTCCAGCGAGCCTCTTCGCGTGTTGCAGGAAGCGATCGGGAAAATTGCCGTCACCCATTCCAATGTTCTCCTCGTCGGAGAAACCGGAACGGGCAAAGAGCTGTTTGCCCGAGCGATTCATGCTGCAGGTCCCATGCGGGAAGAGAAGTTCCTCGCTGTGAACTGCGGAACTCGTCCGGTGGAACTTCTGGAAGCGGAGCTTTTTGGGAGCGAAGCAGGGGGAAAGAGCCAGCCGGGGATTCTTCGAACCGCAGGGAGAGGGACCGTCTTCCTCGATGAAATTGCCAGCCTGCCGATGGGAACGCAGACCAAACTTCTCCGTGCCATCGAGTATCAGGAAAGCATGCCTTCCGGCGGGGCTGAGGTTTATTCCGTCAGCTGCCGAATCATCTCATCCACCAGCGAAGACCTGTTACGGCTCGTCGGAGAAGGGAAGTTTCAGGAGGACCTGTTCTATCGGCTCGACGGCGGAAAGATTCGGATCCCTCCGTTGAGAGAACGTCTGGATGACATTCCCGAACTGGTCGATCACTTCATTGCAAAACACTCCCGGGCCCTTCGAAAACGGGTCATCAGCGCCTCCAGCGAAACAATCCGCCTGCTGATGTCGGCCCAGTGGAAAGGGAATGTCCGCCAGCTGGACAACGCCCTGGAACGAGCGGTCATCATGTGCGACGGAACCCAGATCGAACCGGGCGACCTCCCGCCGGATCTGCTCGGGCTGGGACAACCTCTCCCGGATACTGACGACCTCCGCAGCGCCCTGCGTCACTACGAGCGGCTTCATATTACCCGCGTGCTGCGGCAGTGGCCGGACAAGCGAGAAGCCGCCCGGCGTCTGAAGTTGGGGTTGTCCAGCCTGTATCGAAAGATCGAAGAACTCAACATCGAGCTGTAAAAAGTCGGTGTCTGGTGAGCCATCGAAACGGGGCTCTAATCACTGATGTGACCGCGATAGTCCTCCGACAGGAGGGGCGAAGCGGCTCTCTGCGTCCCCGCGTCTCTCCGCCTCTGCGTTCACTTCACCAGATTGCCGCCCCCGGCAGGACTGGTGTCTTTAAAAGGGGCCAACACCACACTCCGGAACGGTTCTTCGAACGGAATAGAGAATGCA